>PQAH01000232.1 GCA_003105195.1 Bradyrhizobiaceae bacterium
TCGAGTTCCGCGTCCAGGACGACGGCGGCACAGCGAACGGTGGCATCGACACCTCGGCCCCCGCGACCCTCACGATCGACGTCACGCCCGTGAACGATCCGCCGGAGGTCGATCTCGACACCGGCGCATCCGGCAACGGGCATGCGGTGACCTTCACCGAGGGCGACGCCGCGGTGGCGATCTCCGCGGCCGCCTCGGTCGCGGACGTCGACCATTTGGTCCTGCAGTCGGCGACCATCACGCTGACCAATCCGGCCGACGGCGCCTTCGAGAGCCTGAGCCTGTTCGGCGCGCTCCCGGCCGGCATCTCGATCGACCTCGGAGAGAGCACGCCGCACAAGATCGTCATGGTCGGCGCCGCCTCGCCGGCCGACTATGCGGCGGCCGTGGATCTCGTCCGCTACGAGAACACGTCGGAAGACCCGACGGCGGGCGACCGTACCATCGAGGTCGTGGTGAACGACGGGGTGGACGAATCCGCTCCCGCGGTCAGCACCGTCACGGTAGTGCCGGTCAACGATCTGCCGACCGACATCCGCTGGATTGCGGCGCCGCCGGCGGCCGGCAATGCGTTGCCGCTCAACACCCACGTCATCGCCACGCTGCTGGCGACTGACGCCGACCACGCGAGCGGCTTCACCTACGAGCTCGTCTCGGCGAGCCATGCCATCTTCGACGTCAGCTCCAGCGGCACCGTCTCGCTCACCGCCAACATGGCGGATGCCACGCCCTACGAGCTCGTGGTCAAGGTCACCGACCCGGCCGGCGGCGAATATCAGGAGACGTTCAATATTGTCACGGGCACGAGCGGCGCCAACAATCCGCTGCCGACCGGAGGGGCGGGCGCCGCGGTGCTCGCTGGCGACGACATCCTCTACGGCCACGGCGGCAACGACGAGGTGTTCGGCGGGCCCGGCGACGATACGCTGTTCGGCCAGGATGGCGCCGACACGCTCACCGGCGGCACCGGCAACGACGTCCTATCCGGTGGCGCGAACAACGACACCTATCTCTTCGCCGCCACGGGTGACGGCCACGATACCGTCGACGAGCTCGGCGGCGGCGGCAGCGACACGATCCGCATCACGACCGCCAGCGGAGGGGCCACGGTCTTCACGGATCTCGGCTTCGCGCGCGTGGATGCCGACGGCGATGCCGCCGTGGACGACCTGCTGATCACCTACAACGGCCAGACCATCAAGGTCGTCAACTTCTTCGCGGCTGGCGGCGCCGACCGGATCGAAGGGTTCGATTTCAGCAATGGCGGAACCTATCTGGGTCATTCGCTCGGCACGGCGGACTATGATCTGATCACCGGCCTGACCGGCGCCAATGGGGGACAGATCGTTGTCGGCACCGACAGCGGAGAAACCATCAGCGGTGGGAACGGCAATGATCTCCTGTTCGGCAACGGAGGCGACGATACGTTCCAGTACACGGTCGATTCCCACGGTGCCGACCTCGTCGATGGCGGCGACGGCGTCGATACGCTGCAGCTGACCAGCGGCGGCAGCGGGCAGACCCTCGACGTCGTCGTCGCGGGTGGGGTCATCACGCAATTCGAGGGCGGTCGCGTCGTGAACGTTGAGCTCTTCACGGCCGACCTCGGCACCGGGTCCGACACCCTGAGCTATGACGGCACGACGGAAGGGGTCACGGTGGATCTCGCGGCGGGTAGCGCCACCGGCTTCACATCGATCGCCAATATCGAGAACGTGACAGGCGGCGCCGGCAACGACACGCTCACCGGCGACGACAGCGCCAACGTGCTGGACGGCGGCGGCGGCTCCGACACCCTGATGGGCGGCGGCGGCGACGACACCATCTATGTCGCCGGCAACGACGACATCTTCCACGGCGGCGCCGGCACCGACACGCTGCGGCTCGGCTCGATCGCGGGCGGCAACGCCAACCTGCAGCTCGCGTCGTTCTCACAGGCGGCCACGGGCATCGAGATCGTCACCAACGCCACCGGCAGCAACGACGTCACGCTGCAGGGCACGGGCGGCAGCAACACCTACGACTTCACCGGCGTGACCCTCGGCAACGTCGACGTCGACATGGGGGCCGGCGACGACACCGTCGTGACATCGGCCAACCACACCAACGGAGGCGATCTGACGACCTACGATGGTGGGGCCGACCTTGACACCATCATGCTGAATTTCACGGCCGCTGACATGGAGGGCATCCTGAGCGAGGCTTCGGGAGCCGATCGTACCCAGCTCGCCAACTTCCTCTTCAACCCCACGGTCGGGCTCAACGACTTCGGCTCCAACGCCGGAAACTGGGACAACGTCACCGTCGCGAACTTCGAGTCCGCCAAGATCGGCATCGAGGTCACGATGGCCGATGGCAGCGCGAAGGTCTTCGACATCAGCCACCTGTTCGGCGGAACCGGGTCGCCGCTGACCTTCCCGACCTTCGTGGCGGGCGACACCGGCACCGCCGGGGCTGACCTGTTGGTCGGCTCGACCTCCGGCGAGACGATCAACGGCGGCGACAGCAACGACGTCATCGTCGCCCGCGCCGGAACCGATCAACTGCTCGGTGGTGACGGCAACGACCTCCTCCTGGGCGGCGCCGGCGTCGATACCCTCGTCGGCGGGGCCGGGGCCGACGTGCTGCACGGGGGCCTGCTCGGCGACATCTTCCGCTACGCCTCGACCGCCGACGGCGGCCCGAGCATCGCCGATGCCGACCACATCCTCGACTTCGGGGACGTCGGAGACCTGTTCCACGTCCTGCAGGGCGGCGCCGGCTTTGCGGACGGCGGGCTCTCGACCGGCAGCCAGGCGACGGTGTTCGGCAAGAGCGCGGATGCGACCTTCGGCTCGGACGCCGAGCGCTTCCACTACGACACCAGCACCAACACGCTGTGGTACGACGCCGACGGCAGCGACGGCGGGCACGCGGCGGTGGCGCTGGCGCGGCTCGAAAACGGCTACGACCTGCAGGGCAACCAGATCAACGTGGTCGCCACTTGACGTTCATCACGATCTGACGCATGTCCGCCGGAGCAGTCCGGCGGGCGGCTTTTTCGAGGAAACTGCCGGCTTCCCGTCGCCCGCCCTGCCTCCCTCGGCAGCAAGCTCGAAGCTCGCGCTACAGCAGCGGCTGCACCGGCGGGAACTCCACCGTAGACACCGGCGCGAGGCTGCCGCGCAGGGCGAGGGATTGGTCGGCGGTCGCCGGGACCGGCTCGGCGATCGAGCCGCGCAGGCTCCAGGCATAGGGCGCAGCGAACAGGCTGACGCCGTCCTGGTTGATCCCGAACAGCGGCATGTAGTGGGGCAGCTCCCGGTCCTGCGCGAAGCGCGCGCCGCGATTGTCGAGCACGTACCAGCGCCCGCCCTCGCGTGCCGCCAGCACCGCGTGGTCCTCGCGGCTCGCGGTGTCGCGCAGGAGCACGATGCGCAGGTCGGCGGCCGCCACGCCCGCCTCGCGCAACGCGACATACTTGGCGATCGCATAGTCCTCGCAGTCGCCCCGCCCGCTGGCGAGCGCTTCGAGCGGTGCGCTCCAGCGGTCGGCGACGCCGTGCTGGGCGAAGTCGGTCGTGTAGGCGATGGCCGCGTTGAGCGCGCCGTTGACGTATTCCAGGCGCGCGCGACCGGACCGCTCGGCGGCCGCGCGCACGATCGCGAGGAAGCGCGCGGCGACGCGGGTGCAGCCCTCGGCCTCGCCGCGGCAGGCCGCGAGCGCCTCGCTCTCGCGGCCGAGCCTCGCTTCGAGAGCGCGCCACTTGTGCCAGAGCTGGCCCTCCGGCGCGCGGAATGCGAACAGGCCGAACGGCTCCGCGCCCGTCTCGGGCAGGCGCGGCAGCACCGGCGCGTCGGTCACGGTGGCGGGATCGACCGCCGCGAGCCGGGTCGCCCCGCGCCCCTGCTGCTTGGCGAGTACGCCGTTGATCGTGAAGAAGCGCGGCCGCTCGCTCAGGGGCGGACGCACCTGGGGGATCGGAGCCTCGACAGCCGGTGCGGCTGGTCGAAGCGGCTTCTTCGCTTTCGGCTTGGCCGCGGCGCCGTCCGCCGCCGCGAAGGCGACGGCGAGCGCCAGCGCCGCCGTGGCAGCGCGCGCGACCGCGCGGGAACCCGAAAACCCGACCATGTCGACGCCCCTGCGTCCGGGACATCGGTCGGCGCGTCTCGCCGATCCCCGTCCCGGGTCTGCCGGGGACGAGGCATAGGGCCGGGCCCGCTTCGGGCCGGTTAAATGGGGAGGGATCGCGCGGTGATTGTGCCGGCGAGGGTGAACGGATCCCCAGCACCACCGTTAGAATTTTACCGATAGCCTACGCGGCGCCGGCTCGCGCCGTCATCCCGGCTCGCGCTCGCTCATGCTCACTCGGCCGGGATGACGCCGAGAATCTCACTCGCCACCGAAGGACCGAAGCGCTCAGCGCTCGCGCAGGGCCTCGTCGCGCAGCACGCGGGCGGGCTTGAGCATGTAGTCGAGCACCGATTTCTCGCCGGTCAGGATCTCGACGGTCGCGACCATGCCGGGAATGATCGGCAGGGGATGCTCGGCGGTGCCGAGGTGGTTCTTGTCGGTGCGCACCATCACCCGGTAGAAGGCCTCGCCCTTGTCGACCTTCTCGTCCGACAGGGCGTCGGCGCTGATGCGCTCGACCCTGCCCTTGAGCGAGCCGTAGACCGAGGAATCGTAGGCCGTCAGCTTCACCACGGCCTCCTGGTCGGGGCGCACGAAGGCGATGTCCTGCGGCCGGATGCGGCCTTCCACCAACAGCGTGTCGTCGAGCGGCACGATGTCCATCAGGTTGGCGCCGGGCTGCACCACCGCGCCGACCGTCGTGACGTTGATCTTGTTGATGATCCCGTGCACCGGCGAGCGCAGCTCCGTGCGCAGCACCCGGTCCTTGGCGGACTTGACCGTCTCGTCGAGCACCGCGAGATCGCCCCTGGACTTGGCCAGATCCTCCTCGGCCTGGGCGCGGAAGGCGGCGTGGGCATTCGCCATCCGGGCGCGCGCCTCGTCGATTCCGGCCTGGGCCTTGGTGATCGACACCTTCACGAACTCGAGCTGGCCGCGCATCTCGGCCGCCTTCTGGTCGATGCGCAGCATCTCGATCTCGGGGATGATCCTCTGCTGGTACAGGCGGCGCGTCAGCTCGACCTCGCGCGTCATCAGCCGGACCGTCTCGGTCAGCTTGTTCTCCTGCGCCTGGAACTCCTCGAGCTCGCGGCGGCGCTGGGTCTCCTGCTTCACCAGCACGTCGATATCCTGCGCGAGCTTCTTCTGCCGCGCCTCGAACACGCTCCGCTCGGCCTCGACCGCGTGCGGCGCCGCCTGGATCAGGTCGGGGCTGAAGTCCGGACGTTGGGCACCCTGCGTTTCCGCCTCCAGGCGCGCGACCCGGGCCGCCATGGCGGCCCGGCGCTCGCGCACCTCGCCGAGCTGCGAGGCGAAGCTGGTGTCGTCGATGCGCACCAGCGGCTGGCCCTGCTTCACGATCGTGCCTTCCTGCACCAGGATCTCGCCGACGATGCCGCCTTCCAGCGACTGCACGACCTGCATCTGGCGCGACGGCACGACGCGCCCGTTGCCGCGCTTCACCTCCTCGAGGATCGCGAACTTCGCCCAGACCAGCGCGGCGACGATCATGGTGAGCGAGGCGACCAGCAGCAGTCGCGAGGTGCGCGGGGTGCGCAGCTCGACGGCGGCGCGCACGTCGTTGGCGAAGGCGAAATCAGAATGACGCATGGGCCTTCTTGAGCGGTTCGGGTTGCGCGCCCTTGCCGGGTCCGCCGCGCAGCCTGGCGAGCACCTCGTCGCGCGGGCCGTCGGCCACCAGGTGCCCCTTGTCGAACACCAGGAGCCGGTCGACCAGGCTCAGCAGGGAGGTGCGATGGGTCGAGACGATGATCGTCATGTCGCCGGTCGCGAGCGTCTTCAGCCTCTCGATGAACTCGGCCTCGCTGCGTACGTCGAAATGCGCGGTCGGCTCGTCCAGGAACAGGATCTTCGGCTTGCGGATCAGGATGCGGGCGAGCCCGATCGCCTGCTTCTGGCCGCCCGAGAGGCTGCGGCCGCCCTCCGCGACCGGCATGTCGTAGCCGAGCGGATGCCCCGCGATGAAGCTCTCGACGCCGGAGAGCCGCGCCGCCTCGAGGACCTCCGCGTCGCTCGCGGCCGGCTTGCCGAGCGCGATGTTGTCGCGCAGCTTGCCGAAGAACAGGTCGGTATCCTGCAGCACGAAGCCGATGCCGGCGCGCAGGTCCGCGGGGTCGTATTGGCGCAGGTCGACGCCGTCGACCAGGATGCGGCCGTTCTGCGGCTCGTAGAAGCCGAGCAGCAGGCGTCCGACCGTTGTCTTGCCGGAGCCGACGCGCCCGATCACGCCGACCCGCTCGCCCGGCCGGACCTGGAACGAGATCTTGTCGAGCGCGTCCTCGGCGCCCGCCGGATAGCGGAAGGTGACGTTGTCGAATGCGATGCTGCCGCGCTCGATCCGCCGCGAGACATAGGTCCGCTCGGGCGGGCGTTCGCGCTCGAGCGCCATGATCCGGTCGATCGCCTTCATCGACGTGAAGGTCTGGGTCGCGCGCGTGATCACCGCGGCGATGCCGGCGATCGGCCCGAGCACGCGGCCCGCCAGCATGTTGGCGGCGACCAGCGCGCCGACCGAGAGCTGGCCGTCGAGGATCAGGAACACGCCGAACACGATCAGGAGCAGGCTCGTCACCTGCTGGGCGGTGCTCGAGGCGGTCAGCGCCAGCGAGGCCCAGTAGTGCACGTCCTCGCCGGAGCGCGCCGTGGCCGCGACCGAGCGCTCCCAGGCCGCCTGCATGCGGGCCTCGGCGCCGCTCGCGCGCACCGTCTCGATGCCGGAGAGCGACTCGACCAGCACGCCGTGGCGCGCCGCGGACTCGGCCTGCAGGCGTTTCATGGCGCGGTCGAGCGGCCGCTGCAGCACGAGGCCGATGCCGATCATGACCGGCAGCATGATCAGCGGGATCCAGCCGAGCGGCCCCGCGATCAGGAACAGCACGCCGATGAACAGCACCGCGAACACGAGGTCGGTCGCCGAGACCACGGTGCCGGAGGTGAAGAACTCGCGCACCGAGTCGAAGTCGCGCAGCTGGTTCGCGAGGATGCCGACCGACTGCGGGCGCTGCGCCATCTTCAACGAGAGCACGTGCTCGAAGATGTTGGCCGCCAGCACCACGTCCAGCTTCTTGCCGGTCATGTCGATGATGCGGCTGCGCACCACGCGCAGCACGAAGTCGAACACGATCGCGATCACGAGCCCGGTCGCGAGCGCGATCAGCGAGGGGATCGCGCCGTTCGGCACCACCCGGTCGTAGACGTTCATGACGAACAGCGGCGTGGCGAGCGCCAGCACGTTGACGATCAGCGCCGCGATCGCGACGTGGGAATAGTTCGATCCGAACTGCCGCACCACCGACCAGAACCAGTGCGTCTTCGGCAGGTCGCCGGCCGCGACCGCGCGGGCATCGGCGGTCGCCGCAGGCCGGGCGAGGAACGCGTAGCCGAGATAGCCGGCGTTCACGACCGCGAGCGGCAGGGTCTCGGCCTTGGGCCCGGCGCTGGGGTCGACCACGGTGAGGGTCTTGGCGCGGTCGTCGTGGGCGAGCAGGATCCGGGTCGAGCCGTCGCGCATGATCAGCACGGCCGGCAGCACCAGGGCCGGAATGTCGAACAGCGCCCGCTTGACGGGCTCCACCTCCAGCCCAGCCTTGCGGGCCGCACGCTCGACCAGCGCGACGCCGAGCCGCCCATCCGTGATCGGCAGGCCGGCCAGCAGGGCGTCGCGGCTGATCGCCCGGCCGTGATGGGCCGCAAGGAACAGGATCGCGTCGGTGAGGGCGTCGGGTCCCTGGCCGGCCTCCGTGCCCTCCGCCGCGACGGGCTCCGGGCCGGACGCACGCTCCTTCACCGCGACGGGTGATCGGCTCTGGGGGGTCAAGACGGTCCTCGTCCTCAACAGGTCCATGCGCCGGCTTGGCCGGACCGCACGACCGGGAACTCAAGGGCGAAGGAGTCTCGAGCCTGTCGCCGCCGCGAGACTAGCAGAAGTCGCGGCCCGGCTGATCAGTAAAGCTCCGAGTGCGCCTATTTTAATAGGCCTTAGTTAACCCCCGCCCCGGTCGAAGGCGACAGCGGCAACGGTCCGGCGAACGCCGGCGGCGCGAACGACATCGTCGGCTGCAGCCAGCGCGCGTCGATCCGCGAGCCGGTCTCCGGGACGGCCGCGAAGGCCGACAGTTCGCCCAGGCTCGTGTTCGCCACCGCGGTCTGCGGCGAAGCCTGCCACTGCGGCCAGCGCTCCGTGAAGCGGATCACCGGCGGCGGATCGCCGGGCGCGGGCGCCGGGGCGGGCGGCAGCGGCACCGCGACGTTGAGCGGCTCCGGACCGGGGCCGGGCTCCTGGAGGATGATGGGCGGCAGGCTGACCGGGACGATGCCACCGGCGACGTCGAGCGGCACCGCCTCCGGCGGCGGCGCCGTCTTCAGGTATTCGAGCAGGTGGCCCATGGCGGCGAGCAGCTGGTAGTCGGCGAACACCGCGACTCCGCGCGAGGACACCAGGGAGACCTGGGCGTTGAACAGCTGGTTCTCGGCGTCGAGCAGGTCGATCAGGGTGCGCTGGCCGAGCTCGTATTCCTTGGTATAGGCGCCGACCACCCGGCGCGCCGCCTCGACCTGGCGCAAGAGCGCCGCGATGCGGTCGGACGTCACGGTGCGCGCGGCCCAGGCCTTGTCGAGGGCCTCGAACGCCTCGCGCTGCAGGCGCGCATGGCGCATGTTCTGCTCGATCATGCGCTCGGCGAACTCGTTGCGCCGCCACAGGTCCTGGCCGCCGCGGAAGATGTCCCAGCTCATCACGACCTTGCCGCTGACCTCGTCGCGGCGGCCGAGCAGGTTGTCGGAATCGTTGCCGCGCAGCGCGCGCCCTTCGAGCGAGACGGTCGGAACGAAGGCGCCGGCGGTGGCGCGGAAGCCGTACTTGGCGGCGTCGGCATCCGCCTGTGCGGCGCGGATCGTCGGGTTGTGCCGCAGCGCGACGGCGAGCGATCCGTCCTTCGACGGCGGCATCGCGGGCAGCCGGCCCGGGAAGCGGAGATTGTACGGCTCGAGGCCCACTGCGCGCCGGTACTTGCCGCGCGCCTCGTCGAGGCTGCGGCGGAAATCCGCGAGCACGGCTTCAGCGCTCGCGACCCGCTCCTGGGCCTGCTGCAGGTCGCCCTCGCCGGAGCGTCCGCCCGAGAAGCGCGAGCGCACATTGCCGAGAATGCGCCGATGGCTCGCGACGTTCTCCTGCGCGAGCGCCACCAGGCGCAGGTAGCGCACGACGTCGATATAGGCCTCCGCCGCATCGAGCGCGATCAGTTCACTGCGCTCGTGCACGCGCGCGGCCGCGGCGTCGACCCGCGCGGCCTGGCGCCAGATGTCGTGGATCGAAGCGAAGCCGTCGAACAGCAACTGGCGCACCACCACCGAGGCGTTGCTGCCGTTCTGCCAATCGCCGTTGCCGACCGGCGCGGGCGTGATGTAGCGATGCAACTTCTCGGGTCCGTAGCTGGCCTCCACGCGCACCTGCGGCAGCAGCGTCGATTGCGTCTGCCTCAGTTCCGATTCGGTCGCACGGCGGTTGGCCGACGCCTCACCGACTCCGGGATGCGTGCGCACCGCCTGAAGGATAGCGTCCTTGATCGTGAAGATGTCCGCCGCACTCGCCGGGCCGGCGAGCCAGAGCAAAGCGGTCGACAACAACAATGCCCGTCGCATCAACGCCCCCTCGACCCCTCAACAGGATCCTACCGCCGGGCCCGTGGGGTATCAAGGGAACGACAGTCCTGACGAGTGCCCTGCAAGCACAGCGCTGAATATTCGTCGCCGCCTGTGGCAATTTGGTCACTCTCGCGAGTCTAGATTGAACCGCGCCTGGAAAATCCAGCGCCGCCGAGACCCGATCAGCACTGCCGGAACTGCCAGCTTGGCGAGAATATCACAGTATTTGCGGGAAATTCCGCAGTTCTATACAGTAAAACGTTGAGCGAATCGTTTCAGATACATGACAGGGCGGGGGCGCTCGCAACGACAGCACCAGCAGGTCGGCCCGGCGCCTCAAATATCCATCGCGCGGTTCCGATGCGGGGTCAATTTTCGACTGACTGCCCGGGAGTTGCGGCCGCACGGTTGCTTGTTCGCTGCACCCGTCCGGCGATCCACATCGATGTGTGCCTGCAGTTTTCTGCACCCGAAAGTAGCCGGCGCTCGATCTGCCACCGACGCCATCCCGTCGCGCTGCGTCGCGGGGCCGGCTTGTGATCGGGTGGAGCCGGGCCTATGTGAGGCCTGTTGCAGCCGCCACCCGCGAGAGAGACATGCCGACCGCGCCCGTTGCCGCGATTCGCCATACCACCCGGCCGATCCTGGTCGTCGCAGCGGTCGCCGGTGCCGTGCTCACCGGCACGTTGGCCCTCTGGGCCTGGTACGGAACGGCGGTGTTCGCCGAGATGGTGTTGGCCGGCCTGGCGGCCTGCTTCTGATCCCGCCCATGACGCCCAGGAATACCCGGATCCTGCTGATCGCCTCGGCCTTCCTGGCCGGGCTGATGCTCTGCTTCGCCGTGCTGCTGATGGTGGTCGGACGCGGTGCCGGGCCGATCACGGGCCCCTCCGCGGTCGGCGGCCCCTTCCGGCTGGTCGACCAGGACGGCCGCGCCGTCACCGAGCAGGACCTCAAGGGGCGTCCCACGCTGGTGTTCTTCGGCTTCACCCATTGTCCCGACGTGTGCCCGACGACGCTGTTCGAGGTCTCCGAGGTTCTCGAGAAGCTCGGGCCCGATGCCGAGAAGGTCAACGCGGTGTTCATCACGGTCGACCCCGAGCGCGACACGCCGGAGACGCTCAAGGCCTATCTGTCGAGCTTCAATCCGCGCCTCAAGGCCCTCTCCGGCGACGCCGAGGCGATCGCCAAGGTCGCCAAGGCCTACCGCGCCTATTATCGCAAGGTGCCGCTCGACCAGGGCGGCTACACCATGGACCACACGGCGTTGGTCTATCTCATGGACAAGAACGGCGCCTTCGTCGCCCCGTTCAGCCTCAAGCGCACCGCCGAGGCGGCCGCGGAGGACCTGCGGCGCCATTTGTGAGCCGCCGGTCTCGCGAGCCGCGGCCGAGCACGGGTGCCGGCTCTTCGCGGACAATGCGACGAATCGACCGTCACTTCCGCCCGCGCGGGCCCAGCACGATGCTCGAGGGCGGGGCGCTCAGCCGCCGCAGGATGCGCCGGCGCTCGCGCGGCGGGCTCGTGTCCTTGACCGTGAGAATGGCGAGCTCGATCAGCTCGGCCGCGTCCTTGATGCCGAGGCGGTCGCATTCGAGGAGGCAATAGGCCAGCATCTTCTTCACGGCCGTGAGGTCGTCGCTGCTCTCGCTTTCGTTGCTCATCGTTCTCCCCCCAGTTGCAGCTCGATGCGGCGGCCCATCTCCGACAGGCCGTCCTGCGCGCGGTCGATGACGGCGCCTTCGATGCCGAACACCGCGCGGCTGGTGCGCACCGTCTGCGCGTCCACCCCGGCCAGCATCGCGACCACGGTCTCGCCCTTGTAGGTGGCCGGCATGGCCAGCGGACGCGCCTTCCAGCCGAGCTCCAGGAGCCGCGTCACCCAGACCGGATGGGTCTCGACCGACAGCGCCTCGATGCCGAGCGCCACGCAGCATTCCGCGATTCCGAGGAACAGCTGCTGCGCGGCGGGCGACATCGAGGCGTGGCCCTCGCGCCGTTCCGGCGCGACGCAGCAGCGCGTCCATTCGTAGATCGCGGGTCCGCGCGGCAGCTCGGCGCCCTCGAGCAGCTCCGGATAGATGTCGCTCAGGAGATGCGGTCCGGTGGTCGGCAGCAGGCGCGTATAGGCGATCGGTTCGCGCCCCTCCGTCACCACCACGTGGACGGCGTCGTCGGTGTCGAACTGGTCGACGTCGCGTCCGTCCGGCCGGCGCAGGTCCTCCCAGTGCCGCTCGTCGACGAAGACGCGGTGCCGCAGGCGATAGCAGCGATCGATGAGGTCGTCGTGCCGGCCGCTGTTGTATCGGGTGATGATCTTGACCATGAGCCCCTCCCGGAAGATCGGGAGAAGCTGACGGCAATCGGCGCGGGCGAGCTACTGTGGATTTCCACAGGGTCCCGGGGCGCCGGAAGATGCGACGAGATCGGCGGCGCCGGCCGCATTCCGTTGCGTCCGAGGCGGGCGGCGCCTCAGCTCAGGATCCGGGCGCGGAAGGCTTCGGCCACCGCCTGGGTGCGCGTGACGGCGTTGAGCCGGCGCAGCGCCTGCGACACGTGGAACTCCACCGTCCGCTCGGCCACCCCGAGGATGCGGGCGATCTCCCAATTGGTCTTGCCCGCCGCCATCCACTTCAGGACCTCCATCTCGCGCGCCGAGAGGCCCGTCGCCCGCTTGGCCGCGCGGTTGCCGTTGCCGACCATGATGTCGCGGGTCTTGTTGTGGGCGTAGATCGAGATCAGGTGCAGGGCCGCCACGCTGCGGCTCGGCAGGTCGACCTTGCGTTCCGCCGAGCCGTAGGTGACGCAGGCCTGGAAGCCGCTGACGCTGTAGATCGGCACCGTCAGGCCGGAATTCATGCGGAACTCGGTCGCCTCCGTCATCACCCGGTGCGCCCCGGGCTCGTTGTCGCGGTCGTAGGCCGCCTCGTCCCACTTGAAGGGTGTGACGGTGCGCCTGAGTTGTCGTATGATGGGGTCGACGTGGACGTAGTCCTGCCGGATGTAGCGCTCGAGCCAGGCGGTCGGCCACCCGCTCAGGAGCACGTATTCGCGCAGGCTCTCCCCCGGCTCGGGGAGCCCCGAGATGCAGAAACTGGTCAGGCCGAATTCGGTGATGATCCCGAGCAGCGCATTGAGGATGTCGTCCGCGGTATTGAGCGGCTCGATGCGCTCGATGAAGTCGAGCGCGCGTGCTCCGACGTCCATCGTGATCCGCACTCCTTCGCCAAGGGCCGGGCGGGGCGAGAGGTGGTTCGCTCCGTGCCGCCGGCCGTGCAACTCTAACAAGCGAGAACCGTGATTCAATCTCTTTCGTCGAGGGTCGGGGATCTCGCACCGGATCGCAGGATGACGCCGCGCCGGACTGCCGGGGCTCGCGCCGGGTGCGGTCTCTTGGCGGCCGCCTTGGTCGGCCTCGGCCTGCTGGCGGGGCCCGCGCCGACGCGCGCGCAGCCGGCCGTGGCCGCAGGTGACGCGGCGGCAGCCGTTCCGGGATTCTGGGATCCGCGCCGGCGCCCCGAGCGTCCGGATCTCAGCCGCGTGTCGCGCATCCGCTTCCTCACCGAGTTCGACTATCCGCCCTTCAACTATGCGGGCCCGGACGGGCAGCCGGCCGGGTTCAACGTGGATCTCGCCCGGCTGATCTGCGAGGAGCTCAAGCTCCAGTGCACGATCCAGATGCGCCGCTTCGACACGCTGCTGCCGGCGCTGCGCGAGAACCGCGCCGAGGCCGTGATCGCCTCGCTCTCGGTGACCCCGGAGACGCGCCAGCAGTTCGACTTCAGCGATCCCTACTACCGCATGCCGGCGCGCTTCGTGGCGCGGCGCGGCGACACGATTCCCGATCCGGTGCCCGAGGCGCTCGAGGGCCGCAAGGTCGCGGTGGTCGCCGGCAGCGCCCACGAGGCCTATCTGAAAGCCTTCTTCACCGAGGCCGTGGCGCATCCCTATCCGCGCCGCGAGGCCGCGCAGGACGCCCTGCGCCGCGGCGAGGTCGATCTGCTGTTCGGCGACGGCGTCGGCCTCGCGTTCTGGCTCAACGGCACCGATTCGGCGAACTGCTGCGTCTTCGTCGGCGGACCCTTCATGGAGAGCCGCTATTTCGGCGAGGGCGTCGGCATCGCGGTCCGGCGCGGCAACGACACGCTGCGGCTCGCCTTCAACTGGGCCCTGTTCCGGCTCTGGGAGAAGGGCCGCTTCACGGATCTGTGGCTGCGCCATTTCCCGATCAGCCCGTTCTGACGCCGCCCGTCGGTCGCGGCGCGGCCCCTTGTCTTTGCCCGGTTTTGCGGTCATTGACCGCAGCCGAAGTCCGGAGTTCCCCAGATGTCGACCGCCGAACCGGCCGCCGAATCCCTGCGCGCGCTCGCCGAGCAATCGAACGCCTGGCCGTTCGAGGAGGCACGCAAGATCGTCGCGCGGTTGAAGCGCAGGCCCAAGGACGAGGTGATCTTCGAGACCGGCTACGGCCCCTCGGGCCTGCCGCATATCGGCACCTTCGGCGAGGTCGCGCGCACCACCATGGTGCGCCACGCCTTCCGCGTGCTCACGGACGACAAGGTGAAGACCCGCCTGATCGCCTTCTCGGACGACATGGACGGCCTGCGCAAGGTGCCGGACAACATCCCCGACAAGGAGCTGGTGGCGCGGCATCTCGGCAAGCCGCTCACCCGCGTGCCCGATCCCTTCGGCACCCACGACAGCTTCGGCGCGCACAACAATGCGCGGCTGCGCGCCTTCCTCGACGCCTTCGGCTTCGAATACGAGTTCATGTCCTCGACCGACTGCTACGCCGCGGGACGCTTCGATGCCGCGCTCCTGCGCGTGCTCGAGCGTTACGACGCCGTGATGGCGATCATGCTGCCCTCGCTGCGCGAGGAGCGGGCGCAGAGCTATTCGCCCTTCCTGCCGGTCTGTCCGCGCACCGGGGTCGTGCTGCAGGTGCCGGTGGTCGCGCACGACCCGAAGGCCGGCACCATCACCTACGAGGATCCCGACAGCAAGGCGCCCGTGACGACGCCCGTCACCGGCGGACGCTGCAAGCTGCAGTGGAAGCCCGACTGGGCGATGCGCTGGTTCGCGCTCGGCGTCGACTACGAGATGGCCGGCAAGGACCTGATCGACAGCGTCAAGCTCTCGAGCGAGATCTGCCGGGCGCTCGGCGCGACGCCGCCCGAGGGGTTCAACTACGAGCTTTTCCTGGACGAGAAGGGCCAGAAGATCTCCAAGTCCAAGGGCAACGGGCTCACCATCGAGGAGTGGCTGCGCTATGCGAGCCCGGAGTCGCTCTCCTTGTTCATGTATCGCGAGCCGAAGGCCGCCAAGCGCCTCTATTTCGACGTGATCCCGCGCCACGTCGACGAGTACCAGCAGTATCTCGAGGCCTATCGGCGCCAGGACGCCAAGCAGCGCCTCGCCAATCCGGTCTGGCACATCCATTCCGGCGCGCCGCCGGAGCCCGTGATCCCGATCCAGTTCTCGATGCTGCTCAACCTGGTCTCCGCCTCGAACGCGGAGAACGCCGAGACGCTCTGGGGCTTCATCGGCCGCTACTGGCCGGGCGTCACGCCGCAGAGCCATCCCGAGCTCGACCGGCTGGTCGCCTACGCGATCCACTATTTCCGCGATTTCGTGTTGCCCGAGAAGCGCTTCCGCGAGCCGACCCCGGCCGAGCGGGCGGCGCTCATCGACTTGCGCGACGCACTCTCCCAGCTCGCGCCGAGCGCGACCGCGGAGCAGATCCAGGACGTGATCTACGAGGTCGGCCGGCGCGAGCCGTTCCTCGACGCCTCGGGCAGGATCAAGACCAAGGACGGCAAGCCCGGCGTGTCGCTCGAGTGGTTCAACATGCTCTACCAAGTGCTGCTCGGCCAGGAGAAGGGGCCGCGCTTCGGCTCCTTCGTCGCGGTCTACGGCCTCGAGAACGCCATCGGCCTGATCGACGGCGCACTGGCGCGCTCGGCGTGACCCGGAGCCGCGATCCGCCGCGCGGCGGTTGCGCCTCGATCCCGGCTCAGCCCAGCATCTCGACGGTTCCGTCGAGCGCCATCAGGCCGGTCTCGACCGAAAGATTCGGCTGCCTCTCGCCGACCTGCTTGCGGAACTCGGCGAGAGTATTCGCGTGCGTGCGGGTTTCGGCGTCGCGTTCCGCGACGCTCGCCGCGCCATAGGCGATCCTGGCCGCGCCGCAGTCGCGGTGATTGAGCGCGATCACGCGCTTGATCCGGTGCAGGTCCACGCTGGCGGCGAGATTGTCCCAGAACGCCTTGTGCCAGTCCTTGAAGGCCGGCGCGACCACGCCCACCGAGGCGCCCGCGATGACGAACTGGCTATACGTGCCGAGCAGATCGCGCTGCTTCATGTAGCCGAGCGTCCGTTCGGGGAAGCGCGGATCGATGCACGACAGTACCATCGCGTCGTATTGGCCGTAGCCGGCGAACGCGAAACCGGGCAGCAGCGAGGCGAACCCCGCTCCGCCGGCCAGGCGCAGGAAGCGACGTCGGTCGAAGCGGCCCTGCAGCAGGTCGCCGCAGCACGAACAGGCGCCGCCGATACGCACGATTTGCCTCCTCGAAGCCTCCGCACACGGAGGCTCATCCCTAACGGCAACGCAGATGCGGCGCTATCGCGCGATCATCGCATGGTTGCCCGCCGGTTACTGGCTCGCCCAGGCGATGCGGGCGATCCAGGCGAGTTCCTCCTCGGCGACGACGCGTTCCGGCTCCGCGGGGTCGAGCGGCCTGAGCTCCACGGTCTTGGCGGTGCGTCGCTTGAGCTCGCTCGCCGTCACGGCGCCGGCCCGGGTCCTGACCAGCACGCGGTCGCCGCGCCGCAGCGGCGTCATCGGCGACACCACCAGGAGGGTGCCGTCGCGATAGGCGGGCAGCAGGGAATCGCCCGTGACCTCGAGCGCATAGGCGTGCGCGTCCTCGATTGCCGGAAACGCGATCTCCTCCCAGCCATGGCCGACCGGGTAGCCGTACTCGTCGAAATAGCCCTCGCTCGCCGCATGCGCGAGGCCGATCAGCGGCATCACCTGGCGCGCCGGCGTACGTCCGCTGCCTTCGCCGATCAGGCCCACGAAGGTCGCGAAGTCGGTGCCGGTGGCGTCGAGCGCCTTGGCGACCGACTCGGTCGAGGGCCAGCGCGGCCGACCCTCCGGCGTGATGCGTTTCGACTTGTTGAAGGTGGTCGGGTCGAGCCCCGCCTTCTTGGCAAGACCGGACGCCGAGAGGCCGGAGCGTGCGGCGAGCCGCTCGATCGCGGTCCAGATGTCGCCATGGGTGAGCATGGATTGTCGCGTCACGGCGGCCTCCCCAGCGCTGGACATCCCCGATTTTTGTCTTTCCGTATAGGAATATAACCGCGGATTGTCCAGGCCGGACGGCAAGCCGCGTCGCCTTGCTGGATCGGCGGCGCGCCGATAGGGTCCGCGCCGAAAAACGGTTGCCCGCGTGGAACGTCCGAGGACCATCTACAAGATCTGCGACGCGGCGGCCTGGCGCGCGGCGGAGCGCGCCGGCAGCTTCGCGGGCGCGGCGGTGGACCTGCGCGACGGCTTCATTCATTTCTCCAGCGCTGCGCAGCTGCCCGAGACGGCGGCGCGCCATTTCGCCGGCATTCCCGATCTCGTGCTCGCCGCCGTCGACGCCGCCGCGCTCGGCGAGGCCCTGAAGTGGGAGCCCTCGCGCGGCGGCGACCTGTTCCCCCATCTCTACGGCGAGCTGCGGCTCGCCGCGGTGCGCTGGGTGCGTCCGCTGCCGCTCGACGCCGAGGGCCGCCACGCCCTACCGGAGCTCGAGCCGTGATCGGCCTGTTCGACCACCTGGCGCAGCCGCTGCTGCGCCGGCTCGACCCCGAGGAGGCGCACCGGCTCACCATCAAGGCGCTCAGGCTGGTGCCGCTGCCGCGGCCGGCCGCCGACGATCCGCGTCTCGCCGTGCGCGCCTTCGGTCTCGGTTTCCCCAATCCGGTCGGCATCGCGGCGGGCTTCGACAAGAACGCCGAGGTGCCGGACGCGCTGCTCCGGCTCGGCTTCGGCTTCGTCGAGGTCGGCGGCGTGACGCCGCGTCCGCAGCCCGGCAATCCGCGCCCGCGCCTGTTCCGGCTCGAGGCCGACGGCGCGGTGATCAACCGGCTCGGCCTCAACAGCGACGGCATGGAGGCGGTCGCGCGCCGGCTCGCCGCGCGCCGCGGCGCGCCCGGCATCGTCGGCGTCAACATCGGCGCCAACAAGGAGACGGTCGACCGCGCCGCCGATTACGCGGCGGCGGTCGCGGCGCTCGCCCCGCATGTCGGCTATCTCGCGATCAATGTCTCCTCGCCCAACACGCCCGGCCTGCGCAATCTCCAGCAGGCGACGGTGCTCGACGACCTGCTGGCGCGCGTCGTCGACGCCCGCGAGCGCGCCGCCGGGCGCGGGGCGCGCCGGCCGCTCCTGCTCAAGATCGCCCCGGACCTCGCGCTGTCCGATCTCGACGACATCGTGGGGCTCGCGCGCCGCCACCGCATCGACGGCATGATCGTCTCGAACACGACGGTGCTGCGCCCCGCGACCCTGCGCGAGGCCGAGACCGCGATGGAGCAGGGCGGTCTTTCGGGCAAGCCCCTGTTCGCGCTTTCGACCCGCATGCTGGCCGAGACCTTCGTGCGCGCCGAAGGCGCCTTTCCGCTGATCGGCGTCGGCGGCATCGATTCGGGCGCCGCCGCCTTCGCCAAGATCAAGGCCGGCGCGAGCCTGGTCCAGCTCTACACCGGCCTCGTCTTCCGCGGCATCGGGCTGCTCGGCCGGATCAAGCGCGAGCTCGTCGACTTCCTGCGCGTCGGCCGTTTCGATTCTCTCGCCGACGCGGTCGGCCGCGACGCGGCCGTGCTCACCGGGACGGACTGGCCGGTGCCGTAGAGCATTTTCCGCCGAAGTGGGCGCCGGTTCGGCGCAGAAGATGCGACCAGATCAATCCGTGAAGCTCGCCCGCACCAGGGCCGGATAGCGCGCGAACTGAAGGATGCCGCGGGCCGCGAGGAACACCAGCACCGCGCTCCAGAGGCCGGCATTGCCGAGCGGCGCGAGCAGCCACCAGGCCGCGAGATAGAGCGCGAGCGCGGCGACCATCAGGTTGCGCATGTCGCGCGTCCAGGTGGCGCCGATATAGATGCCGTCATAGGCGTAGGCGAACACGCCGATCGCCGGGGCGAGCGCCGCGTAGACGAGGAACTCCCCGGCCGCCATGCGCACGTCCGGGCTCGCGGTCATCAGCGCGATCAGCCAGGGACCCGCGAGCATGAAGGCGAGCGTGGTCGCGAGCCCGAAGCCGAGCCCCCAGGCGATCACCAGCCGCGTCGCCCGCAGGAAGGCGCCGCGGTCGCGCGCGCCGACCGAGCGTCCGCACAACTGCTCGGCCGCGCTCGCGAAGCCGTCGAGGAAATAGGCGCCGACCAGGACGAGGTTGTTCAGCACCGCGTTGGCGGCGAGCACGGTGTCGCCGGCCCGCGCGCCCTGCGCCGCGAAGAAGCCGAAGGCGAAGATCAATGCCGCGGTGCGGATCATGATGTCGCGATTGACCGCGAGCATGCGCACGAGCTTGGCGCGGTCGAGCACCAAGGCGGCGGCGACCGTGAGCCGGCCGCCCATCAGCGCGCGCGCGATCGCGAGCCCGGCGGCGAGGCCCGCGGCCTCCGCGATCAGGGTGCCAAGCGCCGCTCCCGCCACGCCGAAGTCGAGCCACAGCACCAGGAGCGCGGTGACGACGCCGTTGATCAGGTTGACCGCGATCTGCAGGCCGAGCGCGGTGCCGGCGCGGGCGAGCCCGACCAGCCAGCCGAGGATCACGTAGTTGCCGAGCGTGAAGGGCGCCGACCAGATCCGGATGTAGAAGTAGGTCTCGGCGGCGCGCGTCACCTCGGGGCTCGCGCCCATCAGGGCGTAGGCCGCAAAGGCGAGCGGCGCCTGCAGCGCGATCAGCGCGAAGCCGAGCGCGCCCGCGATCAGCAGGGCGCGCGCGAGCACCGCCTGCTCCTCGTCGCGGTCGCGCGCGCCGAGCGCCTGGGCGGTCAGCGCCACCGTGCCCATGCGCAGGAACCCGAACAGCCAGAAGATCGAGTCGAACACCACGCCCGAGATCGCGACCGCGCCGAGCAGGTGCGCCTCGCCGAGCTGGCCGATCACGGCGGTGCCGACGACGCCGAGCAGCGGCGTCGTCATGTTGGCGAGCGTCATCGGCAGCGCGATGGCGAGCACGCGGCGATGGGTGACCGCAAGGGGCTCGGCCGGGGCGAGGGTGGTCACGGACGGCCCCTGCGTCCGCTTGGCAGAGGGCTCAGGCGCGCCGGCCCGGGGTCTTGGCGATGCGCACGATCAGCCAGATCGGGATCACGATCACGGCGCCGAGCAGGAAGTAGCGCCAGATCGACTCGACCGCGTCCCAGCCCATGAACCAGATGTGGCGCACGAGCCGCGTCAGGCTGGCGACGATGTCCCAGGGATCGAGGCCCAGCGCGTGCAGGATCACGCCGACCAGGATCGACAGGAGCACGAGCCGCGCGACCACCCATGCGGGCGACCCGCCGAAGAAGCGACTGACGCTGCCGTTGCTCATGCCCGAGACCCCGACGCTGGAGCCGAATGTATCATGGTTCGATCGTGGCGGTTTCACGGCACCGCGCGGTCGCGCCTGCGCGGCCGGACCGAGACCGATTCGGTGTCCGGCCGCAGCAGGCGCTCGAGCGCCTCCAGCCGGTCGGCCTGCGCGGGCGGCTTGTCCCAGCGCAGGCGGCTGATGCGGGGAAAGCGCATCGCGATGCCGGATTTGTGTCGCGTCGAGCGCTGCAGCCCCTCGAAGGCGACCTCCAGCACCAGCCCCTTTTCGGCCTCGTGCACGACCTCGCGCACCGGCCCGAAGCGGTTGACGGTGTTGCGGCGCACGAAACGGTCGATCTCGGCGAGCTCGGCATCCGTGAAGCCGAAATAGGCCTTGCCCACCGGCACCAGCTCGTCGCCGTTCGGTCCCTCCGTCCACACCCCGAAGGTGTAGTCGGAATAGAAGGAGGAGCGCTTGCCGCTGCCGCGCTGGGCATACATCAGCACCGCGTCGACCACGAAGGGATCGCGCTTCCACTTCCACCACGGGCCCTTCGGCCGCCCCGGCAGGTAGGGCGTCTCGCGCCCCTTGAGCATGACCCCCTCCACGGCCTCGGCGTCGACCCCGGCCCCGGCGGCCTCCGGGTCGGCGCGGGCGGCAGCGAGCTCCTCCCAGGTCGCGAACGGCACCAGCCGCGAGACGTCGACGCGCGGCTCGGCGAGGCGCGCGACCAGCGCCTCGAGCCGCGCGCGCCGCGCGGTGAACGGCCGCGCGCGCAGGTCCTCCGTGCCTTCCACAAGGAGGTCGTAGGCGCGCAGATGCGCCGGATGCTCGGCGAGGAGCTTCGCCGTGACGCTCTTGCGGTTGAGCCGCTGCTGCAGGACGTTGAAGGACTGCACCCGGCCCGCGCGCACGACCAGGAGCTCGCCGTCGATCGCGCCGTCGAAGCGCAGCGCGTCGGCGAGGTCGGGGAAGCTCCCCGAGATGTCCTCGCCGGTGCGCGAATAGAGCCGCGCCACGCGCCGCCCGTCCGCGCGCGTGCCGGCCACGGCCTGCACGCGGATCCCGTCCCATTTCCATTCGGCGAGGAAGGCCGACGGGTCGAGGCGCGCGAGTTCCTCGGCCTCGACCGCATGCGCCAGCATCACGGGCCGGAACGGCGCCGCGTCGCGGGATGCCGGCCGCTCGCCGCGCCCTTCGACCCAGGCGAACAGGTCTTCATAAGGCGGCGCGAGGCCGGGCCAGACCAGCTCGACCTCGTCCGGCTCCGTCGCGCCCAGCGCCGCCACCGCGGTCTTGGCGAGCCGCGCCGACACGCCGATCCGCAGGGCGCCGGTAACGAGCTTGAGCAGCGCCCAGCGCCCGGTCTCGTCGAGCCCGTCGAGCCACTGCGCGAGCCGCCGCGGCAGCTCGGCCTTGCCGAGGGAGGCGAGGGCGCCGACCACCTCCGACAGGCGCGGCGCCGGCTGCGGCGCGGCGTCCCGCGGGCCCGGCCACATCAGCGCGACGGTCTCGGAGAGGTCGCCCACATAGTCGTAGGAGAGCGCGAACAGCACGGGGTCGGTGCGCTCCATCACCAGCGTGCGGATCAGTCCCGGCTTGGCGTGCTGGAACGAGAGCGCGCCCGTGAGCGCGGCCAGCGCATAGCCGCGCTCGGGATCCGGCGTGGCGGCGAAATAGGCGGTCATCAGCCGCAGCTTGGCATTGCGGCTCGGCTCGTAGGCGAGCCGGTCGAGCAGCGCGGCGAAGCGGTTCATGCCTCGGCCCCGCCGGCTTCGCCCTGCGCGTCGTCCTCCTCGCCATAGCCGACGAGCCCGAGCGGCCGCGCCGCGCGCCCGTTCGCGACCGACCAGTGCACCAGCGCCTCCTCGGCGCCGTGCGTCACCCAGACCTCGCCGGCGCCGGTCGCCGCGACCGTGGCGGTGAGCCCGTCCCAGTCCGCATGGTCCGAGATCACCAGCGGCAGTTCGACGCCGCGCTGGCGCGCGCGCGCCCGCACCCGCATCCAGCCGGATGCGAAGGCCGTCACCGGGTCCGGGAAGCGCCGCGTCCAGACGTCCTTGAGGGCGGAGGGCGGGCAGAGCGCGATCGCGCCGGCGAGCTCGGCCTTGGGGGCGCCGCGCACCGGGCGCAGGTCGCCGAGATCGATGCCGCGCGCCACGTAGTAGCGCGTCAGCGTCTCCATGGCCCCGTGCAGGTAGATCGGGCGGTCGTAGCCGGCCGCGCGGATCATCGCCAGCACGCGCTGGGCCTTGCCGAGCGAATAGGCGCCGAGGAGATGCGCGCGCTCCGGGAACAGCCGCACGGACTGCAGCAGCTTGGCGATCTCGTCCTGCGGGCGGCCGTGGCGGAACACCGGCAGCCCGAAGGTCGCCTCGGTGATGAACACGTCGCACGGCACCGGCTCGAACGGCGCGCAGGTCGGGTCGGCCACGTCCTTGTAGTCGCCCGAGGCGACGATCCGCAGCCCGTTCGCCGCGACCGCGATCTGCGCCGAGCCGAGCACGTGCCCGGCCGGACGGAACGTCACGCTCACCCGGCCCAGCCGGACGGTCTCGCCGTACCGCACCTCCTGGGTCGCGCCCGCGAAGTCCTCGCCGTAGCGCAGGCGCATGAAATCCAGGGTCTCGCGGGTCGCGAGCACCGCCCGGTGGCCGGGCCGCGCATGGTCCGAGTGCCCATGGGTGATCAGCGCGCGGTCGACGCCGCGCACCGGATCGATGTGGAACCCGGCGATCGGGCAGCACAGGCCGGCCGCGGTGGGAACGAGCAGGTCCTGGGGGCGCATGCTGCCAAGATATGTCGTCTTCGTGTCGATGCGAGACAGCATCGATTGGAAACCCGTGAGAGCCGCGCTACCACGGAACCGTGCCACAGGAGCGCCCGCTCGCAGCCCTGCCGGAGGTCTTCGCCCGCTGGTTCGCGTCGCGCGGCTGGACGCCGCGCGCGCACCAGCTGGACCTGCTGGCGCGCGCCCGCGCCGGCCGCTCGGCGCTGCTGATCGCGCCGACCGGCGCCGGCAAGACGCTGGCGGGCTTCCTGCCGAGCCTGGTCGAGCTGCACGCGGGCGACGCGGATCGCGCGGGGGGCGGCGGGCTCGTCTCCACGGGGCGCGCGCTGCAGCGCGCCCGCGGTCTGCACACGCTCTACGTTTCGCCGCTCAAGGCGCTCGCGGTCGATATCGCGCGCAACCTCGAGCGGCCGGTCGCCGAGATGGGGCTCCCGATCCGCATCGAGACCCGCACCGGCGACACGCCCGCCTCCAAGCGGGCGCGCCAGCGCCGCGACCCGCCCGACATCCTGCTCACCACGCCCGAGCAGGTGGCGCTGCTGCTCGCCTCGGCGGATGCGCCGCTGCTGTTCGGCACGCTGCGCCGCGTGGTGCTCGACGAGCTGCACGCGCTCGTCACCTCCAAGCGCGGCGACCTCCTGGCGCTCGGGCTCGCCCGCCTGTTCCGCCTTGCGCCCCGGCTCACGTCCGTCGGCCTGTCGGCGACCGTCGCGGAGCCGCCCGACCTCGCCCGTTTCCTCGTGCCGCAGCCGCCCGACGGCGCGGCGCGCGCCGACATCGTGATCGCCGAAGGCGGCGCCGAGCCGGTCGTGACCATGCTCGACACCGCGGCGCATCTGCCCTGGGCGAGCCATTCGGCGCGCCACGCGCTGCCCGAGATCTACGGCCTGATCCGCCGCCATCGGACCACCTTGGTGTTCGTCAACACGCGCAACCAGGCCGAGATGCTGTTCCAGGAGCTCTGGCGCATCAACGAGGACGGCCTCGCGATCGCGCTGCATCACGGCTCGCTCGACGTCGCGCAGCGCCGCAAGGTCGAGGACGCCATGAGCGCCGGGCGCCTGCGGGCGGTGGTCTGCACCTCCTCGCTCGACCTCGGCGTCGACTGGGGCGACATCGATCTCGTCGTGAATGTCGGCGCCCCCAAGGGCTGCTCGCGCCTGCTGCAGCGCATCGGCCGCGCCAACCACCGGCTCGACGAGCCCTCGCGCGCCGTGCTGGTGCCGGCGAACCGCTTCGAGGTGCTCGAATGCGCCGTCGCCATCGACGCGATCGCCGACCGCGCGCAGGACACGCCGCCCGCGCGCACCGGCGCCCTCGACGTGCTGGCCCAGCACGTGCTCGGCTGCGCCTGCGGCGCACCGTTCCTCGCCGATGCGCTCTACGAGGAGGCGCGCACGGCCGCCCCTTACGCCGACCTCGCGCGCGGCGACTTCGATGCCGTCGTCGATTTCGTCGCCACCGGCGGCTATGCGCTGAAGTCCTACGAGCGCTTTGCCAAGATCCGCCAGACCAAGGACGGCCGCTGGCGCATTGCGCATCCGAGCGTTGCCCAGCGCTACCGGCTCAATGTCGGTACCATCGTCGAGCAGGACATGCTCAAGGTGCGCCTCGTGCGCAAGGGCGGCGGCCGTACCGGCTATGCGGGTCCGATCGGCCGCGGCGGCCGCGTGCTCGGCGAGGTCGAGGAATACTTCATCGAGACGCTCACGCCGGGCGACACCTTCGTGTTCGCGGGCGAGATCCTGCGATACGAGGCGCTGGTGGAGGGCGAGGTCTATGTCTCGCGTGCCGCCGCGACGGATCCCAAGGTCCCGTCCTACGAGGGCGGCAAGTTCCCGCTGTCCACCTATCTGGCGGACCGCGTGCGCGGCCTCCTCTCCCGCCCCGCGCAGTGGCGCGCGCTGCCCGACCAGGTGCGCGAATGGCTCGACCTGCAGCAATGGCGCTCGCGCGTGCCGGACCGCCGCGAGCTCCTGGTCGAGACCTTTCCGCGCGGCTCCCGCCATCTGCTCGTGGCCTATCCGTTCGAAGGCCGCCTCGCGCACCAGACGCTGGGCATGCTGCTGACACGCCGCCTCGAGCGCGATCGGATGCATCCGCTCGGCTTCGTCGCCAACGAATATGCCCTCGCGGTCTGGGGACTGCGCGATCTCGGCGCCAGCATCGCGCGCGGCGAGCTCTCGCTCGCACGCCTGTTCGGGGAGGACATGCTGGGCGACGATCTCGAGGAATGGCTGGTCGAATCCGCCCTGATGAAGCGCACCTTCCGGGCCTGCGCGATCATCGCCGGCCTGATCGAGCGCCGCTTCCCGGGCGAGGAGAAGAACCGGCGCCAGCTCACGATCTCGACCGATCTCGTCTACGACGTGCTGCGCCGCCACCAGCCCGACCACCTGCTGCTGCGCGCCGCGCGCGCCGACGCGGCGACCGGGCTCCTCGACATCAGGCGGCTCGGCGAGATGCTCTCGCGCATCCGGGGCCGAATCGTCCATAAGGCGCTCGACCGCGTGTCGCCGCTCGCGGTCCCGGTGCTGCTGGAAATCGGCAGGGAACCCGTGTACGGCGCGGCGTCGGACGCGCTGCTGGCGGAAGCCGCAGACGAGCTCGTCAGGGAGGCCATGGGGTGAGGTCGAGCGTCATTCCGGTTGCGTCATCTGCCGGAGATGCGCACGGCGCCGAGATCCGCATCGGGACGACGGCGCTCGTCGCCGACCCCGCAGGGGTGCTGTATCGGCCGGAGGAGGGCCTGCTCGCGGTCGCCGACCTCCACCTCGAGAAGGGCTCCGCCTTCGCGTCGCGCGGCATCCTGCTGCCACCCTACGACACGGCCGCGACGCTTGCGCGCCTCGCCCGCCTGATCGCCCGCTACGCGCCGCGCACCGTGGTGGCGCTCGGTGACAGCTTCCACGACGGCGGCGGGCCGGCGCGGATCGCGGCCGCCGACCGCGATCAGCTCGCGGCGCTGCAGCGCGGCCGCGACTGGATCTGGATCGCCGGCAACCACGACCCGGCACCCCCGGCGGGCATCGGCGGGGGATCCGCCGCGGCGCTGGCGCTGGGCGGGATCACCTTCCGCCACCAGCCGCGCGAGGAGCCGGCCGAGGGCGAGATCGCGGGTCACCTGCATCCGATCGCGCGCATCGTGCAGCGCGGCCGCGCCGTGAGCCGCCGCTGCTTCGCGGCCGATTCGAGGCGTCTGGTGATGCCGGCCTTCGGCGCCTACACGGGCGGCCTCAACGTGCGCCACCACGCCTTCGCCCGCCTGTTCCCGGGACGCGCCTTCACGGCCCATATGCTCGGCGAGCGCCGCCTCTACGCGGTGCCGGGATCGCGCTGCCTGTCCGATTGAGGACGGTTTCGGCCCGCTGCCACCGCTCCCGGTTGGCCGGCTTGTCCGGCGGCGGGAATGGGGTACAATTTTTGATTGTTGTCCGGGCGTGGGGAGGGGAGCATGAACAAGGGCACTCTCGTTGCCGCGGTGGTGCGCGTATCGGGGCTTCCCGCGAGCACGGCGCGACGGGTGGTCGACGAACTGCTCGAAATCCTCGCTGCCGAGCTCCGACGGGGAGCGCAAGTCCGCTTGCCCGGCAGCGGCAGTTTCGGAGTTGCCGCCCTGTCGAAGGCGCCGCGTCGCAAGGGCAGCAAGACGTCGAAGGCGCTGGTGAAGATCAGGACAGCGGCCCCCAAGGCGAAGAAGAAGAAGGCTTCGAGGATCCTGTCGTCCAGGCTGGGCCGATACCGTCGTCCGCCCGGCGAAATGGCTCCTGCCGCGACCACGCACGGCTCGGGCGGCGGGCGCGATGAGTGACGATCCTCGATGAAGCTGCCGTTCGAGTTCAACACGCGATTGATCTTTCGTCTCGTCCTGCCCGGCGCGATCCTGGCGGCCGCAGCGCTCCCCTTCATTCAGGCCGTGCTGCGCGGCGCCGGGATCTGGATCAAGGCCGAATTCGTCTACCCGGCTGCGATCGTCTTGTGCGGCTGGCTGATCGTCGCTTGCGACATGCGAATCTACATGGCGTTCGAAGGCCGGCGATACTGGCCGCGCCGCCTCAGGACATGGGCCGTCGATCGAGAGCGGCAGCGCCTCCAGAGATTGGCAGGAATTCTCGACGAGCCGAATGTCGACCGACGCCGCTTTCTCGAAGCGGGCGTGGAATACAGTCACTATCCACTCGACGAAAAGGGAGAGGCATACGTCGCCCATCCGACCCGCGTCGGAAATCTCATCGAAGCCTTCGAAACGTATCCGAAGATCAAGTACGGCCTCGATTCCGTGTTCTTCTGGTACCGGTTGTGGGTGGTCCTCGACAAGGATCTGAGAGAGGAGATCGCGGGCGCCCAGTCGGTCGCGGACAGCACGATCTATGTCTCGTTCGCTCTCTACGTATCCGGCCTGTTGATGTGGATCTATTCTGCGTGCCGGGCGCTGGCCGAGGCACCCTGGCTTGCCCGGTACGTTCAGGCGAATCCACCGCTACCCTATCTCCCGAGCGCCGAAACTCTGCTCGTCCTGGGCCTGGTCTGCTTGCTTGCGGGCTTCCTGATCTATCGCGTCTCGCTCACCGCCCATGCGCAGTTCGGAGAGCTGTTCAAGGCGGTCTTCGACCAGTTCCGTTCGAGGCTCTCATTCGAGGACATCGTGAAGGAAGCGGGCCGTATCGGCGATCAGCCCGGCGCCGTGCTGCGCAGCCAGCGGGAGAAGAACCGGATCGTTTGGCGCTACCTTCGCTGGCACATGGTGCGTGACGAGGCGGCCGGCAAGAATCTGACCGTCAAGCAATGGGAGGAACGTCTTGCCGCTCGGGGCGAAGCCGCCGGGAAGGAGGGGTAGGAACCGATCCCGGCATCCTTCGCCCGCCGCCGGGCACCCGCATCGAGGGCGGGCGGTCGCGCCCGGCCTGCTCGGGCACCTTCCCCCGTGACGGTCCGCTCACGCGAAGTCCCGCCGACCGCTCAGTCCTTCCGGAACACGATCGAGGCGAGCCAGCCGGTGAGGAGCGCCATCATGGCGGTGGCGAGGCCGTAGAGGAGGCCGTAGTCGTGCGCCGCGGTGAAGACGAACTGCTCGAAGCCCGACTTGACGACCTCGAGCGCCGAGGTCTGGCGCGCCAGCAGGGCGCCGTCGGCGAACAGCTTCACGTCCACCTCGTAGACGCCGGTCGGCACGTTGTCGGGAAGCGGGATGGCGCTGCGGAACAGGGTCGGGGTCAGGAACGTGACCGCGTTCGGCGCCTCGCGGTAGAGCCCCTGGTCGCGCTTGATGCGCAGGTAGGCGCTGCGCAGGGGATCGTCCAGCGCCACGTCGCCGATGTCCCCGGCGATCACCTGCGGCAGCAGGATCTGGTCGAGGCCGCTCTGCAGGCGCCGCAGCGTGGCGATGCTGGCGATGTCGGTGAGCTCCCGGTTCGCCAGCACGGCCAGGTAGGAGGGCGCATCGATGAAGGTGCGGGACTCGACGTTCATCCAGATGCCGAACACCCGCTCCTTGCGCCGGGTCACGAAGGTCTGCCGCGGCCCCATCACGGTGACGACGACGTCGTAGCCGCCGCGCCGCGCGACCGTGCGGGCGTCGCGCTCGATCGCACCGAACAGCACCAGGTCGGCGCCCGTGAAGTTCGCCGTGATCCGCACATAGTGGGTCGAGAGCGAGGTGACGAGCGACTCCGCGCCCGCGCGCGCCCCCGCCGCCGCCAGGAGGGCGACGGCGAGCAGGGCGGCGAGGGCGGGGCGGCGGCTCATTCCTGCTTCTCGATGATGCGCACGGTGTAGATGTCGGTCGGCTGGATCACGAGGTCGTAGGCGAAGCGCAGGCCCACGGCGAGCACCAGCAGGCCGAGCAGCAGGCGCAGCCGCTCGCCGCGGATCCGCTGCCCGGCGCGGGCGCCGAACTGGGCGCCGATGACGCCGCCGACCATCAGGATCAGGGCGAGCACCGCGTCCACCAGGTGGTTCGACACGGCGTGCATCACGGTCGCCGAGGCCATGGTGACGAGGGTGAGCACCATGGAGGTGCCGACCACCACCCCGGTCGGCACCCGCATCAGGTAGATCAGCGCCGGCACCAGCAGGAAGCCGCCGCCGATGCCCATGATGGCGCCGATGAAGCCGATCGCGAAGCCGATCGCCCAGACCGGGATCACCGACACATAGATCCGCGAGGTCTTGAAGCGCAGCTTGAACGGCAGCCCGTGGATCCAGGTGTGGCTGCCGGGCCGCCGGATCTCGACCGGCCGTCCCTTGCGCGCGCGCAGGATGGCGCGGGTGCTCTCCACGATCATCATGGTTCCGACCGCGCCGAGCAGCAGGACGTAGGAGAGGCCGATCATGAGATCGAGCTGACCGAGCGCCCGCAAGAGGGAGAACAGCCAGACACCCGCCAGCGTCCCGACGATGCCGCCGGCGAGCAGCATCAGGGCGAGCGCGAGGTCGAGCGCGCGCCGGCGCCAGTAGGCGAGCGCCCCGGAGAAGGAGGAGGCCGCGATGTGGCTCGCCACGCTCGCGACCGCCACCGCGGGCGAGATGCCGATGAAGATCAGCAGCGGCGTCATCAGGAAGCCGCCGCCGATGCCGAACATGCCGGAGATGAAGCCGACCGCGATCCCCATGAAGAGGACGAGGAACACGTTGACGGGGATTTCGGCGATCGGGAGATAGATCTGCACGGGACGTCGTGCCGGTTCGAGGGCGAGGGCCTCCGGGGGCGGCTACGGAGACGGTTCGCACCTTAACCGGATTCTCCGCCGGCCGGGCACACAGATCTGTGTGACGCGGGCCGCACGAGGTCTCCGTCAACGTCGAACCGACATCCGCAGACCGCCCGGCAAATGCGACGCCAGGATGACGGCACGATGCGCCGTTCGGCGCTGCGACAATTAGGGTTAAGACGCCTTGGCCTTGGGGCGCGCGGCGGGACGCGGCTTGGTCGTCTGCGCGTCGGCCTTGTCCCAGCCGCCGGCCGGGGCCGCGACCGTCATCGCCTCGGCGGGCGGGGCCTCCGCATTCCAGGTCTGCACCGCGAGCCTCGCCGCCACCAGCGCCTGCTTGTCGAGCCGCGCCGCGACGTCCTCGCGCTTCTTGCCCGCGTCCTGGTCGCCCTGGGCCGCGGCCAGCGCGAACCACTTGTAGGACTCGGCGAGGTTCTGCTCGACGCCGATGCCGCGGGCATAGAGGATGCCGAGATTGTACTGGCTGTCGGCGACGCCGAAGCCGGCGGCCTTGCGGAACCACTGGGCGGCGGCGCGGTAGTCGGGCTTGCCCTCGACGCCTTCCGCATGCAGCACCGCGATGTTGTGCATGGCCTTGGCGTTGCCCTTCTCGGCGGCCGCGAGATAGAGCCGGCGCGCGGCCTCGAGGCTCTTCCGCACGCCCTGGCCCTTCTCGTAGATGCTGCCGAGGCGGTAGAGGGCGGGCGTGAGGCCCTGGTTGGCGGCGCGCTCGAACCAGCGCGCGGCCTCTTCGAGATTGACCGGCACGCCGCGGCCTTCGGTATAGCGGATCCCGACCTCGTATTCGGCTGTCGGATCCCCGGCGAGCGCCGCCTTGCGCAGCGCCGGACCGCCGATTGAAGCCGGCAGCTCGGGCGCGGCCGCCGGCGGCTGCGGCGCGAGTGCGGCCGCCTTCTGCGGGGGGGCGACCGAGCCCGTGATGTCGCCTGCCGGCGGCCGAACCGCGGGCGCGGGGCTCAGGGCCTCGGAACCGTTCGCCGCGATCACGCCCGCTGGCGGCGTCATTTCGCCGCTCGGCGGCAGGCTCGACTGGCGGTTGGTCGTCGGCGGAACGATCGCCGCCGGCTCGGCGCCGGACTGGCCGGCCGGCGTCTCGGCCAGCGGTTGCGGCGACCGCGCCTCGCTGCGCGCGCCGGCCGGCGGCTCCACGCGCGGCATCGGCGCCAGCAT
>PQAH01000233.1 GCA_003105195.1 Bradyrhizobiaceae bacterium
GGCGGCGCCTGCGCGCCCGCCTGATCGACTGCGAGCTCTTCTACGAACGGGACGGGACGCTGCGCAACGAGCGCGCCGACGACGAGGCCGCCGCGACGCTCGCCCGCCGCGCCTGCGCAACGGCCGCCGGCCGGGCTTCGGGCCTCGCCCGCGCAATCGGATCGAGGGAAGTCAACGACTTGGCCGCAACGCCGGTTCGCGAGCCGGAGGTCGCAGAGGATCCGGTCCCGCTCGTCGACCACGCACGCGCGGCCGCCCGCGCCGAGATCGAGGCGCATCTTGCGAGCCTCGGCCCCTACGAGATGCAGGAGCTGAGCGCGGCCCTGCTCCAGGCCATGGGCTATGTCACGCACGTCTCGCCGCCCGGCCCCGACGGCGGCACCGACATCCTCGCCCTGCCGGACGCGCTCGGCGCCGGCACGCCGCACATCCGCGCGCAGGTGAAGCACCGCACCGCGCGCGCAAGGCGCGAGGAGATCGCGGCGCTCCGCGGCATCCTCGATCCCGCCCGCGAGACCGGCCTGTTCATCTCCACCGGCGGCTTCACCTGCCCCGCCCGCGACGAGGCGCGCCGCCACGGCGCCCCGGTCACGCTCATGGACCGCGATGACTTCGTGGCCCAGTGGATCCGCCACTCGGCCGATCTGCCGGAACCCGCACGCGCAAGACTGCGCTTCGTGCCGGTCTGGTTCCTCGACACCAGAGCGTGCGTGAGCCGCGCTGCGGCGTAACGCAGCGGCTGACCGTCCGCGGCATACGCGTTCGCAGCTTCGCGTCCTCGATCACCACCCGATCGTTCCCTCGCAGGGCGACTCGCCGAAGCGGACGAGCGGCAGCGCTTCGGATGGCGTCGTGGCGTCGCCCGGCGCCACGGTCGAGCCGATGAACTGCAGCGGCCGTGTCTTGTCGTTGGCGCGCACATGGGCGAGCGCGTCGCCCCAGGCGCGGGCGAGCTCGGCCGAGGCGGCCTCCACCAGGAAGTGCGCCTGCGTGTCGCGAAAGCTCGCCGTGTAGAGAAAGCGCGCCGTGACGCCGCCGTGCATCGATCGTCTCCGCGGTTAGGCGGTCTCCTCCGCGATCCGCCGCCGCGCCGTCATGTAGGCGCGGCCGTCGTTCACGGCGTCGACCGCGATCAGCCGGCCGGCCTTGCGGTACTCGACCGAGAAACGTGCGCTCGCCGGGTCGCCGATCGTATCGGCCTGGTCGTGCCCGTCCATCAGGCCGGCGATCTGCAGCTTGAGATCGTACTGGTCGGACCAGAACCACGGCACCGGGTCGTAGCGCTCGCCCTTGCCCAGCATGGCGGCGGCCGCGGCCTTGGCCTGGTCGATCGCGTTCTGCACGCATTCGAGGCGGATGTGCCGGCCGTAGCGCCGGCTCGGGAAGCGCGCGCAGTCGCCGATCGCATAGACGCCGGCCACGTTCGTCGCCGCGCTCTCGTCCACCAGGATGCCGTCCTCGCAGGCGATTCCGGCGGCGGCCGCGATCTCGTCGTTCACCTTCGCGCCGGTCGCGACCAGCACGAGGTCGGCCGCGATCTCGGCGCCGTCCGCGAGCCGCACGCCGGTGGCGCGCGCCTCGCCCGTGATCGCGGCGAGCCGCGCGCCGAGCCTGAGGTCGACGCCGCGCGCACGGTGGAAGGCGTCGAAGAAGTCCGAGATCGCCCGCCCGGTCACGCGCTTCATCACCCGGTCCTCGGCCTCGAGCAGCGTCACCTCGCGGCCCTCGGCGCGCATGCCGGCCGCGACCTCGAGGCCGATATAGCCGGCGCCGACGATCACGGCGCGCCGCGCGTCGTCGAGCGCCGGCCGCAGCTGCCGGATGTCGTCGATCTTGCGCACCGAGAACACGCCCGGCAGGTCGGCGCCCGGCAGCGGCAGGGCGCGCGCCCGCGTGCCGGTCGCGAAGGCGAGAATTCCGAAATCGATCGCGCGCCTGTCGGCAAGCATCACGCGTCGCGCCGCGGCGTCGACCGCGGCGACCGGCGTGCCGAGCATCAGCGTCACCTTCTGCTCGTCCCAGAAGCCGGGCGCGCGCAGGTAGAGCGAATCCGGCGCCGGCCGCTCGATCAGGAATTTCTTGGAGAGGGGCGGGCGCTGGTAGGGCGGGTAGGGCTCGTCGCCGATCACCACGATCGGCGCGCCGAAGCCGCCCTGGCGCAGGCTCGCTGCGAGCTGCGCCGCCGCCTGGCCCGCGCCGATCACCACCACGGCTTCGCTCATGCCCCTAACCCTTGCTTCCCGAGCCGAGATGCGCGCGGCGGATGCGCCGCACCACCCACCAGATCGCGAGCACCGCCACCGGCACGAAGACCGCGGTCGCGACCGAGGGCTCGACCGGCGCGCCGCGATCGTGCGCCCCCTTCACGACGTAGCCGAACAGCCCGACCACGTAGTAGCTGATCGCGGCGACCGAGAGCCCCTCGACGGTCGCCTGCAGCCGCAGCTGCAGCCGTGTGCGCTCGTTCATGGAGGTGAGCAGGTCGCGGTTCTGTGCCTCGAGCTCGAGGTCGACGCGCGTGCGCAGCAATTGCGCGGCGCGCGCGAGCTTGCGCGAGAGGTTGGCCTGCCGCTCCTCCAGTGCCGCGCAGGTGCGCATGGCGGGCGCCATGCGCCGCGCCAGGAACGAGCTCCAGGTCGGCAGGCCGCCGACCTTGCGCTCGCCGATGGTCGCGAGCCGCAGCTTGACGATCTCGTCATAGGCGCGGCTCGCGCCGAAGCGGAACTGGCTCGCCGCAGCGCCCGCCTCGAGCTCGGCTGCGAGCGCGGTCAACTCGTCGAGCAGCCGGTGGTTGGCGGCGAGCCCCTCGCTCTGCTGCATCGCCTCGGTCACCTCGGCGAGCCGCGTCTCGATGCGTCCGACCGCCGGCGCGAGGCGCTGCGCCTCCGGCAGGCCGAGCAGCGCCAGCGTGCGATAGGTCTCGACCTCGAGCCCGCGCTGGATGAGCGCGCCGGCGCGCTCGGGCCCGAGCCCGCGGTCGACGACGAGGATTCGCACGAAGCCCGCCGGATCGGCCTGGAAGTCGGTGGCATAGAGCGCCGTTCCATCCGAGTTCTCCGCCGCCGCCAGGCTCGCGCGGTCGAACAGGCGCTCGGGCGCGACGCGCGACTCGGGGTCGGCCATGAGATGCAGGTCGATCGCGACGATCACGGGCCCCGGCTGCGGCACCAGCCCCATGGGCGCGGCCGCGGCCGCGGCCGGCGGATCGAACGGCGCGGCCGTGCCGGCGAGCTCCCACGTATAGGTCGTGAACTCCGAATGCTGCTCCCAGCGCAGCGCCGTCTCGCCGTAGGTCACGCGGTGATGCTTGCCGCCGGCGGGCGGCGCTGCGAGGCCGCGGCCCGCGCAGAACGTGGCGAGTGCAGTGCGGTCGGCCTCGGCCTGCTTGGGGCTGGTGCCGAAGGCGAAATGCAGCACCCGGCGCGGCGTCGCGATCGCCGTGAACGGTCGGGCATGCACCTCGCCCAGCACGGCCGCGCGCAGCGGGTGCGACGCCAGCCGGTCCTCGCCGATGCTCACCTCGGTGCCCATGCGGTTCCCGTCGCACGCCGCGATCGCGGTGACAAGATGCCCAGGAACTGGGCGTGCGTCTGCATCGCCCTTGGGCACGCGCCGAACGGACGGGCGCCGTCACGGGGCGCGAGCGCAAAAAGAATGCACCTCCGCGCCCTTGGCACGGACGTTGCAAAGTCCTGGGGCAAATCCAGGGGAGCCGTCATGTCCACCTTCGACGATCCGTTCGACGCCGATCGCCGCCTGAACCACTCCGGCTGCTCCTGCGGCCGGCACGCCAGCCAGGCCGAGCATGAGCAGGCGGCAGGGCTCGCCCAGCGGGCGGCGCGCGAGAGCGAGGAGAAGCGCCACGAGGGCGTGGTGGCCTCGGCCGTCATGCGGGCGATGTTCCCGCAGGACCAGGCGCGCCGCGCCTTCCTGAGGGGCGTCGGCGCCTCCACGGCGCTCGCCGCGCTCGCGCAGTTCTTCCCGCTCGCGACCGCCACCGAGGTCTTCGCCCAGAGCGGGCCGATCGAGAAGAAGGACCTCAAGGTCGGCTTCATCCCGATCACCTGCGCGACGCCCATCATCATGGCGCATCCGTTGGGCTTCTACGCCAGGCACGGCCTCGACGTGGAGGTGATCAAGACCGCGGGCTGGGCCGTGATCCGCGACAAGACCCTGAACCGGGAATACGACGCCGCCCACATGCTCTCGCCCATGCCGCTCGCGATCACGCTCGGCGCGGGCTCGAACCCGATCCCCTACACCATGCCGGCGGTCGAGAACATCAACGGCCAGGCGATCACGCTCTCGATCAAGCACAAGGACCGGCGCGATCCGAAGTCCTGGAAGGGCTTCAAGTTCGCGGTGCCCTTCGACTACTCGATGCACAACTACTTGCTGCGCTATTTCGTGGCCGAGCACGGCCTCGATCCCGACCAGGACATCCAGATCCGCGCCGTGCCGCCGCCCGAGATGGTCGCGAACCTGCGCGCCGACAATCTCGACGGCTTCCTCGCGCCCGATCCGGTGAACCAGCGCGCCGTCTACGACGGCGTCGGCTTCATCCACACCCTGTCGAAGGACATCTGGGACCGCCACCCGTGCTGCGCCTTCGCGGCCTCGAAGGAGTTCGTGACGAAGACGCCGAACACCTATGCGGCGCTCCTGAAGGCGATCATCGACGCCACCGCCTTCGCGGCCAAGCCCGAGAACCGCAAGCAGATCGCCGAGGCGATCGCGCCCGCCAACTATCTCAACCAGCCCGTCACCGTGGTCGAGCAGGTGCTCACCGGCACCTTCGCGGACGGCCTCGGCAACGTGAAGCGCGTGCCCGACCGCATCGACTTCGACCCGTTCCCCTGGGAGTCCTTCGCGATCTGGATCCTCACCCAGATGAAGCGCTGGGGCCAGATCAAGGGCGAGGTCGACTACAAGACGGTCGCCAACCAGGTCTTCCTCGCGACCGACACCGCCAGGCTGATGAAGGAGGTGGGGCTGACGCCGCCCGAGGGAACCACGAAGTCGTTCTCCGTGATGGGCAAGACCTTCGATCCGGCGAAGCCCGAGGACTACGTGAAGAGCTTCGCGATCAAGCGCGCCTGAGGGAGCCCGACGTGACCGCGTCCCTCACGCTGCGCGCCGCCATCGTCTCGATCGCGCTGTTCGTGGCCTTCCTGCTCGCCTGGCACATCGGCACGGCGGGCACGGGCGCGGTCGCCGACATGGACCCCGAATATGCCAAGCTCATGGGCGCGACCGCGACCCAGGGCAAGTCGGCGATGCCGGGGCCCCTCGAGGTCGGCGCCAAGCTCCTCGAGCACCTGCGCCAGCCCTTCTACGACAAGGGCCCGAACGACAAGGGGGTCGGCATCCAGCTCGCCTACTCGATCGCACGTGTCGGCATCGGCTATCTGCTCGCCGTGGCGGTGGCGGTGCCGATCGGCTTCCTGATCGGCATGTCGCCGCTGATGAGCCGCGCGCTCGATCCGTTCATCCAGGTGCTCAAGCCGATCTCGCCGCTCGCCTGGATGCCGCTCGCGCTCTACACCATCAAGGACTCGAGCCTGTCGGCGATCTTCGTGATCTTCATCTGCTCGCTCTGGCCGATGATGATCAACACCGCCTTCGGCGTCGCCGCGGTGCGCCGCGAATGGCTCGACGTCGCGCGCACCCTCGAAGTCGGCGTGCTGCGCCGCGCCTTCACGATCATCCTGCCGGCCGCCGCGCCCACCATCCTCACCGGCATGCGCATCTCGATCGGCATCGCCTGGCTGGTGATCGTCGCCGCCGAGATGCTCGTCGGCGGCACCGGCATCGGCTATTTCGTCTGGAACGAGTGGAACAACCTGTCGATCACCAACGTGATCACCGCCATCGTGGTGATCGGCCTGGTCGGCATGGCCCTCGACCAGATCCTCGCCCGCCTCACCCGCCTCGTGACGTTCCCGGAGTGACGGTGATGCGGCTGATCCGATTCGGTGCAACGAACCGGGCCGCATCGCAAACACTTTGCCTCGGTGTTTCCCATGGCTGACCGCTTCATCTCCATCGAGGGGATCGCGCGGCGCTATCCGTCGCCGGCCGGCGCGACCACCGTGTTCGAGGATCTCTGGCTCGCCATGCGGCGCGGCGAGTTCGTCTGCGTGATCGGCCATTCCGGCTGCGGCAAGACCACGGTGCTCAACATCCTGGCCGGCCTCGACCGCCCCTCCGAGGGCTCCGTGATCGTCGACGGCCAGGCGATCGAGGGCCCGAGCCTCGACCGCGCCGTGATCTTCCAGAGCCACGCGCTGCTGCCCTGGCGCAGCGTGATCGGCAACGTCGCCTATGCGGTCTCCTCCAGGTGGCGCAAGTGGTCGGCGAGCCAGGTGCGCGCGCACGCGCAGAGATTCATCGACCTCGTCGGCCTCGCCGGCGCCGAGCACAAGCGCCCCGCCGAGCTCTCGGGCGGCATGAAGCAGCGGGTCGGCATCGCCCGCGCGCTCGCGATCGAGCCCAAGATCATGCTGATGGACGAGCCGTTCTCGGCGCTCGACGCGCTCACCCGCGGCACCCTGCAGGACGAGGTGCGCCGCATCTGCCTGGAGACCGGACAGACCGCCTTCATGATCACCCACGACGTGGACGAGGCGATCTACCTCGCCGACCGCATCGTGCTGATGACCAACGGGCCGGACGCCAAGCTCGCCGAGATCGTCGAGAACCCGCTGCCGAAGTCGCGCGCGCGTGCCGAGATCCACCGCCACCCGCTCTACTACGCGGTGCGCAACCACATCATCGACTTCCTGGTGACGCGCTCCAAGAGCTTCGCCGAGGAGATCGCCGCCAAGGGCTTCGACCCGCGCAACGTGGCGGTGGTGCGCCCCGGCATCATCGAGTCGGCCGCCGATGCGGAGCACCCGGCGCGGCTCGCCGGCGTCTCGCGGTTGTGATCAAGGAAACGTCCAGGAGAAAGCGATGAAGCGTGCCGACCTCACCGAGAAGATTCTCGACATCAAGCGCGAGAAGGGCTGGAGCTGGAAGCACGTCGTCGACGCGATCGGCGGCGCCTCGCCGGTGCTCGTGGTCGGCGCGCTGCTCGGGCAGATGAAGCTCACCAAGCCGCAGGCCGCCAAGGCCGGCGACCTGTTCGGCCTGAGCAAGGCCGAGACCGCCATGCTCAACGAGGTGCCGATGCGCGGCGCCGGCGTGCCGATGCCGCCGACCGACCCGCTGATCTACCGCTTCTACGAGCTCGTGATGGTGAACGGCCCGGCCTGGAAAGCGCTGATCGAGGAGGAGTTCGGCGACGGCATCATGTCGGCCATCGATTTCGACATGGTGATGGAGCGTCTTCCCAACCCCTAGGGCGACCGCGTCAAGATCACCATGTCGGGCAAGTTCCTCCCCTACAAGTACTACGGCAACTCCGGCAACGTCCCGGAGTATGGTTACAAGGAGGAATAGCCGTCGCTCGTCGCACGCCGAACCAGAGGCTTGCTGATGCCGGCGCCCTCAATCAACTGGCGAGGGAGATCTACGCGGCACTCCTCGTCCGCCGCGACACCCCCTCCGCCACGTCCGCCGCGATGAACGCCGCGAGGTCCGCGGCGATCCGGTCGGGGCGCTCCCATTGCGGGCTGTGGCCGCAGCCGCGGTAGATCACGAGCTTCGCGCCCGCGATCCGGCTCGCGAGCCGCTCCTGGATCTCGCGGTCGGCGAGGCCGTCCTGGTCGCCCCACATGATGAAGGTCGGCGCCGCGATGCCGCCGAGCGCGCCGCCGAGCTCCTCGCCCAGCATGCCCTCGAAGGCGGCGCGCCAGACCCGCGCGGGCGCCTTCAGGCTCTCGGCGACGATGGTGTCGACGAAGCCCGCCGGCGCCGGCAGCGCCAGCGTGCTCTCCTGGAAATCGCGCACGAAACCGGGGTCGATCGGGTCGGCGAGGTCGCGGACCGCCTGCTCCCAGAGTTCCCGGCCGACCGCGTGATCCCTGAGCCCGGTGAGCGCGCCGATCAGGCCGAGGCCGGCGACACGCTCCGGGAAATCGACTGCGAAGCGCAGCGCGACGATGCTGCCCATGGAATGGCCGACGACCACGGCGCGCAGGATCCCGAGCGCGTCCATGAACGCGCGCAGGTCGGCCGCGAGGTCCGCCGGCCGGTAGCCGGTCGCGAGCCGGCTGGAGCCGCCGAAGCCGCGATGCGACGGCGCGATCGCGCGCAGGCGCGCCGGCAGGTGCGGCAGCATGGTCTCGTAGGAGCGCCAGGAGTCGGGCCAGCCGTGCAGGCAGACGACGGGGAGGCCGTGAGGGTCGCCGTGCTCGACATATTCGAGCGTGACGCCGCTCGGAAGCGCGATCGTGCGCGGGGTCATGCGTGCCTCCCTCACGCCGCGAGCCGGGTGGCGCGCTGCACGAACAGCCGCGCCAGCGGGCTGGTCGGGCGCATGGCGGCGCGCTCGGCGGCGAGCGCGGCGGCGAGCGCCTGCCGGTTCGCGCGCATCGCCGCCTCGATCAGCGTGAGGTCGAGCACGTCGCGCTGCGCGTGGCTGCCGCCGAAGCGATGCGCGATGTTGCGCACGGGGCGCAGCAGGCGCACGACCTCGTCGTAGTCGGCGTCGCCGAACGCCTTGATCGCCTTGGCGACCGGGTGCCCGACCTCGCGCGTGAAGCTCGCATTGTCGCCCGCGCCGTTCATCGCTTCGGCCTGCGCGGCGAACACCTTGCGGATCGCCTCGCTGCGGCCGGCGCCGACGAAGGCCATCATGGCGTGTACGTCGTTGAAGGCGTAGTTGCCGGCGTCCGCGATCGGCTCCCAGGCGTCCGCCACCCAGTCCCAGCGCGCGCCCACGTCGATGCCGCGCAGGTGCAGGCGCCACAGCATCGCCGAGGCGTCGATCATGTCGAGCACGACCTTGGAGCGCGCGCCGTAGATCGGGCCGTCGAACAGGTCGAGCACCCGCTCGGTCTCGCCGAGGTCCAGGTAGTAGAGGGCGAGATGCCACCAGTTGTGGACCGCGAAGAAATTGTCCTTCGACCAGCCCTCGGTGTTGTTCTCCATCCAGCGGATGCCGTCCTTCTGCCGGCCCTGCATCTCCATCACGTGGGCGACCGCGTGCTGCGCCCAGCTGTCGCGGCGCTCGAGCTCCACGGCCTTGCGCCCGCTCTTCTCGGCGGCCGCGTAGTCGCCGCTCTCCTCGAGGCCGAAGGCCTGCATGCCGAGCACCGCGTGATGGTCGGGCACGTCCTTCGACCAGGCCGGCAGCGCGCGGGCGATGCGGTCGCGCAGCATGCGCGCGTCGCCGCGGAAGAAGTCGATCACGTGTCCGGCCTGCAGCGCGAGCAGGTCGCGCGGGCTCGCGACCGTCACGTCCTCGAGCGTCTGGGAGGCGGCCTGCCAGCGGCCCGCGATCAGGTGGCCGATCGCGGTCAGGTGGCCCTGCTCCTGGGTGGTCGCGGGCAGCGCCTTCACGGCGGCGAGCGCCTCGCGCGCGACCGGCAGGCCGGCCGGCTCCGTGCCGAGCAGGTGCAGCCACGCCCGGAAGGCGTGCGCCATCACGAAGTCGGGGCTCGCCGCGATCGCCTGGTCGACGCTGGCGACCGGGTCGCCGACATAGAGCGCGAACTGCCGGAGCGCGGTCTCGTAGTGGCGCAGCGCCGCGGGTGTGGCGCCGGTGAGCTGGTGGCCGCGGATGTCGGTGGTGGTCATGGGGGTTCCTCGTGGATGGCTTGTGGGTTCAGCGCCGGCCGCCGAGCGCGACGAGACTCGCCTGGCGCGACACGGCGAGGCCCAGGCGGGCGACGTCGAGCGTGCCGTCGTCTAGCCGCTGCAGCCGGTCGATCGCGCGGCGGACCTGGTAGTCCGCATAGGCGCGCAGGCACCGCGCGGCCGCTCCGCGCAGGCATGCGCGGACCGCGAAGAGCGCAACCAGCGCCTTGCGGGCCTGCAGGCCGGCGAGAATCGGAAGCATGGGTCCTCCTTGGCACGCACGGTGCCGGTGGCTTGGCTTCGACGGATGGTGGCGACGCCGTCGCGCGCGGCGCATCGGCGCTTTGCGTCGGGGGCAGACTACCGGGACTGGGCGCCCGCGGCAGCGAACTCGTGGTACAGCCGCGGATAACAAAAAAGTCAGCCGCGGGCTCAACGACTTAAGGCGCGTCCGGGCGATCGTTTCGGCGCGATACACGGACGAAACACTGCCGAAACTGTACCCGTGGTACAGCGCCGGCAGGGCGCAACAACCGGAACAGGCGGGTCATGCTGGAACGAACCGACGGAGTCGTGCTCGAGCGCGCCGGCCGCAAGCGCGGCGAGACGCGCGAGCGCCTGCTCGATCTCGCCGAGCGCGCCGTGCTCGAGAAGGGATTCGCGGCGACCTCGATCGACGAGCTGATCGTTGCTGCCGGCATCACCAAGAGCGGGTTCTTCTATCACTTCCGCGACAAGGGCGAGCTCGCCAAGGCGCTGCTCACGCGCTACCTGGAGCGCGACGAGGTGATTCTCGACGACCTGTTCGACCGCGCCGCCGAGCTGCACGAGGATCCGCTGCACCGCTTCCTGATCGCGCTCAAGCTGTTCGCCGAGATGCTCGCGGACCTGCCGGGCGCCCATCCGGGGTGCCTCGCGGCGTCCTACTGCTACCAGGACACGCTGTTCAGCCAGGAGATCCGCGACCTCAACGCCGCCGGCGTGCGCGCCTGGCGCGCGCGCTTCCGCGGCCACCTCGCCGAGATCGCGGCGCTCCATCCGCCGCGCATCCCGGTCGACCTCGACGTGCTCGCCGACATGGCCGCCACTTTGGTCGAGGGCGGCATCATGGTCTCCCGCGTGCTGCGCGACGGCGCCATCCTGCCGAAGCAGATCCTCGCCTACCGCGACCACATCCGGCTGCTGTTCCTCAGGGAGCACTGAGCGCACCGTCCGCGCATCCGGGTGCGCGCTGCTGGTGCAATACGCCGCTGCGCGGCTATTGCACCCTACAGGCTACTCCAGGCTGCACGCCGGTGCCGCCCGGCTTGCCTGACCGGGTCCCTTCCGCCAATGTCGGCAACGTGTTGGCAGCGCGGCCGGGGATCGGCCGGGAGGGACGGGGTTCATGGGCGTATCCGCCACGGCGCAGCCGCGGGTCGGGCTGTTCGTCACTTGCCTGGTCGATTTCATCCGCCCGACGGTCGGGTTCGCCGCGGTCAAGCTGATCGAGCAGGCGGGCTGCAGCGTCGAGGTGCCGCGCCAGGCCTGCTGCGGCCAGCCGGCCTTCAATTCGGGCGACCGCGCCACGACGCGCGAGATCGCCGAGCAGGTGATCGCGACCTTCGCGCCCTACGACTACGTGGTCGCGCCGTCGGGCTCCTGCGCCGGCATGCTCAAGGTCCACTACCCGGAGCTGTTCCACGGCGATCCGAACTGGCTGCCGCGCGCCGAGGCCTTCGCGGCCAAGACCCACGAGCTGATCTCGTTCCTGGTCGACGTGCGCGGCGTGAAGCGCGTGGACGCCGCCTTCGCGGGCAGCGTCACCTATCACGATTCCTGCTCGGGCCTGCGCGAGCTCGGCGTGCACGCGCAGCCGCGCGCGCTGCTCGCGAGCGTGCGCGGCCTCGAGCTCGCGGAGCTGCGCGATGCCGACGTCTGCTGCGGCTTCGGCGGCACCTTCTGCGTCAAGTATCCGGAAATCTCCGCGACCATCGTCGGCAAGAAGGTCGCGAACGTCGCGGCGAGCGGTGCCGGCACGTTGCTCGCCGGCGATCTCGGCTGCCTCATGAACATCGCGGGCAAGCTGCAGCGCGAAGGATCGCAGGTGCGGGTGCGTCACGTCGCCGAGGTGCTGGCCGGCATGGCCGACGGGGCCTCGATCGGCGAGAAGGGCGAGCCATGAGCGAGATCGTCACCTCGCCGGCCTTCAAGGAGAACGCCAGGGCCGCGCTCGCCGACGTCGACCTGCAGCAGGCGCTGAAATCCGTCGAGGTGAATTTCATCGCCAAGCGCCGGGCGTCCGCCGACAAGCTGCCCGAGTTCGAGGCGCTGCGCGATGCCGCGCGCGACATCAAGGACCACACGCTCGCCCATCTCGATCTCTACCTCGAAGCCTACGAGCAGCGCCTCACGGCGGCGGGCGGGCAGATCCACTATGCGGTGAGCGCCGAGGAGGCGCGCGCGATCATCCTCGGCATCTGCCGCAAGGTCGACGCGAAGACCGTCACCAAGGGCAAGTCCATGGTGGGCGAGGAGATCGCGATCAACGCCCACCTGGAGAGCCACGGCATTACGCCGGTCGAGACCGACCTCGGCGAGTACCTGATCCAGATCCGCGGCGAACTGCCCTCGCACATCATCGCGCCGGCGGTGCACCTCACCAAGGCGCAGATCGAGGCCGACTTCCGCCGCGTGCACACGCACCTGCCGGCGGACCGCAACCTCGAGGAGCACACCACGCTGCTGGCGGAGGCGCGCGCCGTGCTGCGCGAGCGCTTCCTCGCCGCCGATGTCGGCATCACGGGCGCGAACTTCCTGGTCGCCGAGACCGGCTCGTCGATCATCGTCACCAACGAGGGCAACGGCGACCTCTCGCAGACCCTGCCGAAGATCCACATCGTGCTCGCCACCATCGAGAAGCTGGTGCCGACGCTGGAGGACGCGTCGCAGATCCTGCGCGTGCTCGCCCGCTCGGCGACCGGCCAGGAGATGTCGGTCTACACCACGATCTCGACCGGCCCGCGCCGCCCGGACGACCCCGACGGGCCCGGCGAGTACCACGTCGTGATTCTCGACAATGGCCGCTCGTCGATGCTGGGCGGCGACTTCCAGGACATGCTCCGCTGCATCCGCTGCGGCGCCTGCATGAACCACTGCCCGGTCTATCACGCGGTCGGCGGCCACGCCTATGGCTGGGTCTATCCGGGTCCGATGGGCGCGGTGCTGACCCCGAGCCTGATCGGCGTCGACAAGGCCGGGCACCTGCCGAACGCCTCCACGTTCTGCGGCCGCTGCGAGGCGGTGTGCCCGGTCCGCATCCCGCTGCCGCGCATGATGCGGCGCTGGCGCGAGCGCGAATTCGAGCGCCATCTGCAGCCCGCGACGATGCGCTACGGGCTCGCCGTGTGGGCGTTCCTGGCGAAGCGCCCGCGGCTCTACGCGCTCGCCACCTCGGCGGCCGCCTTCGGCCTCGGCTGGCTCGGCCGCGCCAAGGGCCGCTTCCGCTCGCTGCCGCTCGCCGGCGGCTGGACCCGCCATCGCGATTTCCCGGCGCCCGAGCAGCGCACTTTCCAGGCGCAGTGGCGCGGGAGGAAACGCCGATGAGCAGCCGCGAGGTCGTGCTCGGCTCGATCCGCCGCTCGCTCGGCGTCAGCGGCCGCGAGGCGCCGCGCCGCCAGGCCGTGGCCGATCGCCTCGCGCATCATCCGCGCGGCCTCGTCCCGGAGCGCGGACAGCGCCCGCCCGCCGAGCGGCTCGAAGTCTTCCGCCAGATGGTGGAGGCCGCCGCCGGCACGGTCGCGAAGCTCCCCCGCGCCGAGGACGTGCCGGCCGCGGTCGCGGCCTTCCTGCGCGCGCACAACCTGCCGATGGCGGTGCGCCGCGGCGACGATCCGCGCCTCGCCGGCTTGCCCTGGGAGCGCGCGGGCGCCCTGGAGGTGACCACCGGCGCCTCCGACGGCCATCAGCTGGTCGCGGTCTCGCACGCCTTCGGCGGCGTCGCCGAGACCGGCACGCTGATCCTGCTTTCGGGACGCGACAATCCGACGACGCTCAACTTCCTGCCCGACACCCACATCGTGGTGGTCGAGGCGCGCGACGTCGCCGGCGACTACGAGACCGTGTTGGCGCGCCTGCGTGAGAAATTCGGCGCCGGAGAGATGCCGCGCACCGTGAACATGATCACGGGCCCGTCGCGCTCCGCCGACATCGAGCAGATGCTGATTCTCGGCGCCCACGGCCCGCGCCGCCTGCACGTGCTGGTCGTGGGCGAGGCCTGAGTGGCCGTCGGCCGCGCGGTCCCGGCGTCGCCCCTTTTTTGCCACAAGCCGCCCCGAGGCTGTGTGCGGGTGGAGCAAGCATGAAGAATGGAATGATGCCAGCGCTCCGCCTGCCTTTCGCCTCGCTCACCCTCGCCCTCACTCTGGCTCTCGCGGTCCCGGCCCTCGCCCAGCTCGGCGGCACGCCGACGCTGCCGGCCGACGGCTTCCGCCGCGCGCCAGCGCCGGCGCGCGCCGCGGTCGCAAAGCCGACGGCCGAGGATCCGCGCGAGGTTCTCTCGCGCTCGCCGGAGCCGACCTTCGATGCCGGCACCTATGACCGCATCAATGCGGCGCTCCTGAGCTACGCGGCGATCGAGGTGCGCGGCGGCTGGCCGGTGGTGCCGAAGAGCGCCAACCTGGTGCCGGGCGGACGCGGCGGGGAGGTCGCGCTGCTGCGCCGGCGCCTCGCCGTCACGGACGACCTCGATCCCGCGAAGATCGAGGGCGACATCTACGACGAGGACGTGGTCGAGGCCGTGCAGCGCTTCCAGGCGCGCCACGGCTTGCCCACCGTCGGCAGCGTCGGCCCGCAGACGCTGGCCGCGCTCAACGTGCCGGTCGGCAAGCGCCTGCGCCAGCTCGCGTCTTCCCTCGACCGCCTCGTCGAGCTCGGTTTCTCCTTCGGCGAGCGCTACGTGCTGGTGAACATCCCGGCCGCGGTCGCCGAGGCGGTCGAGAACGGGCGCGTCGCGCGCCGCTTCGTTGCCGTGGTCGGCAAGCCGGACCGGCCGTCGCCGACGCTCACCACGCAGGTCACCGCGATCAACCTCAACCCGACCTGGACCGCGCCGCTCTCGATCGTGAAGAAGGACATCATTCCGAAGATGCGGCGCGACCCCGGCTACGTCACGCGCATGAGGATGCGCGTGCTCGACGCCCAGGGGCAGGAGATCGATCCGGCGAACATCGACTGGCAGGCGGATCGCGCGCCGAGCTTCACGATCCGCCAGGACTCGGGAACCGCGAACGCGCTCGGCGTCGTGCGCGTCGACATGCCGAACCCGCACGCCGTCTACATGCACGACACGCCCTCGAAGAATCTGTTCAACTCCGACTACCGCTTCCACTCCTCGGGCTGCGCGCGCATCGCCGACGTGCGCGACCTCGCGGCCTGGCTGGTGAAGGACCAGCCCGGCTGGGGCCGGCGCGAGATCGATGCCGAGATCGCGAGCGGACGGCGCACCACGGTCCGGCTGCCGAAGCCGGTGCCGGTCGCCTGGGTCTACATGACGGCCTGGGCCGGCCGCGACGGCACCATCCAGTTCCGCAACGACGTCTACGGCCACGACGAGCCGCAGAAGCCGCGCTTCATGGTGGAGTTGCAGCGCCCGATCGCGCTCAGCCAGGCGCGCACCACCGGCTTCGTGCTGCAGTCCGCGGATCCCGAGCCCGAGAGCTTCGAGCACGTCCCGTATCTGGACAGCCGGTAGGTTCGCACCACCTCGATGGAACTTTGAGCCCGGGCCGATCGTTCTCCCTGCGACGCAGCCAATCCGCATCCAGGGAGATCACGATGTCAGGCCCGCAGCATGCCGAGAAGAAGACAGGCCCGGAGCGCGGAGGCGCCTCCTCCTCGGCGCCGAAGGAGGCGCTCAGGGAGGAGGGCCCGGAGAAGACCGCCGAGAAGTCCGCCGAGAAGTCCGAGAAGCAGCGCCAGGACGAGCTGCTCGACAAGGCCCTGATGGAATCCTTCCCGGGCTCCGATCCGGTCGCGCTCACCGAGCCGACCAAGCCGGAGCCCGAGGCGCCGAAGAAGAAGGCGTCTTGACGTCGCGTCGTGGCCGGGGGCGCGCGCTCCGGCCAGATCCCGACACGGCACTGCTGCTACGCTCGGCGCGTCCAGGAGGTCGCGCCAGATGACGCTCGCGAACCGCGTCGATCCCTTCGGAGCCCTGCACGCGACGCCGGCGCGCGGCCTGTTTCTCGGCAATCGCGGCGGCCGGTTCCATCGCTCCGACCTGACCCTCGGCCGCCGGCGCTGGGCCTCCAAGCAGTGGATCTGCTGCCGGCTCGCCTTCAAGGACCGCCGGCGAGCGGTCTGGCGCACCGGCTATACCGAGCTGTTCTTCCTCGACGAGCCGACCGCGCTCGCCGCCGGCCACCGCCCGTGCT
>PQAH01000234.1 GCA_003105195.1 Bradyrhizobiaceae bacterium
GGCGCTCGCGGCGGGGCGGCGCGAGGAGGTCGTAAAGGTCATCATCACGGCCTCGGGCGGACCGTTCCGCACTTGGCCGATCGAGGAGATCCGCAAGGCGGGCCTGGAGGCCGCGCTGCGGCATCCGAACTGGTCCATGGGGCCGAAGGTGACGATCGATTCGGCGACCCTGATGAACAAGGGGCTGGAGCTGATCGAGGCGCACCACCTGTTCGCGCTGGCGCCGCGCGAGCTCGACGTGCTGGTGCATCCTCAGTCGATCGTGCACGGCCTGGTGGAGTTCCGCGACGGCGCGGTGGTCGCGACGCTGGGCGAGCCCGACATGCGGATCCCGATCGCCCATTGTCTCGCCTGGCCCGGCCGCATGGACGGGGCGGCGCTCCGGCTCGATCTCGCGCGCATCGGCACGCTGAGCTTCGAGCAGCCGGACCTCGCGCGTTTCCCGGCGCTCGGGCTCGCCCGAGGTGCCCTCGAGGCCGGGGGAGGGGCTCCGACCGTGCTCAATGCCGCCAACGAGGTCGCAGTTGCGGAATTCGTCGCCGGCCGCCTCGGTTTTGCCGGCATTCCGGCAATGGTGGAAGCGACGCTCGAGGCGGCGACCCGGACCGGCGTGATGCGGGAGCCGGCCTCGCTCGAGGAGGCCCTCGCCGTTGACCATAATTCGAGATTGTTGGCGTCGAACCTCTTGCCCGAAATCGCCGTAAAGGCATTTTAGTTAATTTTTGGCAGATCCGCTGCAGAAGGGATGAACACCTGATGGAACTTCTAGCGAACGTCGGGTCCTGGGGCCACTGGCTCTTCTACTGGGTCATTCCGTTCCTGTTCATCCTGACCATCGTGGTGTTCTTCCATGAGCTCGGACATTTCCTGATCGCGCGCTGGTGCGGCGTCCGGGTGCTGGTGTTCTCGGTCGGGTTCGGGCGCGAGCTCGTCGGCTTCACGGATCGGCACGGCACGCGTTGGAAGCTCGCGGCGATTCCGCTCGGCGGCTACGTGAAATTCTTCGGCGACGAGAACGCCGCAAGCGTGCCGGACCAGTCCGCGATTGCGGGCATGGACGAGGCGGAGCGGCGCGTGAGCTTCCCGCACAAGTCCGTCGGCCAGCGGGCCGCCATCGTCGCGGCCGGGCCGATCGCCAACTTCCTGCTCGCCATCGTGCTGTTCGCCGCGGTCTTCGCGCTCCACGGCAAGCCGACCGCGCCGGCGCTGGTGGACGCGGTCCAGCCGGCCAGCGCCGCGGAGGCGGCCGGATTCCGCGACGGCGATCTCGTGCTCTCGATCGACGGGCGCAGGATCGAGACCTTCACGGACATGCAGCGTGTCGTCATGGACAGCGCCGGGCGGACCCTGACGGTGGTCGTCGACCGCGGCGGCAGCCAGGTGACTCTCACGGCGGTTCCGAAGCTGGTCGAGACCAAGAACGCGCTGGGGTTCAAGCACCGCCAGGGCGTGCTCGGATTGCGCGGCAAGCCCGGTCCGCTGGAGACCGTCGGCCTCGGCGCGGCGGTGCGCCTCGGGGTCGAGGAGTCCTGGTTCATCATCGAGCGGACCGTGTCCTACATCCGCGGCGTGTTCGTCGGCCGCGAGTCCCTCGATCAACTGGGCGGGCCGATCATGATCGCCCAGGCCTCGCGCCAGGTCGCGACCGCCGGGTTCTTCCCGCTCCTGCACTTCGCGGGCGTGATCTCGATCTCGATCGGGTTCCTGAACTTATTCCCAATCCCGCTGCTTGATGGCGGCCACTTGCTGTTCTACGGCATCGAGGCGGTGCGCGGGCGCCCGCTCTCGGAGCGGGCCCAGGAATATGGCTTCCGCATCGGGCTCGCCGTTGTGCTCATGTTGATGATTTTTACGACGTTCCAGGATCTGCTGCGCTCGATTCCGTGGATCTCGTGAACCGTGTCATTGCTGCAACGCTTTGACGCGAAACGACGATCTGCCGGGGCCGAGCCGGTTTCCAGGGCGGGGGAAAGCCTGTAGAAACCGGACAGAGATTCTGCCGCTTGGGTCGAACGGACAACCGAGAAGAAGAACAGGGCGCACAGCGCATGAAAGTGTGGTTGAGGGTGTTGCGAGGGCTGACCCTGGCAGGAGTGGTCCTCGGGGGAGGCATCGTCAGTTCGGGGACGGCAACGCTGCTTCTGACGGTGCCGGCTCAGGCCCAGTCGTCGGCGATCATCGTCGAGGGGAATCGGCGCGTCGAGGCCGATACCATTCGCTCCTATTTCCGCGGCCGCCTCGATGCGCTCGCCGTCGACGAGGCGCTGAAGGCGCTGTACGCGACCGGCCTGTTCGAGGACGTGCGAATCACCCAGGCCGGCGGCGGCCGGATCCGGGTGACGGTGGTCGAGAACCCGGTCATCAACCGCATCGCCTTCGAGGGCAACAAGCGGCTCAAGGACGAGCAGCTCTCCGGCGAGATCCAGTCCAAGCCGCGCGGCACTCTCTCGCGTCCGGCCGTGCAGGGCGACGTCCAGCGCATCATCGAGCTCTACCGGCGGGCCGGCCGTTACGACGTGCGCGTCGATCCGAAGATCATCGAGCGGCCGAACAACCGCGTCGACCTCGTGTTCGAGATCTCGGAAGGCTCCAAGACCGGCGTGCGCGAGCTGCGCTTCGTCGGCAACCGCGCCTACTCGGACTGGCGGCTCAAGGACGTCATCAAGACCTCCCAGAGCAACTTCCTCAGCTTCCTGAAGAACACCGACGTCTACGATCCGGACCGCCTGGAGGCGGACCGCGAGCTCCTGCGCCGGTTCTATCTCAAGCACGGCTACGCGGACGTGCGCATCGTCTCGGCCGTGGCCGAGTTCGATCCCGCGCGCAACGGCTTCCTCGTCACGTTCACGATCGACGAGGGCGAGCTCTACCGGTTCGGCGCCCTCGAGGTGATCTCCAACGTCCGCGACGTCGATCCTGCCACTTTGCGCAGCAAGCTGCGCATGTCCTCGGGCTCGACCTACAACGCCGAGGCGGTGGAGAAGTCCGTCGAGGACATGACCATCGAGATGTCGAAGCGCGGCTATGCCTTCTCGCAGGTGCGGCCGCGCGGCGACCGTAATCCCGAGACGCGCACCATCTCGGTTGTGTTCGTCGTCGAGGAGGGACCGCGCGTCTACGTGGAGCGCATCCAGATCCGCGGCAATACGCGGACCCGGGACTATGTGATCCGGCGCGAGTTCGATCTCGCGGAAGGCGACGCCTACAATCGCGTGCTGGTGGACCGTGCCGAGCGGCGCCTGAAGAACCTCAACTTCTTCAAGACCGTCAAGATCACCAACGAGCCCGGCTCGGCGCCCGACCGCATCGTGCTGATCGTCGACGTCGAGGAGCAGCCGACCGGCGACTTCTCGGTCGCGGGCGGCTACTCGACTTCGGACGGGTTCGTCGGCGAGGTCTCGGTCACCGAGCGCAACCTGCTCGGCCTCGGACAGATGGTCCGCGCGGCGGTGTCCTACGGGCAGAAGGCGCGTGGCCTCGAGCTGTCCTTCGTCGAGCCCTACTTCATGGACTACCGGCTCGCGCTCGGCCTCGACTTTTTCGCCAAGCAGGTCGATTCCTCGTCCTATTACGTCTATCGCAGCGAGACCCTCGGCGGCGCCGTGCGCGTTGGCTTCCCGATCACCGAGAACCTCAATGCCTCGATCCGCTACTCGGCGTTCCAGCAGAAGATCACGCTCGATCCGATCCTGATGAACTGTGGGGTGGGCCTCATTCCGGCCTGCTATGCCGACGGCGAGGCCTCGGCGGCGATCCGGCAGATCGCGCGCGACGGGGCGGCGCTCGTATCGCTCGTCGGCTGGGGCCTGTCCTACAACACGACCGACAACACCAAGCTGCCGACCAGCGGCATGATCGTCGAGCTCAAGCAGGACGTCGCCGGCCTCGGCGGCGACGTGAACTTCCTGCGCACCACCGGCGATGCGCGCTTCTACTACGAGATCCTCTCGGACTTCGTGAGCATGTTCCGCGTCCAGGGCGGCCATGCGACCGGCTGGGGCGGCAAGGACCTGCGCATGACCGACCACTTCCAGCTCGGTCCGAACCTGGTGCGCGGCTTTGCGCCGGGCGGCATCGGTCCGCGCGACATGACGCCCGGCACGAACCTGGATCCGCTGGGCGGCTCGCTCTACTGGGGCGCGTCGGTGGAGATGCAGTTCCCCTTCTTCGCGGCGCCGAAGGACTTCGGCATGCGCATCGCGCTGTTCGCGGACGCGGGTTCGGTGTGGAACTACCAGGGAGCGACCACCTTCCCGGTGACCGGCGAGACCATCACGCTGGTCGATCCGACCAGCGGCATCAATACCAACGAGATGTCGGTGCGCACCTCGGTCGGCGCCGGCGTGATCTGGCAGTCGCCGTTCGGTCCGATCCGCATCGACTATGCCTTCCCGTTGACGAAGGAACCCTTCGATCGCGTGCAGAACCTGCGCTTCAGCGGCGGCACGAGGTTCTGATCTCCCGCCACAGGTCCGCCGCGAAGGTGGCATGAGCCAGCCGCGCTTTTTCGAGGCTCCCAAGGGGTTGACGGCGACCGAGATCGCGGCGCTCACGGGCGTCGCGCCGCAGCCGGGAGCATCCCTCGACCGCCGCGTGACCGGCGTCGCGCCCCTCGACCGCGCCGGTCCGCAGGACCTCGCCTTCCTCGAGAACAAGAAATATGCGAGCCAGCTGCCGACGACGCGCGCCGGCATCTGCCTCACCACCACGCGCCATGCTGCGCAGGCGCCCGCGAGCGCGGTCGTGCTGATCACGCCGCATCCCTACCGCGCCTTCGTGCTCGCGACGCAGGCCCTGTTCCCGGGCGCGCAACGGCCATCCTCCCTGTTCGAGGCCAGCGGCGTCGCGGCCGGGGCGCTGGTGCATCCCTCGGCCCGGCTGGAAAGCGGCGTCACCATCGACCCGGCCGCGGTGATCGGGCCGCGCGCCGAGATCGGCAGCGGGACCGTGGTTGCGGCGACCGCGGTGATCGGTGCGGGTGTGTGCATCGGCCGCAACTGCAGCATCGGGGCCGGGGCCACGATCTCCCACGCCCTGATCGGCGATCGCGTGATCGTCCATGCCGGCTGCCGCATCGGCCAGGACGGATTCGGCTACGTGCCGACGCAGACCGGGCCGATGAAGGTCCCCCAGGTCGGCCGGGTCATCATCCAAGACGACGTCGAGATCGGCGCCAACACGACCATCGACCGCGGCGCGATCCGCGACACCGTGATCGGGCAGGCGACCAAGATCGACAATCTCTGCCAGATCGCGCACAACGTAATGATCGGGCGCTTCTGCATGATCGCCTCCCAGAGCGGGATCTCGGGCAGCGTCGTGATCGAGGACTTCGTCATGATGGGAGGCAAGGTCGGCATCGTCGACCACGTGACGATCGGGACCGGCGCCATGATCGCGGCGGGAAGCGGGATCATGAGCAATGTCCCGCCGGGCTCGAAATGGGGCGGCTCGCCGGCGCTGCCGGCGCGCGACTGGCTCAAGGGGCAGGCCGTGCTGCGCCGGCTCGCCCGGCCGGGCGGCGAACGCGGCCCTGCCGCGGAGGGGGAGGAGGCATGACTGGCGAAACCGTCGATGCCGCCGGCATCCGCGAGATCCTCGAGGCCTTGCCCCACCGCTATCCGTTCCTGATGGTCGATCGCGTCATCGACATCCGCGGCGACGAGCACGGAATCGGCATCAAGAACGTCACCTTCAACGAGCCGCAGTTCCTCGGGCACTTCCCGGGCAATCCGGTGTTTCCCGGGGTGCTGATGATCGAGGGCATGGCGCAGACCGCGGGCGTGATGTGCATCCGCGCGCGCGGGGTTCAGTCGCAGCCGAGCCTGGTGTATTTCCTCACCATCGACAAGGCCAAGTTCCGCAGGCCCGCGGTGCCGGGCGACACGATCGAGTACCACATGCAGAAGATCAATCGCCGCCGCAACATGTGGTGGTACCGCGGCGAGGCGAAGGTCGCCGGCACCGTGATCGCCGAGGCAGAAGTCGGCGCGATGATCGCGGAGGGATAGCGTGGCGGTCATCGATCCGACCGCACGCGTCGCCGCGGGGGCGGAGCTGGCGGACGACACGGAGGTCGGGCCCTACTGCATCGTCGGCCCGCGGGTGAAACTCGCGGCCGGCGTGAAGCTCATGTCGCACGTCAACATCGCGGGCGTGACCGCGATCGGCGCCGGCACCGTGGTCTATCCCTTCGCCTCGCTCGGCACGCCGCCGCAGTCGGTGCGCTACCGCGGCGGCGCCACCGAGCTGATGATCGGCGCGCGCTGCCAGATCCGCGAGAACGTGACGGTCAATACGGGCACCGAGGACGGCGGCGGCGTGACGCGGATCGGCGAAGGCTGCTTCCTGATGGCGGGCTCGCATGTCGCGCACGACTGCACGGTGGGCGACGGCGTCATCTTCGCCAACAATGCCGTGATCGGCGGCCACGTCGAGGTCGGCGACCACACCTTCTTCGGCGGGCACTGCGCGGTGCACCAGCACGTGCGCGTCGGCGAGAGCGTCATGGTGGCGGGCTATTCGGCGATCCGCGAGGACGTGATCCCGTTCGGCTACGTGCTCTATCCGGCCGCGCGGCTCGCCGGTCTCAACATGGTCGGGATGCGACGTCGGGGCCTGAATCGGGCCGCTATCCAGGCGATCCGCGGCGCCTACCAGATCCTGTTCGAGAGCGAGGGCGAGTTCGCGGCGCGCATCGTGCGCGCCGACGCCGAGCATGGCGACGTGCCGGAGGTGGCCAAGATCATCGCGTTCCTGCGCTCCGCCAAGCGTCCCGTGATGATGACCACCTTGCGGGGCGGTGCCGAAGCGGTCGAATAGGCCATGGACGCCGAGATCCGGAGCCAGGACACCCGAACGGAGCCGCTCGCCATCGTCTGCGGCGGCGGCGCGGTGCCGGCTGCCGTCGCCGAGGCCGCGTTGCGTGCCGGGCGCCGGGTGGTCCTGTTCGCGATCCGCGGCTGGGCCGATCCCGAGCTGGTCGCGCGCTTCCCGCACCACTGGATCGCGCTCGGCCAGCTCGGGCGCTTCGTGCGGCTGGCCCGCGCCGAGAACTGCCGGGAGGTGGTGTTCATCGGCAGCGCGCTGCGCCCGTCGCTGCGCTCCATGCGCTTCGATCTGGCGGCGCTGCGCCATCTGCCGAAAGCCATGGCCATGTTCCGCGGCGGCGACGACCATCTCCTCACCGCGACGGCCCGGCTGTTCGAGGACTATGGCTTCCGCCTGCTCGGGGCCCATGAGGTCGCGCCCGAGATCCTGATGCCAGAAGGCGCGATGGGACAGCTGCAGCCGGGCGCGCGCGAGAACGCCGACATCGCGCGGGCGCTCGCGCTCATCCACGCGATCGGGCCCTTCGACATCGGGCAGGGCGCCGTGGTGGCCGACCAGTACGTGCTCGCGGTCGAGGCCGCGGAGGGCACCGACAACATGCTGGCGCGCATCGTCGAGCTGCGCCGGCTGGGTCGCATCCCGACGCCGGTCGGCGTCGGCGTGCTGGTCAAGGCGCCGAAGCCCGGACAGGACAATCGCTTCGACCTGCCCGCGATCGGTCCAAAGACGGTCGCCGAGGTGGCCCGGGCGGGGCTCGCCGGGCTCGCGGTGATCGCCGGGCGCACCATCGTGGCCGAGCCGGCGCTGGTTGCGCTCGCGGCGCAGCGCGCCAAGATCTTCGTGGTCGGCCTGCGCGACGCGCCGCGATGACGGGCGCCGCCGCCGACGGGGGGACCGGGCATCCCCTGCGCGTGCATCTCGTGGCCGGCGAGGAGTCCGGCGACGCGCTCGGCGCGGCGCTGATCCGCGCCCTGCGGCAGGCGCACTCCGCGGGCCTCGAACTCGGCGGGGTCGGCGGCCGCGCCATGGCGGCGCAAGGTCTGGCGAGCCCGTTCGCGATCGAGGAGCTCTCGATCATCGGGCTCGCAGCCATCCCGCGTCGGCTGCCGCGCATCCTGAGTCTGATCCGCGAGACTGCCGACCGGATCGTCAAGGCGCGGCCCGACGTGCTCGTCGTCATCGACAGCCCGGAGTTCACGCACCGGGTCGCACGGCGCGTGCGCCGCGCGGCGCCCGAGATCCCCATCATCGACTACGTCTCGCCCACGGTCTGGGCGTGGCGGCCTGGCCGGGCCCGGGCGATGCGGGGCTATGTGGACCACGTGCTGGCGATCCTTCCCTTCGAGCCCGCGGCGCTCGCCCGGCTGGGCGGGCCGCCGTGCTCCTATGTGGGCCATCCCGTGACGGACCGGGTCGCCGCGCTGCGGCCCGGCCCCGCCGAGGCGGCGCGGCGCATGGCGGAGCCGCCGGTGGTGCTGATCCTGCCGGGAAGCCGGGCGAGCGAGGTCCAGCGGCTGATCGGGATCTTCGGGGAGACGCTCGCCCGGCTCGCGGGCGGTCGGCCGGTCGCGGCGGTCCTGCCGACCGTTCCGCATCTCCTGCGGGCCGTGACCGCGGCGACGAGGGGCTGGGCCGTGCAGCCGGAGATTGTCGTCGCGGCCGACGACAAGGATCGCGCCTTCCGCACCGCGCGCGCGGCGCTCGCGGCCTCCGGCACGGTCACGCTGGAGTTGGCGCTGGCCGGCATCCCGACCGTGGCGGCCTATCGCCTCCCCCTCTGGGAAGGCCTCCTGTTCCGGATGCTCGCCCATGTCGACACGGCGATCCTCGCCAACCTCGTGCTGGGCGAGAAGGCGGTCCCGGAATTCCACCAGCTCGCCTGCCGCCCGGAACGGCTCGCCGAGGCGCTCGCCCGAGCGATCGATCCGACCCCCGAGCGCCAGCGCCAGCTCGCCGCATTCGCCCGTCTCGACGCCGTCATGGGACTCGGGCGCATTGCGCCCGCCGCACGGGCGGCCGAGATCGTGCGCCGAATCGCGCATGGCGGGCGCGCTGCCGCGCAGGTTGCGGCAACGGACAGGGAATCGTAGCAATCGCCGCGGCGCCGTCCTAACATCGGAGCTTCCGCGAGTGGCGGGTGGGCAATGACCAGGAAAACAAGGCCAAGAACATCGGACCCGGTACGCGCCGCCATCACGGGGGTATTCGGGCACGTGCCGGACTATGTGCTGAGCAATGCCGAGCTCGCCCGGATGGTCGACACGACCGATGCCTGGATCGTCGAGCGGACCGGCATCAAGGAGCGGCGCATCCTCAAGGGCCCGGGGCTGGGCACCTCGCACATGGCGGCCGAGGCCGTGCGCGGGCTCCTGCTCAAGACCGGCACCGAGGCCCGCGACGTCGACCTCCTGATCTGCGCGACCACCACGCCGGACTTCGTGTTCCCATCGACCGCCAATCTCGTCTGCGACATGGTCGGCATCCGCAACATCGGCAGCTTCGACGTGCAGGCGGCGTGCTCGGGCTTCGTCTACGCGCTGACGATCGCGAGCCAGTTCATCGAGACCGGCAAGTGTCGCAAGATCATCGTGGTCGGTGCCGACAAGATGTCGTCGATCATCGACTACACGGACCGCGCCACTTGCGTGCTGTTCGGCGACGGGGCGGGCGCCGTCCTGGTCGAGCCCTCGCAGACCGGGTACGGCATCCAGGACACGCTGATCCGCTCGGACGGCGCCGGCATGCCGCATCTGCACCAGAAGGCGGGCGGCAGCCGCATGCCGCCGACGCCCGAGACCGTGGCGCAGCGGTTGCACTACGTCCACCAGGAGGGCGCCGCCGTCTACAAGTTCGCGATCGCGCGCATGGCGGAGATCGCGGTGGAGCTGATGGACCGCAACGAGGTCACCGCCGACCGCATCGACTGGCTGGTCCCGCACCAGGCCAATCGCCGCATCATCGAGGCCACGGCCGAGCGCATGCAGCTGCCGATGGACCGCGTGATGGTGACGATCCAGAAATACGGCAACACCACCGCAGCGACGATTCCGCTCTGCCTGTGGGACTACGAGCAGCGGCTCAAGACCGGCGACCGGATGATGTTCGCGGCCTTCGGCGGCGGCTTCACCTGGGCCGGCGCCTACGTCACCTGGGCCTACGACGCGCCGACCGCGCAGTAGCGGCGGCGCGCGCCGCGGGCGAGCGCCGACGGCAGTGCCGCCGCGTCCCGGGTCACTTGCGGCGGGACATCGGCACGTAGTCGCGGCGCGCGGCGCCGGTGTAGAGCTGGCGCGGCCGGCCGATCTTCTGGCTCGGATCCTCGATCATCTCCTTCCACTGGGCGATCCAGCCGACGGTGCGCGCGAGCGCGAACAGCACCGTGAACATGGTGGTCGGGAAACCCATCGCCTTGAGCGTGATGCCCGAGTAGAAGTCGATGTTGGGATAGAGCTTCTTCTCGATGAAATA
>PQAH01000235.1:0-15002 GCA_003105195.1 Bradyrhizobiaceae bacterium
CAGAAGAGCTTCGAGGAGAGCTTCGGCACCCGCTGGGTCGTCTGGGTCGGCGGCATCGCGCTGGCGCTCGGCGGCGTCTTCCTGGTGCAGTACTCGATCGAGCAGGGCCTGCTCGGCCCGGGCGTGCGTATCTTCCTCGGCGCCCTGCTGGCCGCGCTGCTGATCGGGGCCGGCGAATGGACGCGGCGCCAGGAGGTGCTCTCGGGCATCGCCGGCCTGCCGAGCGCACACATCCCGAGCATCCTGACGGCAGCCGGCACCACGGTCGCCTTCGCGGACGTCTATGCGGCCCATGCGCTCTACGGATTCCTCAACGCCGGCGCCGCCTTCGTGCTGCTCGGCCTGGTCGCGCTCGCGACGCTCGCGGCGGCGCTGCTGCACGGGCCGGCGCTCGCCGGCCTCGGCGCGGTCGGCGCCTACCTGACGCCGCTGCTGATCGCCTCGGACCAACCCGACTACTGGGCGCTCTACCTCTATCTCGCGGTGGTCACGGCCGCCGCCTTCGCACTCGCCCGCGCGCGGATCTGGCGCTGGCTCGCACTCGCGGCCGTCGTGTTCGGCACGCTCTGGATGTTCCCGGGGATCGAGGAACCCGGCGCGCTCGCGCCGCACGCCTTCCACGCGGCGGCGGGCTTCGTCCTGGTCGCGGTGCTGATCGTCTCGGGCCTGCTCTACGGTCCCGACGCCGAGCCGGGACGCATCGACGGGGTCTCCTCGGGCACGCTCGGCGCCTATCTGTTCGCCGCCGCCGTGCTGGTGCTCGCGCGCGAGCATGCAGGGCTCGCGCTCGGCGTCTTCACGCTGCTGGCGGTCGCGACGGTGGCGAGCGCCTGGCGGACCGAAGCGGCCGTGGCCGCGGTGCCGGTCGCGGCGCTGCTCGCCGGCCTGGTGATCGCCGACTGGGCGCTCGAGATGCGGCTCACGAGCCTGGTGGCGCCAGGCGGCACCGCCCTCGACCTGCCGATCGCGCCGCCGCGGCCGGACTATGGCCTGCAGCTCTGGCTCGGCGCAGGTTTCGCGATCCTGTTCGGCGCCGGCGGGTTCCTGGCGCAGGGCCGCTCGCCGCAGCCGCTCGCGCCGACGATCTGGGCCGCCACCGCGGTGTTCGCGCCGCTCCTGATCCTGGTCGCGCTCTACTGGCGCATCGCCGGCTTCGCCCAGTCGATCCCGTTCGCGGCGCTCGCGCTGCTGGTCGCGGCGCTGTTCGGCATCGCGGCCGAGACCCTGATCAAGCGCGCGCCGCGTCCCGGCACCGCGGCGGCCGCCGCGCTGTTCGCGACCGGCGCAATCGCGGCGCTCGCGCTCGCGCTCACCATGGCGCTGGAGCAGGGCTGGCTCACGGTCGCCCTCGCCCTGATGGTCCCGGGCACCGCCTGGGTCGCCGAGAAGCGCCCGCTGCCGCTGCTGCGCGCAATCGCCGGCGCGCTGATCGCCCTGGTGCTGCTGCGGATCCTGTGGGAGCCGCGCATCGTCGCCGACCCCGGCACCACGCCGGTGTTCAACTGGCTGCTCTGGGGCTACGGCGTGCCGGCCGCCGCCTTCTGGCTCGCGGGCTGGCTGCTGCGCCGGCGCGCCGACGACCTGCCGGCGCGGCTCGCGGATTCGGCCGCGATCCTGTTCACGGTGCTCACCGGCTTCCTCGAGATCCGCCACTACGTGACGCGCGGCGACATCTACTGGCCGGAGAGCGGCCTCGCCGAGGCGGCGCTGCAGGTGTCGTTCGGACTCGCCATGGTGATCGGCCTCGAGCGCGTGCGCCAGCGCACCGGCAGCGTCGTGCACAATATCGGCGCGCTGGTCGTCGGCGCCCTCACGCTCGCGGCGATCGTGCTCGGCCTCGTCATCGCCGAGAACCCGTGGTGGAACGACATCGCGGTCGGCGGGCTCGTGCTCAACCTGATCCTGCTCGGCTACGCGCTGCCGGCGGTGCTGGCGGCGGCGCTCGGCCTCCTGACGCGGCCGTCGCGCCCGCAGTGGTACCGAACCGTGGCGGCGATCACCGCGGTCGTGCTGGCGCTCATCTATCTCTCGCTCCAGGTGACGCGCTTCTATCGCGGCGCGGTCCTGACCGAAGGCGATTTCACGGATGCCGAGGGCTACACCTATTCGGCGGTCTGGCTCGCCTTCGGCGTGGCGCTGTTGGTGATCGGCATCGCCCTGCGCTCGCAGCCGGTGCGCTTGGCCTCGGCCGCCGTGGTGCTGCTCACGGTCGCCAAGGTGTTCCTGCTGGACCTGGCGGAGCTCACCGGGGTCTGGCGCGCCCTGTCGTTCATTGGCCTAGGCCTTGTCCTGGTCGGCATCGGCTGGCTCTACCAGCGGCTCCTGTTCGCCCCGCGACCGCCGGCTCCGATGCCGGTGGAAACGCCCGCGGCATCGTGAGCACGGATTGCGCAACGCGCAAGCCGAACGTTAGTGTGCGGCTTGTCGTTTGCGCGCGTGCAATCCTCCGATGCTGTCCTGGGACGACTTCCGATACGTGAAGGCGATCGCCGACCACCGCTCGCTGGGGGGCGCGGCGTCCCTGCTGGGCGTCAACCATTCGACCGTGTTCCGGCGCCTCGCCCAGATCGAGGGCCAGCTCGGCTCGCGCCTGTTCGAGCGCAGCCGCGGCGGCTACACGCTCACGCCCTGCGGCGAGGAGATGGTGCGGCTCGCCGAGCGCATGGACGAGGACATCATCGCGTTCGAGCGCCGGGTCACGGGCCACGATCTGCGGCCCTCGGGCGAGCTGCGCATCACGACCAACGACACGCTGCACATCCACCTGCTGCCCGAGATCTTCGCGGCCTTCCGCCGCGCCTATCCGGAGATCGTGCTCGACGTGCTGGTCTCCAACCAGCAGCTCAACCTCTCCAAGCGCGACGCCGACATCGCGGTCCGGGCGACCGAGCGGCCGCCGGAGGCGCTGATCGGCCGGCGCATCGCGGGCTTCAGCTGGGCCGTGCACGCGCCGGCGGCGCTCGCCGGCACGCGCTTCGATGCGAGCGAGGCGCGCCGCCACGACTGGATCGGCTTCGACGACATGCTGGCCGGCATCAAGCCCGCGAAATGGCTGCAGCAGCATGTCGGCCCCGAGCGCATCGTCTACAAGATCAACACCGTGCTGGGGCTCGCCGAGGCGGTCGCGGCCGGGATCGGGCTCGCCGTGATGCCGTGCCTGATCGCCGCCAAGGTGCCGGGGCTGGTGCGCCTCGCCCCGCCCGATCCGGAGCTCGAGACCGGGCTGTGGCTGCTCACGCATGCCGATCTGCGACAGACCGCCCGGGTCCGCGCCTTCATGGATTTCGCCGCCGCCGAGATCGGACGGCGGCGGCAGACCGTCGAGGGGCTGGTGTGACCGGCCGGCAGGAATGGAGACCGCAGTGAACGAGAAGACCAGGACATCCGGCGTCGTGCCGCCCGAGGTGGCGCTCGGCTTCGACGGCCTCACCCTGCTCAAGGGCATGATCGCGGGCGAGTACCCGCCGCCGCCGATCGCCGAGACGCTCGGCTTCGGACTGGTCGAGGCCGAGCCCGGCCGCGCCGTGTTCGAGGGGTCGCCGGGGTTCCGCCACTACAATCCGATCGGCGTCGTGCACGGCGGCTTTGCGATGACATTGCTCGACTCCGCGCTCGGCTGCGCGGTGCACACGACGCTGAAGGCGGGCGAAGGTTACACGACGCTGGAGGTGAAGGTGAACCTGGTGCGCGCCATCACCAAGGATACCGGGACCGTGCGCGCCACCGGCCGCCTGATCCACCGCGGCCGCACCACGGCGACCGCGGAAGCCGATCTGCGCGACGCCAAGGGCAACCTGCTCGCCCATGGCACGACCACGTGCATGATCTTCCCGGCGAAAAAGTGAGGCCCCGGCGCGTCCCGGCGGTAGCCCGCATGAGCCCAGCAACTTGCGGGACTGCCTTTCCCGGGTCTCGCTTCGCTCACCCGGGGACGGTGCGGCGCTACGGCGTCGTGGAGCCGCGCATCTCGCCGGGGGCGACGGAATCGGCGGTGGGCGTGTCGGGCACCGAGCCGGTGGTGCGCGGGCCGATCGCCAGCGGCCTGGCATTGGCGCGCGCCACGAAGGTGCGGCCGCCGCGGCGCGTGAAGTCGCAATAGGCGAAGCCCATGCCGGAGACCGAGCCGCGGAAGCTGTAGGCGCTGGTGCGCTGGAGGTTGAAGCACGGCTCGAAGAACAGGCCCTTCACGGAGGCACAGATCGCGTCGCCCTTCACGCGCAGGGTTCCGGGCGGCAGGGCCATGAAGCGCTGGCCGCTGCGTCCGAGGAACTTGACGACGCCGGCGGCCGAGCCGTCGTTGTAGATGCGGCCCGACCCTGCGGTGCCGTCGAAGCAGGAGAAGGAGAACAGCTTGCCGGCGACGAAGGCCCGCGCCTGCTGGGCGTTCATGGGCTCGGCGGCGGCGGACGCGGCGGCCGCCAGAAGACTCAGAAGCGCGACAGCACTACGCGCGAACATGTCGGTCTCCACTTCTCGTTAACCATCGGGGTCACGGGCATGATGCCCGAGGATCGTCGACAAATCCTGAACGTGTTTACGGGATCTTGACCACGATCCGTCCCCGGACCTTCCCCTCCAGGATGGCAGGAGCAGCGACCAGCACCCCCGCGAGGCCGATCTCGTTGCTCAGGGTCTGGAGCTTGCCCCGATCGAGGTCGGATGCCAAGCGTTTCCAGGCCTCGCGCCGCACCGGCAGCGGACACATCACCGAATCGATGCCCAGAAGCGACACCCCACGGAGAATGAAGGGCGCCACCGTCGTGGGCAGGTCCATGCCGCCGGCGAGGCCGCAGGCCGCGACCGCCCCGCCATAGCGGGTCTGGGCCAGGACATTCGCGAGGGTCTGCGAGCCGACCGCGTCGATGCCGCCGGCCCAGCGCTCCTTGCCGAGCGGCTTGCCGGGCTGCGCGAGCTCGGCGCGGTCGATGATCTCCGCGGCGCCGAGGCCCTTGAGGTAGTCCGCCTCCTGGGGACGGCCCGTGGAGGCGATCACCGTGAAGCCGAGCCTGGACAGGAGCGCCACCGCCACCGAGCCGACGCCGCCGGCGGCGCCCGTCACCACGACCGGACCGCGATCGGGCGCGATGCCGTGGCGCTCCAGCGCCATCACGGCGAGCATCGCGGTGTAGCCGGCGGTGCCGATCGCCATGGCCTCGCGGCCCGTCATGCCGGGTGGAACCGGAACCAGCCAGTCGCCCTTGACGCGCGCCTTCTCGGCATAGGCGCCGAGATGGGTCTCGCCGCAGCCCCAGCCGTTGAGGATCACGCGGTCGCCGGGCTTCCAGTCCGGATGGGTCGAGCTCTCGACCATGCCGACGAAATCGATGCCGGGAATCATCGGGAAGCGGCGCACCACCGGCGCCTTGCCGCTGATCGCGAGGCCGTCCTTGAAGTTCACGGTGGACCATTCGACCCGGACCGTGACGTCGCCGTCCATCAGGTCCTTCTCGTCGAAGTCGACGAGCGCCACGTTCTGGCCCGCATCGGCCTTGTCGATGCGCACCGCCCTGAAGGTCCCCACGGATCGTTCTCCCGCTCGTCCCGATCGGGCGGTTTTGGACCGGCAGGGCGCAAAGCGCAACCCCGGCGCCGGCGTTCCGAGCCCGAATCGGGGCTCAGGCGCTCGCCAGGTCCTCCTCCATGGTCCGGCCCTTGAGGTCGTCGGAGCGGACGAGCTCGGGATAGAGGCGGGCCATCTCGTCGCGGAGGAACTTCGCCGGCACGTCGTGGAAGCTCTCGCGTATGCGTTCGTAGCGCATGAAGGTGCGGCCTTCGGAGTCGAAGGCCTGCAGCAGCGCGTCGGAGGCGCCGTCGAACTCGAGCGGGGCGACGCCGTAGCGGCCGCAGAGGCTGGCATTGAAGGTGGGGCTCGCCTTCAACCATCTGCCGTCCAGCATCAGCTCGGTGAAGCCGTGCCAGGCGAACACGCTGGTGCCCATGCCCGCGCGCAGGCGCTCGGTCGAAAGATGGTTGGTCACGTCCGCAAAGGCCACGCGCGCCGGGATCCCGCTGGCGCGGCAGAGCGCGGCGAACACCGCGGCCTTGCCGACGCAGTAGCCGTAGCCGGCGGCGAGCACGCTCGAGGCGCGGTAGACCTCGAGGTCGGCATGGTCGACATAGCCGTAGCGGATCTCCCGCGCCGCCAGGTAGGCCGCGCCGGCGCGCGCCCGCGGCGTCGCATGCGCGCGGCAGATCTCGCCGGCGCGCGCGCGGATCGCCGGATGGTCGCTGTCGATGTATTCGGCGGGCGCGAGATAGACGCGCACCGCGTCGTCGATGTCGGTCACCGGACGATCCCCTGCGGTTGAAGCCGCGGCCACTCTGCGGAACGGCGCGCGCGGCTGTCAATGCGTCCGGTCAAGCCGGCGCGGGCGCGAGCCGCACCACCGGCTGCTCGCGGATCGGCAGATGCACCAGCCCGGCGAAGATTCCGAGCGCCGCGCCGAGCCACCACACCACGTCATAGCTGCCATAACTCTCGTAGAGGACGCCGCCGAGCCAGACGCCGACGAAGGCGCCGACCTGGTGCGAGAAGAAGACCACACCCGCCAGGGTCGCCATGTAGCGGGTGCCGAACATCAGCGCGACCAGCGCGAAGGTGGGCGGCACGGTGGAGAGCCAGAGGAGCCCGATGACGGCACCGAAGACCAGCGCGCTCGCGGGGGTGAGCGGCGCGAGCAGGAACACCGCGAAGGCGAGCGCGCGCGAGAAGTAGATGGCGGCGAGCAGGTAGCGCTTGGGATAGCGCGTGCCGATCCAGCCCGAGGAGAGCGAGCCCACGATGTTGAACAGGCCGATGAGCGCGAGCACCCAGCCGCCCCAGGAGGCGGCGAGGCCCTTGTCCACCAGATAGGGCGGCAGGTGCGTGGTGATGAAGGCGACGTGGAACCCGCAGGTGAAGAAGCCGAGCACCAGCAGCACGTAGGAGCGATGGCCCAAGGCCTCCGCGAGCGCCGCCCGGAAGGACTGGTGCGGCACGCCGCCGAGCCTCCCGGTCGCGGGCTGGCCGCCTGTCGCGAGCGCGAGCGAGAGCGGCAGCACCAGAAGCAGCAGGGCGGCGAAGACGATGAGCGTCGTCTGCCAGCCATAGGCGTTGATCAGCACGATGCTCAGCGGCGAGAACAGGAACTGGCCGAACGAGCCGGCCGCGGTGCCGACGCCGAAGGAGAACGAGCGCCACTCCTCGGGCAGGATCTTGCCGAAGGAGGAGAGCACGATGTTGAAGCTCGCGCCCGAGAGGCCGAAGCCGAGGACCACGCCGGCCGAGAGATGCAGCATGCCGGGCGTGGTCGACCAGGCCATCAGGACCAGGCCCGCCGCATAGAGGATCGCGCCGACCCAGAACGAGCGCACGATGCCGAAACGGTCCGCCAAGGCGCCCGCGACCGGTTGGCTGGCGCCCCACAGGAGATTCTGGATCGCGATCGCGAGGCCGAACACGTCGCGGCCCCAGCCGAGATCCTGGCTCATCGGCTGCAGGAAGAAGCCGAAGCTCGCGCGCGGCCCGAAGGTGAGGATCGCGATCAGGCCGCCGCAGATCACGATCACCAGCGGGGTGCGCCAGCCGGGGGCGGTTGCGGTCGATATCGGCGGTTCCGGGTCCGGGACGGCGTTCAGGCGGGCTGCGCGGCGACGCGGGCCACCGGGCGCTCCACGATCGGCAGGTTGATCAGCGCCGAGAGGACCCCGAACAGCACCGAGAGCCACCAGATGACGTCGTAGGAGCCGGTGCCCTCGAAGGCAATGCCGCCGAGCCAGACGCCGAGAAAGGCGCCGACCTGGTGACTGAAGAAGGCGAAGCCGTAGAGCATGGCGAGCCAGCGGGTGCCGAACATCACGGCGACCAGGCCCGAGGTGGGCGGCACGGTGGAGAGCCAGGTGAGACCCGTGATCACGCCGAAGGCGAGCGTGACCGGCACGCTCGGCGGCAGCGTGATGAAGATCGCGATCGAGACGGCGCGCAGGAGATAGATGCTCGAGAGGATGTAGCGCTTCGGCACGCGGTTGTTGCCGAGCCAGCCGGCACCGAGCGAGCCGACGATGTTGAACAGGCCGATCAGGGCCAGCGTCCAGCCACCGACCTGGGCGCCGAGGCCGCGGTCGATCAGGTAGGACGGCAGGTGCGCGGTGACGAAGGCGAGCTGGAAGCCGCAGGTGAAGAAGCCGAGCACCAACAGCACGTAGGAGCGGTGGCCGAAAGCCTCGGCGAGCGCGTGGCGCAGCGACTGCGGCGCGTCGGCGCCCGGGGCCGCAGCCGTCGCGGCCGCAGGCCGGGTCGCGACAGCCAGCGCCAGGGGGATCACCAGCAGCATCAGCGCGGCGAAGACCATCAGGGCGTGCTGCCAGCCATAGGCGTCGATCAGCGCCACGCCGAAGGGCGCGAACAGGAACTGGCCGAAGGAGCCCGCGGCGGTGCCGGCGCCGAGAGCGAGCGAGCGCCAGCTCTCGGGCACGAGCTTGCCGAAGGCCGCGAGCACCAGGTTGAACGAGCAGCCCGACAGGCCGAAGCCGATCAGCACGCCCGCCGTGAGGTGCAGGCTCGCAGGCGTCGTCGACACGGTCATCAGCACGAGGCCCGCCGCATAGAGCAGCGCGCCGCCGGCGATCACCCGCAGGGTGCCGAACCGGTCCGCGATCGCGCCCGCGACGGGCTGGCCGAGGCCCCAGAGCAGGTTCTGGATCGCGAAGGCGAGCGCGAAGACGTCGCGGCCCCAGCCATGGGCGCTCGACATCGGGGTGAGGAAGAAGCCGAAGGAGGAGCGCGGCCCGAAGGTGAGCAGCGCGATCAGGCTCCCACACAGGACGATGATGGCGGGGGTGCGCCAGCCGATCGAGCGGGCGCCGGCAGTCACGGTCGACATGGAATGCATCCGGCCGCGCGTTCCGCGACGCGCCACCGTCTGATTAATCGGCGAGCGCCCGCGGCCAAAACGAATCTTGGTGATCGGAGCGATCCGATTCCTGCATGGCTCCTCACCGCATTGGGACTGGCGCTTGCCGGTGGATCATGTTATAAATCATTTGCTCGAAGTGAGGATAATTGTTCCGTCGCAAAAGGGACGTTGGCCGGCTTGCGCCGGAAATTTTCGTCCCCATATATGCTCAAGTTGAGCATATTAGAAGGGAGGTTCCGATGCCCGTCCTGGAGCTGCACGGCCCGACCCGGGGTCGCCCGATTCCGCCGGTGGCGCCGGACGCCGTGTCGGCGGCGGCGCTGAAATACGGCATCGTGCCGATGCCTTCGCTGGAATGGAACGAGCAGGTCGCGCGCGAGACCGCGCATCTCTACGAGCGCGTCAAGGGCGTGGTCCCGGCGATCGAGTGGCCGTTCTTCGCGCCCTATGTGAAGGCGATCAACGCGCTCAAGCGCGAGCGCAACGCCGTGGTGCTGGCGCACAACTACCAGACGCCGGAGATCTACAACTGCGTCGCCGACTTCGTCGGCGACTCGCTGCAGCTCGCGCGCGAGGCCACCAAGGTCGACGCCGAGGTCATCGTCCAGTGCGGCGTGCACTTCATGGCCGAGACCGCGAAGATCCTGAACCCGGAGAAGACGGTGCTGATCCCGGACTCGCGGGCCGGCTGCTCGCTCGCCGAGTCGATCACCGGCGAGGACGTGCGGCTGCTGCGCGCCAAATTCCCGGGCGTGCCGATCGTCGCCTATGTGAACACGTCCGCCGACGTGAAGGCCGAGGTCGACATCTGCTGCACCTCGGCCAATGCCGTGCAGGTGGTGGAGAGCCTCGGCGCCGACACCGTGATCTTCCTGCCCGACCAGTACCTCGCGAACTACGTGGCCTCGCAGACGCGGGTGAAGATCATCTCCTGGAAGGGCGCCTGCGAGGTGCACGAGCGCTTCACCGGCGAGGAGCTCAAGCGCTATCGCGCAGACGACCCGTCGGTGCAGATCATCGCGCATCCGGAGTGCCCGCCGGACGTGATCGCGGAGGCCGACTACACGGGCTCGACCTCCGGCATGATCGACTGGGTGCGCAAGCACCAGCCGAAACGCATCGTGATGGTCACCGAGTGCTCCATGGCGGACAACGTCCAGGCGGAGCTGCCGGAGGTCGAATTCGTGCGGCCCTGCAACCTCTGTCCGCACATGAAGCGCATCACGCTGCCGAAGATCCTCGACAGCCTCGTCTACATGAAGGAGGAGGTCGTGGTGGATCCGGCGATCGCCGCGAAGGCGCGCCGTTCGGTGGAGCGGATGATCCACCTCAAGAGCTGACGCGGCCCGCCGCGCAGTGCACGGGCCGGCGGCGCCGGCCCCCCGCCCCCACGAAGGGGAGCCCCATGTCCGACGAACCGCGCGACCATACGGTGCTGCCGCCCGAATCCTGGGGCGGCGTCGACGACATCGTGATCGTCGGCGGCGGGCTCGCGGGCCTGTTCTGCGCGCTCAAGCTCTCGCCCCGGCCCGTCACCGTGATCACGGCGGCGCCGATCGGCGAAGGCGCCTCCACGGCCTGGGCCCAGGGCGGCATCGCGACGGCGATCGCGGAAGGCGACACGCCCGAGGCGCATGCGCGCGACACCGTGCTCGCGGGCGCCGGCCTGGTCGACGAGGCGGTCGCGCTCGCGATGGCGCGCGAGGGCCCGGCGCGCGTGCACGACCTGCTGCGCTTCGGCGTGCCCTTCGACAAGGACCTGGAGGGACGGCTCGCGGTCGGCCGCGAGGCCGCTCATTCGGCGCGCCGCATCGTGCACGTGCGCGGCGACCAGGCGGGGCGCGCGATCATGCAGGCGCTGATCGCGGCGGTGCGCCGGACCCCGACCATCCGCGTGTTCGAGGGCTATGCGGCCGAGGATCTCGTGGTGGAGGGCCGGTACGTCGCCGGGATCCGCGCGCGGGCGCTCGGCGACCGGCGGCCGGTCACCATCCCGGCCCGCGCGGTCGTGCTCGCCTCGGGCGGCATCGGCCATCTCTATGCGGTCACCACCAATCCGAGCGAGGCGCGCGGCCAGGGGCTCGCCATGGCGGCGCGCGCCGGCGCGGTGCTGGCCGACACCGAGTTCGTGCAGTTCCACCCGACCGCGATCGCGGTCGGTCGCGACCCCGCGCCGCTCGCCACCGAGGCGCTGCGCGGCGAAGGCGCGATCCTGGTGAACCGTGCCGGCGAGCGGTTCATGACCGCGATCCATCCGGACGCCGACCTCGCGCCGCGCGACATCGTCGCGCGCGGCGTGTTCGCGGAGCTCGCCGCCGGCCGCGGCGCCTTCCTCGACGCGCGCGCCGCGCTCGGAGAAACCTTCGCGCAGCGCTTCCCGGGGGTCCACGCCAGCTGCAAGGCCGCCGGCATCGATCCGGCGCGCGAGCCGATTCCGATCGCGCCGGCCGCGCACTACCACATGGGCGGCGTGCTGGTGGATGCGACGGGCCGCACCAGCCTCGACGGGCTGTGGGCCGCGGGCGAGGTCGCCTGCACGGGCGCCCACGGCGCGAACCGGCTCGCCTCCAACTCGCTGCTCGAGGCGATCGTCTATGCGGCGCGCATCGCCGAGGACATCGCGGGGCTGGTGCCGATGCCGCAGACCCTGCCCTGGCCGGACGAGCGGCACCGCGGCGAGGAGGCCGACCTCGCCGCCGAGCCGGCGCGGGAGCGCGAGCTGCGCCAGCTGATGTCGGCGCATGTCGGCGTGATCCGCGACCGCGAGGGGCTCACCGACGCGCTGATCGCGCTGTCGCGCCTCGCGCGCGAGAGCCGCAACGTTCCGGCGCTGCGCAACATGGCGACGGCGGCGCTGCTGGTCGCGGCGGCGGCCCTGCGCCGGCGCGAGAGCCGCGGCGGTCACTACCGCGCCGACTACCCGAATCCCGATCCGGCACTCGCGCGGCGCACCTTCCTCACGCTCGCGGATGCGCAGGCGATCGCGGACGAGGCCGCCGACAGCGCGTCGGCCGCGGTCGCCGGTTGAGCCGATGAGCCCCCTCACCTGCCCCGATGCCTTCCTGTCGCCGCTCGAGATCGAGGACGCCGTGACGCGCGCGCTCGCCGAGGACCTCGGCCGCGCCGGCGACCTGACCTCGGTCGCGACCATCCCGGAGGGCCGGCGTGGCCGCGCCGCGGTGGTGGCGCGCGCAGCCGGCACGATCGCGGGGCTGCCGCTGGTCGTCGCCGCATTGCGCAAGCTCGACCCCGACGCCGAGATCGCGGCGCATGCCCGCGACGGCACGGCGGTCGGCGCCGCGACCGCGCTGATGACGATCGCTGCGGACGCGCGGGCCCTGCTGGCCGCGGAACGCGTGTCGCTCAATTTTCTCGGCCATCTCTCGGGCATCGCGAGCGCGACCGCGGAGTTCGCGAAGCGGATGGCGCATACGCGCGCGCGCGTCACCTGCACGCGCAAGACCACGCCGGGACTGCGCGCGCTCGAGAAATACGCGGTGCGCTGCGGCGGCGGATCCAACCATCGCTTCGGGCTCGACGATGCGATCCTGATCAAGGACAACCACATCGCGGTCGCGGGCGGCATCCGCACGGTGCTGGCGCGCGCCAAGGCGATGGCGGGCCACCTGGTCAAGATCGAGATCGAGGTGGACTCGCTCGACCAGCTCGCCGAGGTGCTGGACGCGGGCGGCGCCGACGTGGTGCTGCTCGACAACATGGATCCGCCGACGCTCAGGCGCGCCGTCGCCATGGTCGATGGGCGCCTCGTGACCGAAGCCTCCGGCGGCATCACGCTCGCCACCGCCGCCGCGATCGCCGAGACCGGCGTCGACTATCTCTCGACCGGCGCCATCACGCATTCGGCGCCGAGCCTCGACGTGGCATTGGATATCGAGGCCTGAGCCGGGTTCTCGGCGTCACCCCCGGCGAATGCCGGACATCCCGGTCTTGGCGGCATTGCGGCGAAGCAAGGCGTGGATGCCCGCATGCGCGGGCATGACGCGGAGAGCGTTGCGCTGCCGTGGCTCGGCTACAGCGTCTTCGCGGCCTCGGCCGTGTAGGTGGCGCTGCCCCAGCTCGGGGCGTCCTCGCCCTCGCCCCATCTGCGCGGACGGTAGAAGATGTGGACGCCGATGCGGCTCAGCGTGCGCATGGTGCGGCGCCACCAGGGACGCACGTAGTTGGCGTGGTAGTGCGTCGACTTGCCGACGTCGGCGAGCCACAGCCTGCCGTCGAGGCTCTCCTTGGCGATGCGCTGGGCGCGCGTCCAGGCCTCGGCGTCGGCGACGCGGTCCGGGATGCCGTCGCACGCGAAGGTGAACTGGCAGGCGAGACGACGGTGGGCGTTCTGATAGACGACGCCGCAGACGTCGCTCGGATAGTAGCCCGAGAAGGCGCGGTTGAGCACCACCTGGGCGACCGCGATCTGGCCGCGCACCGGCTCGCCGCGCGATTCGAAATAGACCGCGTTGGCGAGGCACTTCTCGGCCTTGGCCCGCTTGGCGCCGACGAGGCCGAGGCGCTCCGCCGGGCTCTTCGGCCGCCGGCCGTCGCCCGTGACCTCGCCCTTGCCCGCGACCGTGACGCCCGGATCGCGCGGCGTCTCGGCGGACGGGGCGAGCGCCGCGAGCTTGATCTCGGGATCCGCCGCGCGCGGCAGCATCAGGACCGGCTCCTCGCCCGCCGCCCACGGCGTCAGGGTCGCGACGCTGTCGCCGAACAGGGCGGCGCCGAAATAGAGGCGGTCCGCGCGCAGCTCGGCATTGAGGCCCTCGAGCTCCGGCGGCGCATTCGGGTAGAGATCGGCCGGATCGACGTCGGCCGCCTCGCCCACCTCCTCGGCTGGAAGCTCGGGCGAAAGTTCGAGGGAGAGCGAGAGGTCGAACTCGGGGAACGGCGCGATGCGCATCGCGGCCTCGATCTCGTCGGTCCTGATCGCCGGGGGAACGGCGTTCGCCTCGGCCCGGATCGCGAGCTCGACCTGCAGCTGGATGTCGGGAAGCTCGCCGTCATAGGTCTCGATCGCAGGCGCGCCCGGCGGCGGCGACGCCGCGTCGGGGGGTGCGGTCACGGACGCGGGCGGCGCGGGCGGCCGCCAGCGGTCGCCCTTCCGGCTGCGGTCGACGGTCGGATACACGATCGCGCCGGGGCCGCGCGCGGCCGGACCGATCGAGCCGGTCACGTCGCCGGTGGCGAGGCTGGCGAGCCGCAGGCGGGGCGGCTCGGGCATCGCGGTGCCGACCGGACGCGGCAAGTGGAAGGTGGCCTGAACGGTGCCGAAGGGAGACGTGGCGAGATGCTGGCGCCAGCGCTCGGCGACCGCCGGCTGCTGCGCGATCAGGGAGGCGAGGTCCTGGTGGCCGATGGCACTCGGCGTCAGGACCAACGCCAAGGCGGCGAGGCCGAAGGAGACGAGCTCGGCCCCCTTCGGCCCGAACGATGACACAGGCATCGGTCACCTACGCTACGCAACGCTACGCCACTCGACGCAACTGAGACTGCGAAGACACACGGGAAGCGGATTGTGCGCCTCGGAGCGATGATCCCGCCGGCATGTTTAAAATTTGCCTGCCGGCGTTCGCCGATCGGCAACCTTTCTCGCCGATTAACCTTGAGACGACGTTAATCGCACGCGTCCGGGCATCTACTCAGGACGCACGAGCCCGAGACGGCGATGCAACGCCAGGGCGACCTCGCGCTCGATCTCGAACGGTCCGCCGTGACGCTGCGTCAAGGAACGCGCCGCCGCGAGGCCCGCGCTGCCGAAGCGCGCGCGGATCGCCTGCTCCACCCAGGCCCGCTCCTGCGCGGCGCGCCGCGCGGACAGCCGGTCGCGCTCCGTCAGCCAGGCGCGATGCGCGTGCAGCGCCGCCTCGAGGGCGTCGAGGCTCTCGGCGCGCGCGACCGAGATCGCGAGCACGGGCCGCTCGCGGGACTCGGTATCGAGGCTGAGCGCGCCCGCGACGTCGGCGCGCGTGCGCTGCGCGGCCTCGCCGGTGTCGGCCTTGGTGACCGCGATCACGTCGGGCAGCTCGGTGACGCCGGCCTTCATGAACTGCAGGCTGTCGCCGGAACCGGGCTGCACGCAGAGCAGCACCGTGTCGGCGA
>PQAH01000235.1:15190-17432 GCA_003105195.1 Bradyrhizobiaceae bacterium
CGCGCGCGGTCGCCGAGCAGCGCGCCGCCGGTGCGGCGCGAGGAGGGATCGACCGCGATCACGCCCACGGTCTCGCCGCGCGCGCGCGCGCGGGCGACGAGCGCGCTGGTGAGCGTCGACTTGCCGACCCCGGGCGGGCCGGTGAGGCCGAGCACGTAGCCGCGCGGCGCCGCGCAGGCGTCATCGAGCAGCGCCGCCAGCGCCGCCGTCCCGGCCTCGGTCTCCACGGCCGAGAGCACGCGCGCGAGCAGACGCTTGCCGCCGGTGCGGAGCTCGTCGAGGGTGGGAAGAAAGGCAGTGCGATGAGGCCGGCTCATGCGCACCCGCAGGGGAAGATCTTTGGATTCGGCCTATCCAGGGACTGGTCCGGTTCCCTCCCCCCTTGGATAGGGAGGGGGACAGCCCCGCACGCCACGTTCGCGGCGACCCGCCTCCCCAGCCCTCCCCCACAAGGGGGGAGGGAGCAGACGGAGCAAGCCTCGATATCGTGTATCAACTCAGGCGGCATCAAGCGCGAGCGGGCCTGCCGCTCACATCTTCACGCCCTTCTCCTGGTAGTACTTCACGACGCCCGGGTGCCAGGGGATCGGGGAGTTCTTGGGCGTCTGCGCCTCGAGGACGAAGTTCTGCGCCTCGCGATGGACCTGGATCAGCTCGTCGCGCTTGTCGAACAGGGTCTTGACGATGTCGTAGGCGACCTTGTCGGACATGCTGGCATTGGCGACCAGGATGTTCTGCACCACCGAGACCGGATTGTCCTTCTCCTGGCCCGGATAGGTCTTCGCCGGGATGACGCCGGACGAGTAGAGATTATTGTACTTCTGGTTCATCTTGTCGACCAGATGGGCGGTGTCGACCAGCTTGATCTTGGTCCCCGGGGTGGCGCCGAGATCGGTGACCGCGGCGGTCGGCAGGCCGCCGACCCAGAAGAAGGCGTCGATCTTGCCGTCCTTCACGGCATTGACCGACTCGGCGACGCCGAGGCGCTCGCGCCGCATGTCCTTGTCGCGGTCGAGGCCGGCCGCCTCGATCACGCGGAAGGCCATCACCTCGGTGGCGCTGCCGGGCGAGCCGGTGGAGACGCGCTTGCCCTTGAGGTCCTCGATCTTCTCGATGCCGCGGCCCTCGACCGAGACGACGTGCATGCGGTTCGGGTAGAGCACCATCAGGGTGCGGACCTCGACCTTGTTGCCCTTGAACTTGTCCTCGCCCTTGAGCGCGTCGAGCGCGGCGTCGACCATCACGAGGCCGACCTCGCTCTGGCCAGAGCCGATGAGCTTGAGATTGTCGACCGAGCCGCCGGTCACGCGCGCGGTCGCCTGCACGCCCGACAGGTGCTTCGAGAGCACGTTCGCCATGCCGCCGCCGAGCGGATAGTAGACGCCGCCGGTGCCGCCGGTCGCGATCGCGATGTTCGTCTGCTGGGCGACGGCCGCCCCCGCGAGCACGACGGCTCCCAGGGCCAGTCCCGCGATCAAACCTCTCGATGTCCTCATTTCGCCTCTCTCCCTACGTTGCCGCACGCTCTCGGCGGCGAACCGCTACCTGCTTCCCCGGAACCGCGCTAGCTCCGGTTTGTTGCCCGTGCTTCCGGTGCGGCCGGCAGCATGACTTGTTTTACCAGCACCGCGATCGCGATGGCCAACCCAATCGTCGCAGTATAGGCGATGTCGCGGCCGACCACGGCCGCGGCAATCGCCTCCAACAGGCTCGGGAACACCAGGAACATTCCCGCGATCGTCAGCAGGAAGCGGTCGAGCCGGGTGGTGCGCCCCCAGGCCCAGCCCTGGGCCGCGGCCGCGAGCGCCGCGAGGCCGAGCCCCGTCTTGACCGTGATCAGGATGATGTCGAGCACGGACCCGTCCTTGGGGATCTTGAGCAGCAGCCCGAGACCCTGCGGGTCCAGCACGAAGACGAAAGGCACCACGAAGGCGGGCAGCGTGTACTTCCAGGCCTGCAGGGTCGTCTTGTAGGGATCGCCGCCCGTGATCGCGGCAGCCGCGAAGCAGGACAATGCGGTCGGCGGCGAGACCTCGGAGAGGACCGCGTAGTAGAAGATGAACATGTGCGCCGCGAAGTCCGGCACGCCGAGCTTCATCAGCGCCGGCGCCGCGATGACGGCGCAGATGATGTAGGAAGCGGTGACCGGGACTGCGAGGCCCACGACCCAGACGATCAGCGCCGTGTAGAGCGCGGTGAGCAGCAGGCTGCCGCCCGCGTAGGCGATGACGATCGCGGAGAA
>PQAH01000236.1 GCA_003105195.1 Bradyrhizobiaceae bacterium
ATCGAGTCCAAGAAGGCGGCGGCCGCCGCGAAGGTCTCGACCGTGCCGGGCCATCTCGGCGTGATCGCGGACGAGAAGGAGGCCGTCGAGATCGCCGAGGAGATCGGCTTCCCGGTGATGATCAAGGCCTCGGCGGGCGGCGGCGGCAAGGGCATGCGCATCGCCTATTCGAGCCGGGAGGTCGCGGAAGGCTTCGCGCGCGCGCGATCGGAGGCGAAGTCCTCCTTCGGCGACGACCGCGTCTTCATCGAGAAGTTCATCGTCGATCCGCGCCACATCGAGATCCAGGTGCTGGGCGACAAGCACGGCAACGTGATCCACCTGGGCGAGCGCGAGTGCTCGATCCAGCGCCGCAACCAGAAGGTCGTCGAGGAGGCGCCGAGCCCGCTCATCGACGCGGCGACGCGCGAGAAGATGGGCGCGCAGGCGGTCGCGCTCGCCAAGGCGGTCGGCTACGACTCGGCCGGCACCGTCGAGTTCGTCGCCGGCCAGGACAAGAGCTTCTACTTCCTGGAGATGAACACGCGCCTGCAGGTCGAGCATCCGGTGACCGAGCTCGTCACCGGCATCGACCTGGTCGAGCAGATGATCCGCGTGGCCGCCGGCGAGCCGCTGAAGCTCGAGCAGCGCGACGTCAAGCTCGCGGGCTGGGCGGTGGAGAGCCGCATCTATGCCGAGGATCCGACGCGCAACTTCCTGCCCTCGATCGGCCGGCTGGTGCGCTACCGGCCGCCCGCCGAGGAGCGACGCGGCGGCGTCACGGTGCGCAACGACACCGGCGTCTACGAGGGCGGCGAGATCTCGATCCACTACGACCCGATGATCGCCAAGCTCGTGACCCACGCGCCGACGCGCGCGGAGGCGATCGCGGCCCAGGCCGACGCGCTCGACGCCTTCGCGATCGACGGCATCCGCCACAACATCCCGTTCCTCTCCGCGCTGATGCAGCATCCGCGCTGGCGGGCGGGGCGGCTCTCGACCGGCTTCATCGCCGAGGAGTACCCGGACGGCTTCCATCCGGTCCCGGTCGCGGGCGAGACCGCGCACGTGATCGCGGCGGTGGCCGCCGCCATGGACCACGTGGTCGGCGAGCGGCGGCGCCGGATCTCGGGGCAGATGCCGGGCCGGGCGGTGACCCGCGAGCGGCGCCGCGCCGTGCAGATCAACGACCGCGAGATCACGCTGGAGGTCGCGCGCAACTCGGAGGCGATCGAGGTTCGCCTGCTCGCGCCGGAGGGGCAGGTCTACCTGGTGCAGTCGGACTGGAAGCCGGGCGAGGTGGTCTGGAGCGGTACCGTGAACGGCCAGCCCGCCGCCCTGCAGGTGCGGACGATCCCGAATGGGTTCGATCTCGCCTTCCGCGGCGCCCAGGCGAAGACCTGGGTCTATACCGAGCGCGAGGCCGCCTATGCGCGGCTGATGCCCGTCAAGGCCGAAGCCGACACGGGCAAGAAGCTCCTCTGTCCCATGCCGGGACTGGTGCGCGCGATCGCGGTGACCGAGGGGCAGGAGGTCAAGGCCGGCGAGACCCTGGCGGTGGTCGAGGCCATGAAGATGGAGAACGTGCTGCGCGCCGAGCGCGACGGCACCGTGAAGACGGTCCACGCCAAGCCGGGCGACAGCCTCGCGGTGGACGCCGTGATCATGGAATTCGCCTGAGGCGGACGCGTCCCGCGCATAGACCCTTTGGTTACCAAGCCGACTATTTCCCGAGCCGCTGCTGGGGTTTGGTGCGGAAGCTCCGCCGGGCGTAAGGCTCCCTGAAGACAGTTGTGGGATGACGCACGGGCATGCTGACCGAGCTGTCCCAGGCGCCGAGTGCTGCCGACCCGCCGGCGCGCGCGCGCGCCGCGCTGGCCGGCCGCCGGGACGGCGGCGCCGCCTTGCGCGCGGATCCGCGGAGCGACGATGCTGCGCTGCGCCAGGGGGTCGAGCGCGCGCTGCGCCCGGGCATGTCCCTGCTGCGGCTGTCGCCGGAGCTGGAGGCGCGCTACGCCGCCGAGACGTGGCGCGGCCGCAGCCTGGGCATTCGCAAATGGCTGCTCGCGGTGGCGACGATCGATCTCATGTGGATCGGCATCGACGCCGCCGTCATCCCGGATCACATTTTCGCGTCGCTGATCACGCGCGGCCTGCTGATCACCGGGATCTGCATCACGTTCGCCAGGCTGCTGCGTTCGCGCCGGGCGCCCTGGGTGCTGGGGCTGGCGGTGGCGGTTCCGACCCTGGCCCTGGTCCTGATCACGGGATACCTGGCCGGGCTCGCCGGCGGCGTCCACGCCGAGCGCTACAACACGGCGGCGCTGTTCGCGAGCTTCGCGGCGACCATCGTCAACGCCATCGACTTCCGCTACACAGTCGCGGTGGCGGTCGCGAGCCTCGCGCTGTTCCTGGTCTTCGTCCTGACCCAGGCCGGCGGTCCGATGGTGGAGTCGATCGAGCTGATCGCCTCCTATCCGATCGCCTACCTGGCCTCGCTGGAGGCACGGCGCCTGTACGAGCGCACCCATCGCCGGAACTTCCTGCTGGCGCTGCGCGACGAGTTGCGCGTCAAGGAGCTCGCCGCCGCCAACGATGGGCTGACCCGGCTCTCGCAAACCGATCCGCTGACCGGCGTGTACAACCGGCGCCATTTCGACGCGTCCTATGTCTTGGCCTGGGAGAAGGCCGCCGGCGGCGCCGCCCGGCTCGCCGTGATGATGATCGACGTGGATCACTTCAAGGCGCTCAACGACACGGCCGGGCACGCCGAAGGCGACCGCTGCCTGCAGCGGATCGCGACCGCGATCCAGACCCATGTCCGGGTGGAGGTCGACCTGGTCGCGCGCTACGGCGGCGAGGAGTTCGTCGTGATCCTGCCGGACGCGGACCTGGAGACCGCGCTGGTGATCGGCGAGCAGGTGCGGGCGGCCGTCGAGGGGCTGCGGCTGCCCAATCCCGGCCTCGGCGGCGAGACCGTGGTCACGGTCAGCGTGGGGCTCGCGGCGGTTCCGGCCGGAGATGCCGCGTGCTCGCCGGAGGCGCTGCTGCAGGCCGCCGATGTCGCCCTCTATGCGGCCAAGGCCACCGGCCGCAACTACGTCTGCGGCAGCCGCGAAGGCGGCGCCGCCCTGGTCTCGGTTGCCGACGCCCCGGCGCTCGCCGGCATCGGCGCGGCGTTCTGAAACCGATTCAGGCGATCGCCCCAGCGTCCTGATCGCGCTGGAGTCTCCTCCTGGACGACGCCCCCGCGGCCGGCACGGAACTGGCGCGCCGGGCGGCGCGTTCCGTCTCCGGAGATCCGGAGAGCGTCGATGAACGTGCAGGACAAGCCGAAGGGGCAGCCGCCCCAGGTGCAGGACCGGCAACCCGGCCGCGAGGCCGAGATGCGGCCGCGTCCCAACTACACGCCGCGCTTCCCGGGCGTCGGCAAGCTCGCCGGCAAGGCGGCGCTGATCACGGGCGGCGACAGTGGTATCGGTCGCGCGGTCGCGGTCGCCATGGTGCGCGAGGGCGCGCTGATCGCGATCGCCTATCTGGAGGAGCACGCCGACGCCGAGGACACGGTCGCGGCGGTCGCGGGCGAGGGCAGCCGCGCCATCAGCTTCGCGGGCGACATCGGCGAGGAGGCGTTCTGCCGCGACGTCGTCGCGCGCACGGTGGCGGAGTTCGGCCGCCTCGACATCCTGGTCAACAATGCGGCCGAGCAGCACGAGACCGAGGAGCCGCTCGAGATCGACGCGCGGCAGCTGGAGCGGACCTTCCGCACCAATGTCTTCGGCACCTTCTTCATGACGAAGGCGGCGCTGCGTCACATGAAGGAGGGTTCGACGATCATCAACACGACCTCGATCACGGCCTATCGGGGTCACAAGACGCTGATCGACTACGCGGCGACGCGCGGCGCCATCGTCGCTTTCACGCGCTCGCTGTCGCAGGCGCTGCTCGCCGACCGCAAGATTCGCGTCAATGGCGTGGCGCCCGGGCCGATCTGGACGCCGCTGATCCCGGCCTCGTTCGACGCCGAGCGCGTCGCCGAGCACGGATCGTCCGTGCCGATGGGGCGGGCCGGGCAGCCGAACGAGGTCGCGCCCTGCTACGTGTTCCTCGCGAGCGAGGAGAGCTCCTACATCAGCGGCCAGGTGCTGCATCCGAACGGCGGCGCGATGGTCGATTCGTAACGGCCGCGTTGAACGACACGAACCATCCATTTCAGAAGGAGTCCACGCATGTCCGCGACACCGCCCCGCAGGCGCCCCGGAGAGGCGCCGCCGACCGCGCCCGACGACGTCTCGATCACGGGCTCGCGCCGGTCGCGCCCGAGCTCGGTCGACGGGCGCACGCCGGATCCCGGCAAGGAGCCGGGCGTGGCGCTCGAGACCTACGAGGAGCGCGTCGACCGCGCCGTGGTCGAGAGCACCCTGGAGCATCCCGAAGGCTCGGCGCCGGCGCTCGAGCGCGCGGTCGAGTCCCGTCGCGACGAGAAGAAATGAGATAGCGCCGCCCCGCCTGCTGGGCGGGTCTCCCGGCTTCGGGCATGATGCCGGCCCATGGGGCCGTCATGAGTGCGCTCTCGCTGTTTCTCTCCAGCTCCGGCCGGATCGGCGCGCGGCCGTTCTGGCTCGCCGCGCTGGCGATCTATGCGGCGGCCTGCGGCTCGCAGGCGCTGCTCGCGCCGCCCGTGACGGCGGCGGCCGGGCTGTGGCCCTTCGCGGCCGCGCAGGCGCTGCTGGTCTGGGCCTGGTATGCGGTGCACGCCAAGCGGCTGCGCGATGCGGGGCTCGGCGCCGGCGTCGCCACCGGCATCGCGGCGCTCTGTGCGCTCGCCGCGCTGCTGCTGCTCCTGATCGCGACCCTGATCCTGGACACGGGCGGCGCGGCGCCGGGCGAGCCCTCGGGCTCGCAACCGCTCGCCTTCGTCCTGCTGTTCCACCTGTTCGCGCTCCTCTCCGGGGCGGTCGATCTCGGCCTGTTCGGGCTGATCATGGCGGCGCTGCTGGCGCTGGCGATGCTGCCCGTCCTGGTCGCGCTCGGCTTCTCGGTCTGGACCGGGACCCGCCCGGTCGCATCATCATGACGCTCTATTTCGCCTATGGATCCAACATGGCGCGCGCGCCCATGGCGCGGCGCTGCCCGACGGCACAGCCACACGGGCCGGCCGCGCTCCACGGCTGGCGCTTCGTGATCACGACGGATCGCTACGCCTCGATCGTGCCGGCGCCCGGAGGCGTGGTGCACGGCGTGCTGTGGCGGCTCGCGCCCCGCGATCTTGCCGCACTCAACGCCTATGAGAGTCTCGACAGCGGGCTCTATCGCCGCGCGCGCCTCGGCGTGCGGATCCGCGGGCGGGTCGCGCGGGCGCTGGTCTATGTCGGGCGCGAGCGCGCCGAGGGACGGCCGGCACCGGGCTATGTCGAGACCGTGGTCGCAGCCGGGCGCGACTGGCGGCTGCCGCAGCGCTACCTCGCGGAACTCGCGCGCTGGGCGCCGTCCGGCTACCGGGCCGCGCGCGCCGTGGAGGTCGGGGAGCTGGCATGACCGAGATCGTTCGCCGCGTCGTGATCCACGGACGCGTCCAGGGTGTCGGCTACCGCGCCTGGGTCGAGGACGAGGCCCAGGCGCGGGGCCTCGCCGGCTGGGTCCGCAACCGCCGCGATGGCAGCGTGGAGGCGGTGTTCGGGGGAGGCGAGAGGATCGTCACCGACATGATCACGGCCTGCCATCGCGGTCCGGCGGCCGCGCGGGTGACGGCGGTCGAGCTCCATCCGGCGGACGCCCGGGCGCTCGCCTCGCGCGTCGCGGGCGAGCGCTTCTCGGTGCTGGGAACCGTGTGATGGCGTGCGGCCTCGTCGCATGGCTGGTGCTGATGCTCGCCGTGGCGGGTGCGGGCGCGGCGGACCTGCCGAAGCCGCCCGACCTGCCGGCTGCGGCGGCGCCGGCGGCCGCGGAGCCTCCCTCGATCCAGGGCTTCGGGGACCGCGAGCCGTCCTGCGAGGAATGGACCGACGCCTGCCGCGCCTGCCAGCGCGCGGCGGACGGCGCGCCGTCCTGCTCCAATATCGGCATCGCGTGCCAGCCGCGCGAGGTGACGTGCACGCGACGGCGGGACGGTGCGAGCGCGAAATAGGCGGGCGAGTCAGGGAGTCGCGAGGAGCGGCGCGGCTTCCGCCGGCTCCGGCGCGCTCGGGCCGAACAGGGCCTCGAACTCGTGGCGCAGCACCATGTCGACCTCCGGCAGCGTCACCGGGATGCCGAGATCGGCGAGGCTGGTGACGCCGTAGCGCGGATCGCTGACGCCGCACGGCACGATGCCGGCGAAGTGGGCGAGGTCGGGCTCCACATTGAGCGCGATGCCGTGCAGCGTCACCCAGCGCCGCAGGCGGATGCCGATGGCCGCGATCTTGTCCTCGTGGCCGGCGCCCTTGTCGGGGCGGCGCACCCAGACGCCGATGCGTCCCTCGCGCCGCTCGCCCGTGACGCCGAAGGCCGCGAGCGTGCGGATGATCCAGGTCTCGAGAGTCGCCACGAAACGGCGCACGTCGGGCGTGCGGCGCTTGAGGTCGAGCATCAGGTAGGCCACGCGCTGTCCCGGCCCGTGATAGGTGAACTGCCCGCCGCGGCCGGTGGCGAACACGGGAAAGGATGTCGCGAGCAAGTCGGCCGGCCGCGCGCTGGTGCCGGCCGTGTAGAGCGGCGGATGCTCGAGCAGCCAGACGAGCTCGTCGGCGCGTCCCTCCGCGATGGCGGCCGCGCGCGCGTCCATGGCGGCGAGCGCGTCCGCGTAGGGCACGCGCGCGTCGCTCACGCGCCAGGCGACCGGCGCGCCGGGGGCGGCCGGGAGCATGGCGCCGGCGGGCTCGCGGCAGGCGTTAACCACCTCGTAACCATCCCGTGGTGACGTGGAGGTCGCGGTCTCTCAGGCGCAAGGAAATCTCCTCAGTGGCAACCATCGACTCGGTCTCGCTCGACATCGCCGTGGTGCTCGGATCCACGTCCATGCCGGTCCATCAGGTGCTGCGCCTCGGCCGCGGCGCCATCATCGAGCTCGACGCCTCCGAGGACGACGAGGTGCAGATCCTCGCCAACAACCTGCCGGTCGCCAGGGGCACCGTGATCGTCAGCGGCAACCGCATCGCGGTCGAGGTCAAGAGCATGCTCAAGCGCTCGCCGGAGCGCCGCTGAGGCGCGTCGGGACCCCCGGCGGCGGCCGGTTCCGGGCGCGACCGGCGCCCTTGTACCCTTACGAGTGATTTGTTACATCGAGCGCCGTCGCACAAGGCCGGGCCGCAGAGGCCGGCACATCCCAATGCGGTCGTGGCGGAACTGGTAGACGCGCTAGCTTGAGGTGCTAGTGGGGCGACCCGTGGAGGTTCGAGTCCTCTCGACCGCACCAGGAATTGGCGAGAAAAGCCCGGGGGTTCTCCGGGCTTTTTCGTTTCTCGAATCAGCGCAGGGGCGGTGCCCTCATCAGGGCGTGGCGCCGAGGAAGGGCAGCCGGAACAGGCCGCCGAAGTTCTGCGGCGGGGCCTCGGCCGGCGCCGGGACGCGCGCGCGCGCGGGACGCGGGCGCGGGCGGCGCACCATGGCGGCGAGCGCGGCGTCGGCGCTGGCGGCGACGAGGGTCGTCTGCGCGCCGTCGCGCGGCGTGAGAGCGTAGCGCGCGATCGGGGCATCGGCCGGCCCGGCGATGACCGGACCGACGGACGGATCCGGCCAGGACTCGGGCGGCGGATCCGCCGCGAGGGAACCACGCAGCGCGGGCGCATCCGTGAGCGCCAGGCGATAGGGGCGCGGCCAGCCGAAGCTGTCGGGGCTGGCGATCGGCAGGCGCTGCGCGAACCGCTGGCGGCCGCGGCCGGGATGGCGTGCCCATTGCGACGGCAGGGTTGCGGTCGCGGGACGCGCGTCGTCGGCGGGAACCACATGGACGACGCGGTAGCCGCGCGCCTTGAGCTCGCGCAGCAGGACGGGAAGCGCGAGCGCGGTCGCGGGCTGGATGTCGTGCAGCAGCAGCACGCCCTTGCCCTGCTCGGCGAGGCGCGCGAGCGCGCGGGCGACGATCTCGTCGGCCGAGATCCCGAGCCAGTCGTCCGCCGGCATGTCGGCGCTCCAGGCCATCACGCCACGCGCGGCGAGCGCGGCCTCGGCAAAGGGCGAACGCCGCAGGCCCGGGAAGCGGAAGAACGGCGCCACCGCTTCGCGCGCGCCGAGCGCCGCGGCCGCCGCGGCGATTCCGGAGTCGATCTCGCGGATGGCCGCTTCCGGCAGCAGCAGGTCGAAGCGCGGAGGATGGTTCTCGGAATGAGTGCCGATGCTGTGGCCGTCGGCGCGCAGGCTCCGCACCAGGTCCGGATAGGCGCGCGCCTGCCGGCCGACAACGAAAAACGTCGCCCGGACGCATTCGGCCGCGAGCGCCTCGCGCACGCGCGGGGTGAAGAGCGGCCGCGGGCCGTCGTCGAAAGTGAGCACCACCTCCCGGTCGGCGAGCGGCAGGGTCTCGCCGTACTGCATGCCGCCGATGCGGCGATGCTCGCGCGGATCGACGACGAGCTCGCGCGCGGTGCCGAGCGCGCCCGGATCGGCGCAGTCGGCGGCGCGGGAAGGAGCGATGCCGGCGAGCAGGATCGAGACGGCGACGAACGCAACACGACGCACGCGAGAACTCCCCGAGCCGCGGTTCCCCTGGCGGCCACTCCGGCACACGCTAAGGACACGCGCATAACGGCGCGTTAATGCCGCGGCCGTGTCACGCAATCGTCGTGCGGCGACGTTTGCCCGGCGCGGGGGAGCGTCGTACAAGCACGGGACTCTTCACGGCCTCGTCGTCTCCGAGGGACAGTCCGGCATGCTCGACCACCAGGACATTGCCGCGACCGATTCGCCCGATCGCGCGCGCGAACTGCGCGACGCGGAAGGATCGCTCCGCGCCGACTACGTCGAGGCGGTCGCGCGGGCGATCGCGGCCGGCGACTCCGCGGCGCTGCGCGAGCGGGTCGGCGACCTGCACGAGGCCGACACCGGCGACCTGATCGAGGCGCTCGACCCGGAGCTGCGGCCGAAGCTGATCCGGCTGATGGGCGCCGCCTTCGACTTCACGGCGCTCACCGAGGTCGACGACGCGGTGCGCGAGGAGATCCTCGAGGAGCTGCCGCCCGAGACCGTGGCCGAGGGCGTGCGCGAGCTCGACTCCGATGACGCCGTCTACATCCTCGAGGATTTGCCCAAGGAGGACCAGGCCGAGATCCTCGATCAGCTCCCGCCGCCCGAGCGGGTCGCGCTGGCGCGCCGTCTCGACTACCCGGATTCCTCGGCCGGGCGCCGCATGCAGACCGAGTTCATCGCGGTGCCGCCGGGATGGACCGTCGGGCAGGCGATCGACTACATGCGCGAGACCGACGACCTGCCGGACCGCTTCTTCGAGATCTACGTGGTCGATCGCGACCAGCGTTTCGTCGGGGCGGTCGCGCTCGACCAGCTGCTGCGCACCAAGCGGCCGGTGCCGATCTCCACGCTGATGGATCCCGAGCGGCGCCGGGTGCGCGCCGAGGACGACCAGGAGGAGGTTGCGCGGCTGTTCGAGCGCTACGACCTGGTCGCCGCGCCGGTGGTCGATGCCGACGAGCGCATGGTGGGCGTGATCACCATCGACGACGTGGTCGACATGATCGAGCAGGAGGCGGACGAGGACCTCCTGGCGCTCGGCGGCGTCAAGGGCGACGAGGAGCTCTCCGACACGGTGCTCTACACGGTGCGCAGCCGCTTCCCGTGGCTGTTCGTCAATCTCATCACCGCCATCCTGGCCGCGACCGTGATCAACCTGTTCGAGAGCTCGATCCAGAAGATGGTGGCGCTCGCCGTGCTGATGCCGGTCGTGGCCTCGATGGGCGGGAATGCCGGCACCCAGACCATGACGGTCACGGTGCGGGCGCTCGCCACCCGCGAGCTCGGATCGGGCAATGCCTGGCGGATCATCATGCGCGAGCTCGCGGTCGGCGCGCTCAACGGCGTCTTCTTCGCGGTCATCCTCGGCATCGTCGCGGTCGGCTGGTTCGGCGTCCGCGACCTCGCCTTCGTGGTCGGCCTGGCGATCCTGACGGTCCTCACCGCCGCCGCGCTCGGCGGGATCCTGATCCCGCTCGCGCTCAACCGGCTCGGAATCGATCCGGCGGTCTCCTCGGGGCCCTTCGTCACCACCATCACGGACGTGATCGGCTTCTTCTCGTTCCTCGGCATCGCCACGCTGTGGTTCGGTCTGCGCTGATACCGAGGCCGCCGAGGGTCCGGCGAAGCCGTTGATTCCACGGGCAAGATCAGTTGGTTACGGTTGATTCACCGTCTTTTCTGACGGGCCCTTAACCATTGGCCCGGTAGGGTCGGCGACCGAAACGCGAGGCAGCCGGCCATTCCATCATGAGCGCCGCAGGGGCATCGGCGAGAGTCTGGCCGGAGCGGCTGCGCGCGCTGTTGCGCCGTGCGCGCCGGCGCCCGGACGTCACGGCGCCGTCGCCGTGGATCGCGGGACGCTTGATCGCGCCGCTCGCCGTGCTGGTCGCGCTCGCAAGCGCGGCGCTGATCGGGACCGTCACCTTCATCGCCCGCGACAGCGACGCGCGCCAGCAGCAGGCGCAACGCCAGTCGCTTGCGGCCGCGCTCGAGGAGTTCCGCTCGGTCTTCTCCGAGTTCACGCTCGACCGCGCGGCCGACATCTCGGCCGTCGCGTGGCGGTCCGAGCCGCTCACGCTCGCCGAGGTCGGGGCGCGGCTCGCGCCGACGGGGCTCAGCCGCTACCGGCACGAGCGGGCCTATCTGCTGGCGGGTGACGGCTCGGTGATCGCCTCGTTCCCGCCCGGCGAAAGCGATGCGCCGGCGGGCGTGCGGCAGATGGCGGCCGCCTTCCGCGCCGAGGAGGCGAGCCGGCTGACGCGCGCGGCGGAACTGCCGGAGCTCTATTCGGCGGCCATCGCGCCCGTGGCCGCGGAGTTCACCGGCGTCGACGGCGATCCGGCCGTGATGGCGGCGGCCGTGGTGCGCTCGCCGGACCTCGCGTTTCGCGGGGGCGGCGACCTGCCGGTGCTGGTGACGCTGGCGCGGCTCGACCTCAATCGCGTCCAGGTGCTGCAGACGACGACCGGAATCCCCGGCCTGCAGGTGAACGGCGATGCGGCGGCCGAGAATTCGAACACGCTGGTGATCCACGACCGGGACGGGCGCATCGTCGGATGGTTCAGCTGGCAGGCCGAAGGGCCGGTCCTCGCCATGATCATCCGCCTCGCGCCGCTGCTCGGGGCGGTCGGTATCGCCTTGTTCGGCCTCGCCTGGCTCTCGGTCTGGCAGGTGCGCCGCTCGACCGAAAGGCTCGCCGAGAGCGAGCGCCGGGCGAACGCGCTCGCCCACGAGGACCCGCTCACCGGGCTGCCGAACCTGCGCCGGATCAATGCCGAGATCGACCGGGCCCTCGCCCTGCGGACGCCCGACGACGTCGTCGTGTTCGGCTACGCCGACCTCGATCGCTTCAGCGAGGCGAACGAGACGGTCGGCCATTCGGGCGGCGACCGGCTGCTCGCCATGGCGGCGGACCGCCTGCGTGCGGCCTTCGGCCCCGACGTCATGCTCGGACGCATGGGCGGCGATCGCTTCGCGCTGCTGGCATCGTCGGAGGAGTCCGATGCCGTGATCGCCGCCGCGGAGCATGCGCTCGAGGCCGTGTCGCGGCCGTTCTGGGTCAACGGACAGATGCTGCATATCGGGTTGAGCATCGGGTTCGCGATCGCCGCCGAGGAGACCCTGCGCGACGAGCTCGTGGTGCGCGCGGATCTCGCGCTGCGCGCCGCCAAGAGCCAGGGCGGGGGGCGGGTGATCTGCTTCAAGCCGGCGATGGAAGAGGAGTCCCACGACCGGCGCTTCATCCGGCGCGAGCTCATGCGCGCGGTCGAGGACGGCACCATCGACCTGCATTACCAGCCGATCGTCGCGGCCGCCGACGGGCGCACGGTCGGGGTCGAGGCCCTGCTGCGCTGGCAGCATCCGATGCGCGGTGCGATTCCGCCCTCGGTCTTCGTGCCGATCGCGGAGCAGACCGGGCTGATGGAGGCGCTCGGCGAGTTCGTGCTGCGCCGCGCGCTCTCGGACGCGCTGCGCTGGCCGAACCTCTACATCGCGATCAACCTCTCCCCCGTGCAGGTGCGCAGCCCGAAGCTCGTGCCGCTGGTCTCGCAGATCCTGGCCGAGACCGGCATCTCGGCCTCGCGCGTGGTGCTCGAGGTCACCGAGGGCGTGCTGATCGACGATCCGAACGAGGCCAAGGCGAGGCTCGACGCGCTCAGGGTGCTCGGCGTGCGCCTCGCGCTCGACGATTTCGGCGTCGGCTATTCGAGCCTCGGCTACCTGCAGCGCTTCGCCTTCGACAAGCTCAAGATCGACCGCAGCTTCGTCGCCCCGCTCGGCCGCTCGGGCGACGCCGCCGCCATGGTGCAGGCGATCGTCGCGCTCGGGCGCGCGCTCGGCCTGAGCGTGCTGGGCGAGGGCGTGGAGACCGACGAGCAGCGGGTGCTGCTGCGGCTCGCGGGCTGCGACGAGATGCAGGGGTTCGGCTTCGCGCGCCCGATGCCGCGCGAGGCGCTCGACGCGCTGCTCAGCCAGCGCAAGGCGCGCCTGATCGCCTCGCGCGCCCGCGCGAAGGGCTGACGGCGCTCAGCGGTGCCGGGCGGCCGTCGGCCGGCCCGCCGAATCCTGTTCCCAGGCTTCCGGCTCATGCGCTAACAATCGTGGCGGAGGTGACGCATGATCCCGAATGTCTGGCGCGGCTTCGATTTCGGCCTCGGCGAGGACGCCGACATGCTGCGCGACACCGTCTCGCGCTTCGCGCAGGACCAGCTCGCGCCGCGCGCCGACGAGATCGACCGCTCGAACACGTTCCCGCGCGAGCTCTGGCCGCAGATGGGCGAGCTCGGCCTGCTCGGCATCACGGTCGAGGAGGAGTGGGGCGGGGCCGGCCTCGGCTACCTCGCCCATTGCGTCGCCATGGAGGAGATCTCGCGCGGCTCGGCCGCGGTCGGGCTCTCCTACGGCGCCCACTCCAACCTGTGCGTCAACCAGATCCGCCGCAACGGCACGGCCGAGCAGAAGCGGCGCTACCTGCCGAAGCTCGTTTCCGGCGAGCATGTCGGCGCGCTCGCGATGTCGGAGCCGGGCGCGGGCTCCGACGTCGTTTCGATGAAACTGCGCGCCGACTACAAGAATGGAAAATTCGTCCTGAACGGCAACAAGATGTGGATCACCAACGGTCCGGATGCCGATGTACTGGTGGTCTATGCCAAGTCCGATGCGGCCGCCGGACCCCGCGGGATCACCGCATTCATCATCGAAAAGGGATTCCCGGGGTTTTCGACCGCCCAGAAACTGGACAAGCTGGGCATGCGCGGTTCGAACACCTGCGAACTGGTGTTCCGCGACTGCGAGGTGCCCGAACAAAATGTGCTCTCGGAGCCGGGCCAGGGCGCGAGCGTGCTGATGAGCGGACTGGACTACGAGCGCGCGGTGCTGGCCGGCGGGCCGCTGGGAATCATGGAGGCCTGCATGGACGTGGTCCTGCCCTACGTCCACGAGCGCAAGCAGTTCGGCCAGCCGATCGGCGAGTTCCAGCTGATGCAGGGAAAGCTCGCCGACATGTACACGACCATGAACGCCTGCAAGGCCTATGTTTATGCGGTGGGCGCGGCCTGCGACCGGGGCGAAACGGCGCGCAAGGACGCCGCGGGTGCCATCCTGTATGCCGCGGAAAAGGCCACCTGGATGGCGGGCGAAGCGATCCAGTGCCTGGGCGGCATGGGCTATATCAACGAAACCGCTGCCGGGCGTCTGTGGCGAGACGCGAAACTGTATGAGATCGGCGCCGGAACCAGCGAGATACGGCGCTGGCTGATAGGACGGGAGCTATTCGCGGAAACAGCGTAGGTCAGTTTCGTCTTGCTGATGTGCCGACACAATTGCGGAAAGATTTGGGTTTGTATACGTCTCCCGATTTTGCACCGTTGCGCTCGCGCAACGGTGCAAAATCGGGAGATCATAAACAGCAAAACCAAGCCAACCCGGTTCAGTCAGTACTCGTTTAGTCACTTAGAGGCCATTTC
>PQAH01000237.1 GCA_003105195.1 Bradyrhizobiaceae bacterium
TGGCGCGCCACGTTCTCGCCTAGCAGGCTGCTGAAAAAGTCGTTTTGCGGGACGACTGGAGTGTGATTCCGTGCATGTGGTTGATTCCTTTATGTCGAGGAATGTGATGCGCGGCGAAGATCAGCGGTCTGAAGGTTTTTTCAGCTACGTGCGACTGGAATCTCGCATTCCGGCGGATCATCCGTTGCGGGCAATCCGCGAACTTGTTGACGCTGCGCTGGGAGAGTTGTCGCGGTCGTTCGACCGCTTGTATTCGCGCGACGGGCGGCCGTCGATCCCGCCAGAGCGGCTGCTGCGCGCTTTGCTGCTGCAGGCGTTCTACACGGTGCGCTCGGAACGGCAGCTGATGGAGCAGCTCGACTACAATCTGTTGTTCCGCTGGTTCGTCGGGCTTTCGGCGGACGATGTGGTGTGGGATGCGACGGTGTTCTGCAAGAACCGGGATCGGCTGCTCAATGGGGATATCGCGAACAAGTTCTTTGTCGCCGTGCTGAACCTGTCGCAGGTCCGCAGCCTGCTCTCCAGCGAGCACTTCTCGGTCGATGGCACCCTGATCGAAGCCTGGGCCAGCATGAAGAGCTTCGTTCCGAAGGACGAAGGCAATCCGCCGTCGCAGCAAGACCAGGGAGGCGGCGGGCGCAATGCCGAGCGCAACTTCCATGGCGAGAAACGCCGCAACGACACGCATTGCTCGACCACCGATCCGGACGCGCGCTTGTTCCGCAAGGGCGCCGGCAAGGAAGCCAAGCTCTGCCATATGGGCCATCTGATGACGGAGAACCGCAATGGGCTCATCGTCGATGCGCGACTGACCGAAGCCAATGGCACGGCCGAGCGCACGACTGCGCTCGACATGATCGAGGACAACGCCAGGGCTGGCAGCACGGTGGGCGGCGACAAGAACTATGACACCGCCGACTTCGTCGCCGGCTGTCGCGAGCGCGGCTGTACGCCACATGTCTCGCAGAACAACACCAACCGTCGCTCGGCGATCGATGGGCGTACAACGCGGCATCCCGGCTATCGTATCAGCACGATCAAGCGCAAGCGGATCGAGGAGCCGTTCGGATGGATGAAGACCGTCGGCGGTCTGCGCAAGACCCGTCATTGCGGTCGCGGCCTGGTCGAATGGTTCTTCGTGCTGACCGCGACCGCCTACAATCTCGTCCGCATCCCGAAGATCCTCGCCGCGACGGGGTGAGTCTGTCTGGAGTGCCGAAAATGACGAAAAAACACCCCAAATACCCCGCCAATAGCGGCGGTGGTCACCCTTCGGCTCTCCGGTCACTCTCGCAAACATCAAGAAAAACGACCCCGCGTGAAACTTTTTCAGCAGCCTGCTAGCGCGAGAGTCTCGAACATATCAAGAACAGAAGTCGCTGGGCCTGGGGTCGGGACGGGACCTGGAAGAGGCGCCGGACGGCCCGCTGCGGGGGCGGCGGACCGTCCGGCTGGACGTGGGCGCGGGGGGACGAACGCCACGTCAGGGATGCAGGGCGACCTCCTCCGGCCGGGGGAGAGACCGAAGGCTGCGCGCCGTCTCGGAGAGGGAACGCTCGAGCGCGCGGGGGTCGACCCGGTCGGCCTGCATCAGGGTTCTGATCAGCGGATCCGCCAAGGCTTCCTCGAGGCTCGGATCGGGGTAGCAGCGGCTCATGGGGCACCTTTCATTCGCGAAAGATTTGTCCTGGGACCTGTTCGAGACCGGTGACTCGGGCTGTCAGCTGTGGTACCGATCGGTAACAAGGCAACGATACTGACCGGTAACACCCCCGTCAAGCCGCATGAGTTCCGTTAACATCATCGTGAAGCCGGAGGCCGAGACGCCCCGCCCGCCGCCGCGGGAGCGGATCCTCGCGGCCGCGACCGAGCTGTTCTACCGCCAGGGCATCCGCGCGGTCGGCGTCGAGGCGATCGCGGAGGCGGCCGGCACCAACAAGATGACGCTCTACCGGCACTTCGCCTCCAAGGACGAGCTGGTGGCCGAATGCCTGCGCGGCTTCGCGCGCCACGTCGAAGCGGCCTGGAGCGCGCTCGCGGAGGCGGTGCCGGACCCGAAGGCGCGGCTGCGCATCTGGGTGCGCGAGGTCAGCAACCGGGTGACCGATCCCGGCGACCGCGGCTGCGCGCTGGTCAATGCGGCCGTGGAGATCCCCGAGAAGGACCATCCGGCGCGGCGCGTCGTGGAGGCGTTCAAGAGCGCGCAGCGCGACCGGCTGGTCGGGCTCTGCCGCCAGGCCGGAGCCCGCGACCCCGCCGCGCTCGCCGACGAGTTGTTCCTCTTGATCGAGGGCGCGCGCGTCTGCGCCCAGAGCATGGGCCCGAAGGGCCCCTGCTGCCAGCTCGTGCGCCTGGGCGAGACCGTGCTGCAATCCCACGGCGCCTGAAGCCTGTCGGGCCTTCGCCGCAGGCTCCCTTTCGCCTTCCGACGCGCGCGGGTAAAACGGCGCGCGATCCAGAGCGGCAAGGAGACGTCATGAGCGTATCGGCCCACGACCAGGCCCGGATCCTCGTCGAGGCGCTGCCTCACATGCAGCGCTACGACGAGGAGATCGTCGTGGTGAAATATGGCGGCCACGCCATGGGCCACGAGGACATGGCGCGCAGCTTCGCGCGCGACATCGTGCTCCTGGAGCAGACCGCGATCAATCCGGTGGTGGTGCACGGCGGCGGGCCGCAGATCGGCGAGATGCTCAAGCGGCTCGGCATCGAGTCGAAATTCGCCGGCGGCCTGCGCATCACCGACGCGGCCACGGTCGAGATCGTCGAGATGGTGCTCGCCGGATCGATCAACAAGCAGATCGTCGGCTTCATCAATGCGGCGGGAGGCAAGGCGGTCGGGCTGACCGGCAAGGACGGCAACATGGTGACGGCCCGCAAGGTGGCCCGCGCCGTGGTCGACCCCGGCTCCAACATCGAGAAGCTGGTCGATCTCGGCTTCGTCGGCGAGCCCGACCGGGTCGACACCATGGTGCTCACCCAGATCCTCGGCCGCGAGCTGATCCCGGTGCTGGCGCCGGTCGCGACCTCGGCGGACGGGGCCACCTACAACGTCAATGCCGATACCTTCGCGGGGGCGATCGCGGGCGCGCTCAAGGCCAAGCGCCTGCTGCTGCTCACCGACGTGGCGGGCGTGCTCGACAAGTCGAAGAAGCTCATCAAGGAGCTCTCGATCGACGACGCGCGCAAGCTGGTCGCCGACGGCACCATCTCGGGCGGCATGATCCCCAAGGTCGAGACCTGCATCTACGCGCTCGAGCAGGGCGTCGAAGGCGTGGTGATCCTGGACGGCCAGGTGCCGCACGCGGTGCTGATCGAGCTCCTCACCGACGAAGGCGCCGGCACGCTGATGCACAAGTGAATCGCGGGATGGGGCGATCGCTGTACGCCTTCGCGTCGCTTGCAGTCGCCCTGCTGCCGCAGCCGGCGCGGGCGGACCTGCAGCTCTGCAACAAGACCAGCTACGTGCTGGAGGCGGTGCTCGGGCTCGAGGACAAGGGGGCGCGGGCGACGCGCGGCTGGTTCCGCATCGACCCGGGGCAGTGCCGGGGCGTGCTCTCCGGCGCGGTCGAGGCCGAGAAGCTCTACGTGCACGCGCGCGCGCTGCCGGTCTACGGCGCCTCGCCGCTGCCGCAGACCGGCCATGCCGACCTGTGCGTGGCGGACGGCGATTTCGTGATCGCGGCGGCGGGCGCCTGCAATGCGCGGCGCGGCCAGCGGCTCGCCCGCTTCACGGCGGTCAGGCCCGCGGAGACCGAGCAGGGCCTCGCCGCGAACCTCGCCGAGGAGGCCGACTATTCGGCCGAGCAGGCGCGGCTCGCCGGCATCCAGCGCCTGCTGGTGCTCGCGGGCTACGACGCGAACCCGATCGACGGCATCGAGGGCCGCAAGACCTCGGCGGCGCTCGACCAGTTCCTCACGGACCGCCGGCTCGGGAGCGAGGCCGCGAGCGGCGCCGGCTTCTTCGACGTGCTGCTCGCCGCCGTGAAGAGCGCCGAAGGGATCGGCTTCTCTTGGTGCAACGAGACCGCCCACACCGTGATGGCGGCGCTCGGGGTGGAGGGCGCGGCCGGCATCGTCACGCGCGGCTGGTACCGGGTGGAGCCCGGCAAGTGCGTGAAGCCCGAGGTGCCGGGCAAGCCGGGCCGGCTCTACAGCTTCGGCGAGGCCGTGGACAAGGACGGCCAGGCGATCCGGCGCGCCGAGCAGGCGCTCGCCTGGGGCGGCGCCACGACGCTGTGCACCCGGGCGGTGCGCTTCGAGCTCGCCGAGCAGGGCGACTGCGCGGCGCGCGGCCTCGACGCCACGGGCTTCGCCACCATCGACCTCGCGGGCCGCCTGGGCGCGACCGTGCGGTTCCGGGAGTAGCGATCGGGCCCTCGCGTTCGCCCGCCGGCTTGGATAAGAAGCCCCCATGCCGACGCCCGCCCCCATCCGTCCCGCGCCCCGCAGCTTCGCCCATGTCGAGGCCTGGGTGTTCGACCTCGACAACACGCTCTACCCGCATCACGTGAACCTCTGGCAGCAGGTGGACGGGCGGATCCGCGACTATATCGCGAACTTCCTCAAGATCTCCCACGACGAGGCGTTCCGCCTGCAGAAGGACTACTACCGGCGCTACGGCACCTCGATGCGCGGGCTGATGACCGAGCACGGGCTCGATCCGGACGACTATCTCGCCTTCGTGCACGAGATCGACCATTCGCCGCTGGAGCCGAACCCGGCGCTCGGCGCCGCGATCGAGAGACTGCCCGGGCGCAAGCTGATCCTCACCAACGGCACGCGCCGCCACGCCGAGGCCGTGATGCGGCGGCTCGAGATCCACCAGTGCTTCGAGGACGTGTTCGACATCGCGGCCGCCGACATGGAGCCGAAGCCCCTGCCCCGGGCCTACGACCGCTTCCTCGCCCGCCACGGGGTCGATGCCGGCAGGGCCGCGATGTTCGAGGACCTCGCCCGCAACCTGGAGGTCCCCCACGCGCTGGGCATGACCACCGTGCTGGTGGTGCCGGGGGGCACGCGCGAGGTGTTCCGCGAGGACTGGGAGCTCGAGGGCCGCGACGCCGCCCATGTCGACCACGTCACCGACGACCTGCTCGGCTTCCTGAAAGGGATCGGATCGTCAGGTTGAGGCGGGATCGGCGACGCGCAGCCACGCGCGCGCAGCCTCGGCGGTGTCGAAGAAGCCGACAGACAGGCGTTCGGGGTCGGTGCGCCGGCCGACATTCTCGACCGCCACGCGGTTGAAATAGAAGGTCGGCTGCACGATGGCGGCGCGGCGCAGGCCGGCCGCGACGGCGCGCGGGATCCACTCCGTGTTGAGCCAGTCCTGGTCCTCGGCGGCGATCAGCACGAAATCGGCGACGTCGCCGAGCAGACGCGTCGCGCGGTGCTCCGCGAGGCAGGCGAGCACGCGCGCGTTGGCCTCGCGGAACAGCGGCGTCGTCGCATAGCCCTTCCAGGTCATGAACACGCAGGGCACGTCGACGTCGTAGCCGACCGTGCAACTGAAATCCGTCCGCTGCATGTGCGTCTCCAGCCGATCCTCGCGCTTGCCAGAAGTGTACTTGATAGTACACTGTGCGGCAACCGGACCGGGGGGTGGGATGAACCGCATCTCGAAGCGCCAGCGTGCGGGCGCCGCCGGCCGCGGAGCGCGCCGGCGGGCGGCATTCCTCGCCGCGGCGCGCGAGGCGTTCCTCGCCAAGGGCTATGCGGCGGCCACGCTCGACGACGTGGTGCGCCGGTCCGGCGGCTCGCGCGCGACGCTCTACAAGCAGTTCGGGGACAAGGCCGGGCTGTTCGCGGCCATCATCGCGGAACTGTGCGCCGAGATGACCGCGCCGCTGCGCGAGGCCGGGGAACGGCCGCAGGCGCGCGCGCCCCGCGCGGCGCTGCTGGCCTTCGCGACAGCCTTCATGCGGGTGATGATGGCGCCGGCGAGCCTCGCGCTCTATCGCCTGGTGGTCGCGGAGGCCGGCCGCTTCCCGGAGCTCGGGCGCGCCGTCTACCGGGCCGGGCCGAAGGTCGCGGCCGCGCGGCTCGCGGCCTATCTGCGGGCCGGCGCGGCCGCCGGAGCCTTCACGGCGGGGGACGCCGACCTGCGCGCGCGACATTTCCTGGAGATGGTCAAGGGCGACCTGCATTTCCGCGCGCTGATCGGTCTCGGCCCGCAGCCCTCGCGCAGGGAGGTGGACCGCTGCGTGCGCGCCGCGGTCGACTCGTTGCTGAACGGAATCTCGGCGCGCCCGCCGTCACGCGCCAGCGCGAGGCGGCGGCGCCGCGCGGCGGCTGCCCGGGGCGCGTCTTGACTCCGCGGCCGGCACCGTCGACAAGCGCTGGCCCTTGCAGGACCCCGGGGATCCCATGTCGACCGCCGAACTCGCCAAGACCATCGATGCCGCCTTCGAGCAGCGCGAGGGCATCGGCCCCGCGACCACGGGCGCGGTGCGCGAGGCCGTGGAGGCCGCGCTCGACCTCCTCGACCGCGGCGACGCGCGCGTCGCCGAGAAAGGGGCGGACGGCAGCTGGCGCGTCAACCAGTGGCTCAAGAAGGCGGTGCTGCTCTCGTTCCGCCTCAACGACATGAGCGTGATCGGCGGCGGTCCCGGCGACGCCGTGTGGTGGGACAAGGTGCCGTCCAAGTTCGCGGGCTGGGGCGCGGACCGCTTCCGCGCCGCGGGCTTCCGCGCAGTGCCGGGCGCGATCGTGCGCCGCTCCGCGCATATCGCGCCGGGCGTGGTGCTGATGCCGTCCTTCGTCAATCTCGGCGCCTATGTGGATTCGGGGACGATGGTCGATACCTGGGCCACCGTCGGCTCCTGCGCGCAGATCGGCAAGAATTGCCACATCTCGGGCGGCGCCGGCATCGGCGGCGTGCTCGAGCCGCTGCAGGCCGGGCCCGTGATCATCGAGGACAACTGCTTCATCGGCGCGCGCGCCGAGGTCGCCGAAGGCGTGGTGGTGCGCGAGGGCTCGGTGCTCTCCATGGGGGTCTATCTCGGCGCCTCGACCAAGATCGTCGACCGCGAGAGCGGCGAGATCCTCCAGGGCGAGGTGCCGCCCTACTCGGTGGTGGTGAGCGGCACGCTGCCCGGCAAGCCGATGAAGACCGGCGCGCCCGGCCCCGGCCTCTACTGCGCCGTGATCGTCAAGCGCGTGGACGAGCGGACCCGCTCCAAGACCTCGATCAACGAGCTGCTGCGGGACTGAGCATGGGCGCCGACCCGATCGCGCTCGCGGCCGGCCTCATCCGCTGTCCGTCGGTCACGCCCGCGGAAGGCGGGGCGCTCGGCTACCTGGAGCGCGTGCTGGCGCCGGCCGGCTTCGCGGTGCAGCGGGTCACCTTCGCGGAGCCCGGCATGGCGCCGGTCGAGAACCTCTATGCGCGCATCGGCAGCGGGGCGCCGCACCTCGTGTTCGCGGGCCATACCGACGTGGTGCCGCCGGGCGACGCGGCGAAATGGTCGCATCCGCCCTTCGCGGGCGAGATCGAAAACGGCATGCTCTACGGGCGCGGCGCGGTCGACATGAAAGGCGCGATCGCCTGCAAGGTCGCGGCCGTACTCGACCACTTGGCGGCGAACGATGGCGCGCCCAAGGGCTCGATCTCGTTCCTGGTCACCGGGGACGAGGAAGGCATCGCGGTGAACGGAACCGTGAAGCTGCTCGCCTGGGCGGCGGAGCGCGGCGAAAAATTCGACCACTGCATCCTCGGCGAGCCGACCAATCCGGAAACGCTCGGCGAGATGGTCAAGATCGGCCGGCGCGGCTCGCTCAACGGCACGCTGATCGTCACGGGCACGCAGGGCCACGTCGCCTATCCGGACCTCGCCGACAACCCGATCCGCGGCCTCACCACGCTGATGGCGGCGCTGACCGCGGAGCCGCTCGACACGGGCACCGAGCATTTCGACCCCTCGAACCTCGAGTTCACCAATCTCGAGGTCGGCAACCCGACCGTGAACCTGATCCCGGGCGAGGCGCGCGCGCGCTTCAACATCCGCTTCAACGACCTGCACACGCGCGAGAGCCTGAAGGCGCTGGTCGAGCGCCGCGCCGCCGCCGCCGCGGGCGGGCGCATCCGGTTCGCCTTCGCGTGGGAGCCCTCCAACGCCGACGCGTTCCTGACCGCGCCCGGCCCGTTCGTCGCGCTCGTCACCGAGGCGATCGCCGAGGTGACGGGCCGCAGGCCGGCGCTCTCCACCACGGGCGGCACCTCGGACGCACGCTTCATCAAGGATCACTGCCCGGTGGTGGAGTTCGGCCTTGCCAACCGCACCGCCCACAAGATCGACGAGCAGGTCGCGACCGCCGACCTCGTCGCCCTCACCGCGATCTACCGGAAGATCCTGGACCGGTATTTCGCGGGGTAGGGTGGGCAAAGCGCGATCGAAGTATTGATCCCGCATGAGGGCCGCGAGCGCGCTTTGCCCACGCGTCCTGCCGCGGTCCGCAAGCGTCACCGTAATGAAGGACGTGCCCGGGGAGTCTCGCTCACCGATATCTGGACATGCGCGCAGCATGGGTACATTTCGGCACGCCGGGACGCGTGGGCAAAATCGCCCGGAGAGTCACCGAGCGGGGTTCGCTCGCAGCGGCGATCTTGCCCACCCTACGAGCGACGTTTCAATACTCCACGCTCACCAGGTAGAGCCCGTCGGGCGGGGCGACGGGGCCGCAGGCCTTGCGGGAGCGCGCCGCGAGCGCTTCGGCGAGATCGCGCGCACGCCACTTGCCCTCGCCGACCAGGACGAGCGAGCCGACCATGGAGCGCACCTGGTGGTGCAGGAAGGAGCGCGCCGCGGCGTGGATGCGGATCTCGTCGCCAGCGCGCGCGACCTCGAGCCGGTCGAGCGTCTTGACGGGCGACTTCGCCTGGCATTCGGCGGCGCGGAAGGTCGTGAAGTCGTGGCGGCCGACGAGCTGCTGGGCGGCCGCGTGCATGACGGCGGCGTCGAGCGCACGCGGAACGCGCCAGGCGCGGCCGCGGTCGAGGGTGAGGTCGGCGCGGCGGTTGACGATGCGATAGAGATAGTGGCGCTTGCGCGCCGAGAAGCGGGCGTCGAAGCCGTCCGCCGCCTTCTCGACGCGGAGCACCGCCACGGGATACGGGCGGAGCTGCGCATTGATCGCGTCGCGCACGCGGTCGCTGCGCCAGTCGCGGGCGAGATCGACATGGGCGACCTGGCCGAGCGCGTGCACGCCGGCATCGGTGCGCCCGGCGCCATGGACCGTCACCTCCTCGCCGCAGAAGGCCGCAACGGCGCGGGCGAGCACGCCCTGCACCGAGAGGCCCGCTTCCTGCCGCTGCCAGCCCACGAACGGGGCACCATCGTACTCGATCGTGAGCTTGAAGCGGGGCAATTGACATTCCTCAACGCGGGACCGCGCCGCAGCCGCCTATCAAGGGACAGGTTCGTTCCCGCGGAGGCGTCGCATGAAGCGCGAGTTCAAGCAACAGATCGTCGGCCTGCTCAACCAGCACCGGATCATGACGATCGCGACCAACCGGCCGGACGGCTGGCCCCAGGCGACCGTGGTCGGCTACGCCAATGACGGGCTGATGATCTACTGCTTCGTCTCCCGGGACAGCCAGAAATACGCCAACCTGGTGCACGACCCGCGCGCCTCGATCGCGATCGCGCAGGACTATCCGCAGCCGCTGCAGATCACCGGCCTCTCGCTCGCGGCGCGCGCGCTGGTGGTCGCGGACAAGAGCGAGATCGAGCACGTGACCAAGCTGCTGCTGCACCGCTATCCGGAATACAAGGTGATGCCGCGTCCCGACCCGGCCGCGGTGCCGATGATCCGCTTCACGCCCGAGATCGTGTCGATCCTGGACTACTCGAAGGGGTTCGGACACACCGACCTCGTGCGGGTGAGCGAGCGCGACCTCGCCGAATATGTCGAGAGCCGCCGCCACCACTGGGCCGGGCAGCCGACCGGGACCACCGCCGACGTGTCTCATCCGAGGCGCGAGAGGATCTCCGGATAGCCGCGGGCTCCGCTCACGCGAGCCGCATCCCCGCCGTCATCGCGGTGCCGCGCAGGAACTCCTCCGCCGTCATGGGCTGGCGGCCGGCGCGCTGCAGCTCGACGAGGCGCACGCTGCCCTCGCGGCAGGCGACCGTGAGGCGGTCGCCGAGCACGGTGCCGGGCGCGCCCTCCCCCTCGCCTCGGGTGGTGCGCAGCACCTTGACGCGCACCGGCTCCTTCCCGCCCGGCAGCGCGAACCAGGCGCCCGGGAACGGCGAGAGCCCGCGGCAGTGGTCGTGGACCTCCTTCCAGGGCCGCGTCCAGTCGATGCGGGTCTCGCTCTTCTCGATCTTGCCCGCATAGGTGACGCCGCTCTCGGCCTGCGGCGTGAGCCCCAGGCTGCCGCGCTCGAGCGCGCCGAGCGCGCGCAGCATGAGGTCGGCGCCGAGCGGCGCGAGCCGGTCGTGCAGCTCGCCGGCCGTCATGTCGGGGCCGATCACGACGCGCTCGGCCATGGCGACGGGGCCGGTGTCGAGCCCCTCCTCCATGCGCATCACCATCACGCCGGTCTCGCTGTCGCCCGCCATCACGGCGCGGTTGATCGGCGCGGCGCCGCGCCAGCGCGGCAGCAGCGAGGCGTGCAGGTTGAAGCAGCCGAGCGGCACGGCCTCGAGGATCGGCCGCGGCAGGATCAGGCCATAGGCGACCACCACGGCGGCGTCGGCGCCATGGGCGCGAAAGGCCGCTTCGGCCTCGGGAGTACGCAGCGTCTTCGGGGTGAGAACCGGCAGCTCGAAGCGGCGCGCCTCGCGCTCGACCGGGCTCGGCTGCAGCGCCATGCCGCGCCCGGCCGGCCGCGGCGCGCGCGTATAGACGGCCGCCACGTCGTAGCCGCGCCCGACGATCTCGAGGAGCGTCGGCACCGCGAAGTCGGGCGTGCCCATGAAGACGAGACGGAGGGGCATGGTTTCTCTCGGATGCTCGACGACACCCCGGGCGTCATCCCGGAAGCTGCGAAGCAGCCATCCGGGATCCACATCCCCTGCGCTCGTGATGCGGAGGCACCGGGCTCATGGATCGAGGATGGCCTAGTCCTTCTCTTCGCGCTTGGCGGCCTTGGCGAACTTCTTGATCACCCGGTCGCGCTTGAGCCGGGAGAGATGGTCGATGAACAGCACGCCGTTCAAGTGGTCGATCTCGTGCTGCAGCACCGTCGCCAGCATGCCGTTCGCCTCGACCTCGCGGGTCTCGCCGGCGAGATCCGTGTAGCGGACCTTCACGGCGGCGGGGCGCTCGACCTCCTCGTAGTAGTCGGGGATCGAGAGGCAGCCCTCCTCGTAGCTCGCCCTGTCCTCGGAGGTCCAGAGGATCTCCGGATTGATGAAGACCTGGGGCCGCTTCGGCTCGTCCTTCTTGGCGATGTCGGCCGTGATGATCCGCTTCGGCACCGCGACCTGGATGGCGGCGAGGCCGACTCCGGGGGCGTCGTACATGGTCTCGAACATGTCCTCGACCAGCCGGCGGATCTCGGCATCGACGGCCGCGACCGGCTCGGAGACGAGCCGCAGCCGCTTGTCGGGAAGAATAATGATCTCGCGCAGCGCCATGGCGGGGCATGTACGGGCTCGGAACCAGCCGGTCAATGCAGCGCGCGGCACGCGCGCAGGCACCGCGCGGACGCGCGCCGGGCCCTCCGGGAACCGCGCATCGTTCTGTTTTCGTTCGCGAACGGCGTGCGAATCGCGCTAGAAGCCCGAGCGTGAGCGAGACCTTCCTGATCATCGGCGACCAGGCGATCAGCGTCGGCGAGGCGCTGGCGGCGCTCGCCGCCATCGTGGTGGCGGCGCTGCTGCTGCTCGCCCTGACGGTGACGCGCGCCTCGCGCGAGCGGCGGCTCGAGGCCGCCGGCAGTGCGATCCGCGCCGAGGAGATCGAGGAGCGGATGGGGGAGCTCGCCCGCATCCAGGCCGAGACCGCGGGCCGGCTGCAGGCCATGGGCGACGCGCTCTCGGGGCGCCAGGCCGAGCTCGCGCGCGCGGTCTCCGAGCGCCTCGATTCGGTGACCCACCGGATCGGCCAGTCGATGCAGAGCTCGACCCAGAGCACCATGGCGAACCTGCAGAAGCTGCACGAGCGGCTCGCCGTGATCGACTCGGCGCAGAAGAACATCACCGACCTCGCCTCCCAGGTGACCTCGCTGCGCGAGGTGCTCTCCAACAAGCAGGCGCGCGGCGCCTTCGGCCAGGGCCGCATGGAGGCGATCGTGCAGGACGGCCTGCCCAAGGGCGCGTTCGAGTTTCAGTTCACGCTGTCGAACCGCACGCGGCCCGACTGCGCGGTGTTCCTGCCGGGCGACACGCGCCCGCTGATCATCGACGCCAAGTTCCCGCTGGAGGCGATCTCGGCGCTGCGCGAGGCGCGCACCGAGGAGGAGCGCAAGCAGGCCGCGGCGCGGGTGCGCCAGGACGTGCTCAAGCATGTCAACGACATCGCCGAGCGCTACCTGGTGCCGGGGGAAACCCAGGATCTCGCCCTGATGTTCGTACCCTCCGAGTCGGTCTATGCCGAGCTCCACGACGGGTTCGACGACGTGATCCAGAAGGCCTACCGGGCGCAGGTCGTGCTGGTCTCGCCCTCGATCCTGATGCTGGCGATCCAGGTGACGCAGCAGATCCTCAAGGACGCGCGGATGCGCGAGGCCGCCTACGAGATCCGCACCGAGGTCGGCCACCTGATGGACGACCTGCAGCGCCTGCGCGACCGGGTGCTCAATCTGCAAAAGCATTTCGGCCAAGCAACCGACGACGTGGCGCAGATCCTGATCTCGGCCGACAAGATCGCCAAGCGCGGCAGCCGGATCGAGGCACTGGAGTTCGACGAGGCGGAGAGCCCGCGCGAGGCGCGCAGCGTGATCCCGGCGCCGGTCGGCCGCAAGCTCACGGCCGGAGAATAGCCGCGAACGCGGCGGTCATCCCGGCAGAGCGCGACGCGCGAGAGCCGGGATCCATGTCGCCGGCGCCTGGCAATATGGATCCACTGGGGTTATGGATCCCGGCTCTCGCGTTCGCTCGGCCGGGATGACGGCGGGCAGGAGTCCCCAGAGCAGAAGCCGGTCAGCATGACAACCACCTCCGAGGTTCCGCCCCGACCGTCCACCGCCGAGGCGTTCGCGGTCTATCTGCGGCCGCGGGTGCTGATCGTGCTGTTCCTCGGCTTCGCGTCGGGGCTGCCGCTGGCGCTGTCGGGCTCGACCCTGCTGGTGTGGATGCGGGAGGCCGGCGTCGACCTCGCGACCATCGGCCTGTTCGCCCTGGTCGGCACGCCCTACACGATCAAGTTCCTGTGGGCGCCGCTGGTGGACGCGCTGGACGTGCCGGTGCTCTCGCGCGTGCTCGGCCGGCGGCGCGGCTGGCTGATCTTCTCCCAGCTGCTGCTGATGGCGGCGACGATGTTCCTCGGGTTCATGGATCCCGCCAAGGCGCCCTGGCTGGTCGCGCTGGGCGCGCTCCTGGTCGCGGCTGCCTCGGCGACGCAGGACATCGTGATCGACGCGTTCCGGGTCGAGAGCCTCGACGAGCGCGAGCAGGCGGCCGGCATGGCCTCCTATGTCGCGGCCTACCGGGTCGGCATGCTGGCCTCCACGGCGGGGGCGCTGTTCATGGTGAGCGGCTTCGAGGGCCTCGGCTTCGCCAAGCCCGAGGCCTGGACCTGGGGCTACGTCACCATGGCGCTCCTGGTCCTGGTCGGCATCGCGACCACGCTCGCGGCGACCGAGCCCGAGAAGTCGGCGGCGGCCGTCGCCGACCACGCGGCGCATGCCGGCGACAACCCGGTCGCGCGCGTCGCGCGCGCCGCTTACGGCGCGTTCTCCGAGTTCCTCACGCGCGACATGGCGGTGGTCGTGCTGCTGTTCGTGGTGCTCTACAAGTTCTGCGACGCCTTCGCGGGCACCATGACGGCGCCCTTCGTCATCGACCTCGGCTTCTCGCGCAACGACTATGCCGCGATCGTCAAGGGCGTCGGCCTCGCGGCGACGCTGATCGGCGGCTTCGCGGGCGGCATGGTGGCGCGCGCGCTGCCGCTCACCACCAGCCTGTGGATCGGCGCGATCCTGCAGGCGATGTCGAACCTGGTGTTCTCCTGGCTCGCCTTCGTCGGGCTCGATCACTGGGCGCTGACCGCCGCGATCATCGCCGAGAACTTCACGGGCGCGATCGGCACCGTGATCTTCGTCGCCTACCTTTCGGCCCTGTGCAACAGCCCGCTGCACACGGCGACGCAGTTCGCGCTCTTGACCGCGCTCGCCGCGGTGGCGCGTACCTATCTCTCCGCGAGCGCGGGCTTCGTCGCGCAATCGACCGGCTGGCCGCTGTTCTTCGTGCTGAGCGCGCTGGTGGCGATTCCGAGCCTGGTCCTGCTCGCCTGGCTGCAGGCGCGCGGGCATTTCGGCACCCTCGGCAAGGCCGAGGCGACGGCCCGCGACGATTGAGGCGATGCGCCGTCAGAACGGCGTGCGCTGGCGGATCGCGGCCGCGAGCGTGCCCTCGTCGAGATAGTCGAGCTCGCCGCCGACCGGCACGCCGTGGGCGAGGCGGGTGACCTTCACGCCGGCCTCGTGGAGGAGGTCGGTGATGTAGTGCGCGGTGGTCTGGCCGTCGACCGTGGCGTTGAGCGCCAGGATCACCTCCTTGACGGCTTCCTCGTGGGCGCGCGAGACCAGGGCATCGATGGCGAGATCCTGCGGGCCGACGCCGTCGAGAGGCGAGAGCGTGCCGCCGAGCACGTGATAGCGGGCGTTGATGGCGCTCGCGCGCTCGAGCGCCCAGAGGTCGGCGACGTCGGCGACCACGACGATCACGGACGGGTCGCGGCGCGGGTCGGTGCAGACCGTGCACGGGTTCTGGGAATCGATGTTGCCGCAGACACGGCAGATCGAGATCCGGTCGAAGGCGGTCTGGATCGCGGCGGCGAGCGGGGCCATCAGCTGCTCGCGCTTCTTGATGAGATGCAGCGCGGCGCGGCGCGCCGAACGCGGGCCGAGCCCCGGCAGGCGCGCCAGCAGCTGGATCAGGCGTTCGATCTCGGGTCCGGCGACCGCGGTCGGCATGGGGCTTCGTTCGATCGGGCGCGGGGCGCGGCCGCTCCTCGGCTCAGAACAGCTTCAGCCCGGGCGGCAGGGGCAGCCCGCCGGTCAGCGCCTTCATCTTCTCCTGCAGCACGGCCTCGGCCTTGCGGCGCGCATCCGCATGGGCCGCGACGATCAGGTCCTCGAGGATCTCCTTCTCGTCGGGCTTGACCAGCGCGGCGTCGATGCGCACGCCCTTGAGCTCGCCCTTGGCGCTGAGCGTCACGGCGACCAGCCCGCCGCCGGCGCTGCCCTCCACCTCGATCGCGTCGAGCTGGGCCTGCATCTCCTGCATCCGGCTCTGCAGTTGCGCCGCCTGCTTCATCATCCCCAGGAAGTCGGCCATCTCGCCTCCTCAGTGATCGGTGTCGGCCCGGCTCAGAGCTCGTCGTTCGGCCCGTCGGGCGCCGCGTATTCGCCGAAGGCGTGGTCGTCGTCCACCGGCGGCACGCCGTCGACGGGCGGCGCGGCGTCTTCGCGGCGGCGCACCCCGACGATCTCGGCGCCGGGAAAGCGCGCGAGCACGGCCTGCACCAGCGGATCGCCCTGCACGCCGCGCACCAGCTCGGCCTCGCGCGCCTCGGCCTGGGCGCGCAGCGTCGGCGCGCCCTGCTCGGCCGAGACCGCGACCATCCAGCGCCTGCCGGTCCATTCGGCGAGCTTGCGCGAGAGCTCGTTCACCAGGCCGGGGCGCGCCGAGTGCTCGAGCGCCAGCTCGAGGCGCCCGTCCTCGAAGCGCACCAGCCGGACGTCGCGCTCGAGCGCGGCCTTGGTCTGCAGGTCGCGCTTCTCGCCCGCGAGCCGGATCAGGTCGGCGAAGCTCGCGAGCGCCGGCGCGGCCTCGGCCCGGCGCTGCGCGCGCGGCGCCGCATAGTCGGGGAGCTCGACGGTGACGAGCCGGGCCGGGG
>PQAH01000238.1 GCA_003105195.1 Bradyrhizobiaceae bacterium
GCTCGGCGCGCCGCTCATGCGCGCGATCCGCCGGCAGTCGACCGAAGGCGTCGTGCGGCTCGCTGGCGACCTCGGGCGGGTGCAGGCGAAGGCCGGCACGCGGGCGACGCTCGACGTGCTCAAGCACGCGGATTCGCCGAAGGACSTCGTGCGCTACGCGCGCCTCGCCGACGCCAAGGGCTCGCGCACCCGCGCGATCGTCAAGCTGCTCGGCCGCGGCGCGATCRTGCTSACSACSGCSCTGTTCGACCTCGCGCTCTGGGTCTTCTGGGCGCTCCTCAACCTGGCCGGCTTCTGCGTCGCCCTGAAGCGGGCGACCGAGCGGATGACGCTGCGTCTGATCCGGCGCGGCAAGCGCCGGGCCGCCGCGCGGGCCTTGGCAGGGGCCGCGCCGGCCGTATAACGTCCCGGCACCCCCCGCGTGCGGCCCGCCTGCACGATCCTCCGAACGACGAAAGCGCGATGCCGCGATTCCACAACGGGACGATCGAGACCGCCTACCTGGACGAGGGCGCAGGGGCGCCGGTCGTGCTGGTGCACGGGTTCGCGTCGAGCGCCACGATCAACTGGGTCGAGCCCGGATGGGTCGCGACGCTCACGGGCGCCGGGCGGCGCGTGATCGCGCTCGACAACCGCGGGCACGGCGAGTCGACCAAGCTCTACGACCCCGCGGCCTATCGCATCGCCGACATGGCGGACGACCTCGTCCGGCTGCTCGACCATCTGAAGATCGAGCGCGCCGACGTGATGGGCTATTCCATGGGCGCGCGCATCGCGGCCTTCACGGCGCTCAGGGCGCCGCAGCGCGTGCGCGCCGCGATCCTCGGCGGGGCCGGCATGGTGCTGGTGAATGTCGGCGAGGGGGCCGGCGACACGATCGCGGCGGCGCTCGAGGCGCCGTCCCTCGACGCCGTCACGGATCCGACCGGACGCAGCTTCCGGATCTTCGCGGAGCAGACGAAGTCGGACCTGAAGGCGCTCGCGGCCTGCATGCGCGGCTCGCGCCAGGGGCTCACGCGGGACGAGGTCGCCCGCATCGCGATTCCCGTGCTGATCGCGGTCGGCACCCGCGACGAGGTCGCGGGCTCGGCGCACGCGCTCGCCGCCCTGATGTCCGACGCGCGCGTGCTGGACATCCCGAACCGCGACCACATGCGGGCGGTCGGCGACAAGGTGTTCAAGGCCGGCGTGCTCGACTTCCTGGCGGGCCTGCCGTGAAGCGCCACCTCGTCCCGGCGACCGGCATCTTCAGGGGCGCAGCCGGCAACCGCCTGGTGTGCGACGTGGTCGGCGAGGAGGGGCCGCCGGTGCTGCTGCTGCACGGCGGCGGCCAGACGCGGCACGCCTGGCGCGCCACCGCCGAGCGCATCGCGCTGTCGGGATCGACCGCCTATGCGGTCGACCAGCGCGGGCACGGCGATTCCGACTGGATCGCGGACGGCTCCTACGCGTTTCCCGACTATGCGGCCGACGTCACCCGGATCTCGGACGCGCTGGCGGCGCGCGGGGAAGCCCGGCCGGTCGCGATCGGCGCGTCGCTCGGCGGCGTCGCCTCGCTGGTGGCCGCCGGCATGGCGGCGCGCGAGGGCCGCGAGGTGTTCTCGGGCATCGTGCTGGTCGACATCACCCCGCGGGTCGACGGCGGCGGGGTCGCCAGCGTCCAGGCCTTCATGGCGGCGCGGGCGCACGAGGGTTTCGCCACCATCGCGGAGGCCGCGGATGCGGTCGCGGCCTATCTGCCGCACCGGCCGCGGCCGCGCTCCCATGACGGCCTGAAGAAGAACCTGCGGCTGCACCCGGACGGGCGATGGCGCTGGCACTGGGATCCGCGCTTCCTCGACGGTCCGCGCACCATCAATACGGGACGCGAGGAGCTGCAGGACCTGCTCACCGAATGCGCGCGCACCATCCGGGTGCCGGCGCTGCTGGTGCGCGGCGGCTCGTCCGAGCTGGTGCACGAGGCGCATGCGCGCGAGTTCCTGGAACTGGTGCCGCATGCCGAATATGTCGACGTGGCGGATGCCCGGCACATGGTGGTCGGCGACTCCAACGACCGGTTCTCCGAGGCCGTGCTCGGATTCCTGGGACGCCTGTCGAAGGGCGCGGACGCGAAAACGCGAGTCTCGTAAGTCGGTTGGCGCGGGTCGCTGCGACGGTGCGCGAGGCTTCGGCTCGAGTCGCCGCGCTGTCGGCCCCGGCCTCCGTTCGCGGCAACCGGCAGGAAGCGGCCGAGCAGGGGCGCGGGCCCCGGCCGGGCCGGTGCCGAGCTCCCCGGCGAGCTCGCGGACGAGGGCCGCCACGATGCCAATCGGGGGCTGGCGGGGATCACGAACCGCCCATACCTGTGCTATCTAGTCGTCTCGAGACGCGATGGAGAGATGCCATGGCCCAGCAGCAGACCCGCCTCGCCAGCAGCCTGGGCAAGGTCGACCCGGTCTGGTCGAGGATCCGCCAGGAGGCCGAGGACATCGTCCGGCGCGAGCGCGAGATCGCGACCTTCATCTATTCCTCGGTCCTGCATCACGATTCCCTGGAAGGCGCGGTGATCCACCGGGTCGCCGAGCTGCTCGACCATGCGGACGTGCCGGCCGAGCTGATCCGCCAGGCCTATGCGGACGCGCTCGAGGACGACCGCGGCCTCGGCGAGGTGTTCCGGGCCGACATCGTGGCGACCTTCGACCGCGATCCGGCCACCGACCGGTTCATCCAGCCGGTGCTCTATTTCAAGGGCTTCCACGCGATCCAGACCCATCGCCTGGCGCACTGGCTCTGGGGCAAGGGGCGGCGCGACTTCGCCTACTATCTCCAGGGCCGCGCCTCGCTCATGTTCCAGGTCGACATCCATCCCCAGGTGCCGATCGGGCGCGGCATCTTCCTCGACCACGCCACTGGCCTGGTGGTCGGCCAGACCGCGGCGATCGAGGACGACGTGTCGATCCTGCAGGACGTGACGCTCGGTGGCACCGGCAAGGAGGAAGGCGACCGCCATCCCAAGATCCGGCGCGGGGTGCTGATCGGCGCCGGGGCGAAGATCCTCGGCAATATCGAGGTCGGCCACTGCGCCCGCGTCGCGGCCGGCTCGGTGGTGCTCAAGCCGGTGCCCCACAACACCACGGTCGCGGGCGTGCCCGCCCGGGTGGTCGGGGAGGCCGGCTGCGCCGAGCCCTCCCGCACCATGGACCAGATGCTCTTCGACGCCGGCCCCTGACGCCATATTCCGACCGCGCGGGCTTGCCCAGGTTCGCAGAGTCGCGCAGACAGGGCGGGCATCGGCGCATCAGAGGAGGGGACCGTGGACGTCGCGGAGATCAAGAAGCTCGACGCCTATCTCAAGAAGCTGTTCAGCAATCCCAAGATCCGCGTGGTGCCGCGTCCCAAGAAGGACGACTCGGCCGAGGTCTATATCGGCGAGGAGTTCATCGGCGTGCTGTTCGTCGACGACGAGGACGAGGACCGCAGCTACAATTTCCAGATGGCGATCCTGGAGGGGGACCTGGAGTAGCGGCCGCCTTCGGCCGCAGCCCCGGGCGAGCGGAGCGATGCCCGGATCGCCGCGACCGGCATCTCGCTGCGCGCATGCGGGCTACGCGAGCGCCGTCACATCGCGCTCGGGCGCAGCGACGCGATCAGGCGATCGACGCCGTCGGCGACGTTGCGCCAGCCCTCGAGCCAGTCGCGCGAGAACCGGATCGTCACGTCCGCCGCGCCGAGCCGGCGCTCGAGCAGGCAGGTGCCGGCCACGCCGCCCGCGGCCGGGCGGGTGCAGCGCACGAGAAAGCGCGCCGGGGCGGCCGGATCGTAGAGCAGGTCCTCGCCCTGGTAGGGCGTCCCGTCGCGGAACGACAGCTCAGCGAGGCCCTCGGGCCCCACGCCGCGCCCTGGCGCCAGGTAGCGCGGATAGATCGCGTTCACGCGCTCCAGCGGCGGCAGCGCACCGCCCTGCGGGACGATGGTGACGAACAGCCGGTCGATTGCCGGACGCTCCTCCATGGGCGGCGGCTTGGCATGCGGGTCGGGCGGTGCGAGCCCCGGCCAGGTGAAGGCGAGGTCGAGGCGCTCCTGGGTCCCGGTGCGCCGCTGCACGGCGACGCGGATCGCGGCCGGCGGCACGTTGAACAGCACGTTGCCGACCGTGATCGGCAGCGACGGCGCATCCGGCACCGCGGCGGCGCCCGGCCATTGCGGCCGCAGCACCGAAAGGATGAACACGGCGGCGCTGACGAGCAGAATCGCGCTCACGGCGAGCAGCAGCACGAGGCCCGCCGACGCCCCGCGCCGCCGTCCCGGCAGTCCCTCCCGCGCGCGTGCCGTGAAATCGCTCATGGCCTCGCCCTCGCGCGCGCCGCGCGCGCGAATCACGGCCAGTATGGCACCGGCGAATCGGAAAGGCGCGTTTACCCTTTCTTAAACATGCCCTGGCGCCCCCGGCAGCCTTCCCCGATGATGCGGCCTTGGTTCCCCGAGGGAGTTCCGCGCGTGTCGGGCGAAGCCGCACATTCCTTCCTGGCCCTGGCGATCGGGTTCGCGGTCGCGGCCCTGCTCGCGACCGGCTACCAGGCCCTGACGGCGCGGCCGCTCAGCTTCCGCCTGCTCGGGATGGGCGCGAACCTCGAGGCGTTTCTCGCGGTGCCCATGCTGACCTTCGCGGCGCCCTTCATCATCATGCGCAACACGATCCGCGGCCGCCGCATCGAGCGGCGCCGTTTCGAGTTCGTGATGCTGGCGACGATGATTGCCGGATTGTGGAGCCTGTTGTCCGGCACGGTGGTCGTGATGGCGCTCGAGGCGGTCGGCCGCGCGCTCGCATGAGGCGATTTCACAGGAGCGGCCTGCAACGCGCTCCCGCGGCTCGCACTTCAAGTCGGCAGGACTGCCGCGGCCGGCGCGGCGCCGGACGGCCCGGTGCCGCCCGGCGCTTCTCTTCATTCTCGCGGTTGCGCTAGCAGTTCTGCATGCCGGCCGGCCGCGTGCCGGCCGTGGTGGAGGTGCCGCCGCTGGCGGAGCCCGTCATGCCGCTGGATCCGGCCGAGGACGTGGTGCCGCTCGTGCTCCCGGTCGTGGCCGAGCCGCTCGGTTCCGACTTGCTGCGAACCTGTTTGGTCGTCTCGTCCCAGCACTGGCCCTGGTTGGCCGCGCCACCCGCGCCGGCGCCGGCGGTTCCGGTACCTGTGCCGCCGGTCTGGGCGGACGCTGCGGTGAGTCCCGCCGCGAGCAGCGCGGCGGCGGCGATTGCGGTCGCTCCGTGAATCTTCATGTGCGGATCCTCAATTCGATCGGAAGGCGGCGACATTGCCGCCTCCCGAGGCAATCGCCTGTGCCGCGGTATCGTTCCCGGCAAAGTTGATCGGCGACCCCGCAGGGATTCGCTGCGAGCCGCGGCTCGCCACGCCGCCCCGGATGTGTCGCGGGGTTCCCAAAAAAAGTTGCGGCCGGCGCCTTGGGGAAGCGCCGGCCGCACGCGGACCCGGTCTGGGGACGGGGAGGGGTGGGGACGTGACCGGGAGCGCGGAACCTGTTGCCTGTTGGGTCAGCGCGAGGACGCGGTCGAAACCGCGGGCCGCGGATCGCCGAGGGCGACCCACTGATTGTGGTCGCCCTGCGACTGGCGTTTCACGAAGCGGTAGCCGGAGTCCGACCAGAGCACGATCCGCTCGACCTGGTTGTCGAGGATGAACTCGCCCTTGTCGGTCTTCACGGTCAGCACCGCGTGACCGTTGCCGTTCGCCTCGCGCACGACCGTGATGAGCAGCGCCTCGCGCGGCCAGCCGGCCTCCATCAGCATCCGGCGCTTGAGCAGGACATAGTCCTCGCAGTCGCCAAAACCGTCGGTCGGATAGGTCCACTTCTCGACGACCCCGTAGTGGTCGAGGTCGGTCATCGGCTTGATGCGATCGTTGACCCACTTGTTGATGCGCACCAGATCGTTCCAGGCCTTGGCGCTGAGCACCACGTCGCGCGGCGCGCTCGGTGCGGACCGGCAGTCCTCGGGATTCTCGGCGCAGAACTCGACCCAGCCGATGGGCGGGCGCGAGGACTCGCCGACCCCGACATAGAGCAGGGTGGTGCGGGCGCTGGCGCTGCCCGCGAGGGCGAGCGCGAACAGGCATCCGAAGCCGACCGCCCTGTTGAGATAAGTCTTCATTCGTGACCCCCCGTCATCTTGAGGCCACTTTTCCCACAAAGCCTTTGAACCGGCGCTAATCTGCCCAGATGTGTTTGAGTACAATCGGAGTAAAATTGGACGACAATACTTCGATCATTCGAATCGAAATCGATTCGAATTTTAGCGAAACGGGTTCGACTAAAATTTTAGATATTAGGATCCCGGGCGCGGCGAATCGGGCACTTGTCCGGCCTGGTGCCGGCGCCCGTTAAGCTTGCTGGCGCGGTAACGATCGACGGGGCGGCCGCGCCGGGCCCCGCAGGGGCGACCGGCGGCGGCCGCGGCACGGCCCGCGGCGTTTACGGGCCGGTGACGTTGTCTTCCAGAAAGTCCGGATGCTGCAGCCGGGTGAACTCGACCGCGAAGCCTTCCTCGAGGTGCCGGACGATGCGACCCTGGATCTTGCCGAGCGTGATGAGCGTGCCGACTGGCGGGTTGGCGCCCTCGGCCTTCACGGCGGCGCCGGAGAGCGACATGTCGATGATCCGGCAGGTCACGGCGCTGCCGTCCGGCAGGACCATGGTGGTGCGCGGGTTGCGCGGGACGATGCGATCGTGGCGCCGGTCCTCGGGCAGGCCGAGGATGTGCCGGTTGGCGAGCCAGGTGAGCTGGGCGGCGAGCTTGTCGCGCTTGCGCTGGGTCGCCGAGATGCTCATGGCGAAGCCGTTCGGGAACACGCGCACGATGGCGCCCTCGAGCCGGCCCAGATGGTCGATATAGGCGACGACGCGCTCGCCCACCTTGCCGCTCACGGGCGCGACCAGCCCCATGCCGCCGGGCGACATGTCGACGACCTGGCAGGGAAATTCCCGCCGGTCCGCCAGCATGTAGCGCCCGAGGAGATTCACGCGGACGCGCTGGAACCGCCGCTGCTCTTCGCTCAGCGGCAGGACGTCCATCAGCTTCTGCAGCACGGACATGCCGGCCCTTGTTACGCGTCCAGGTCGTTTCCCCGGATGCTAGGCCGCCATGGTTAAGGCCCGGTTAGTCGCGGCGCGCAAAGGGTAGCAAAGTGGCACGTGCCTGGCCGCGCATCCGCGCGATGCTCGATTGTCGAGTCAGAGAATTGCGCCAGCTGCTTGTCGGCGCGTGACCTTTCCAGAACGCCGTCAGTCCCGCCGGCCTTCGTAGACCGTGAACATCTCGCGGCGACGCACCGTGACGCCGACCGGCGCGCGCGCCGGCGCGGCAATCTCCCGGGCCGCCTCCAGATAGCGGTATGTCCCGAGACGGATCGCGGCGAGGCGGCTGGTCCCGAGCCAGAAGGGGACGGCGAGCGGGGCGAGCACGCCGATCAGCCGCCCATGGCCGTCGCCGCGATGGCGCAGCGGCAGGATCAGGAGCTCGAGCTCCACGTTCCAGTCCTCGGAGGTCGTGCCGGCGACGCTCGCGACGACACCATTCGACTCCCGCGCCGCGGTCGCCACCAGCGTCGCCACGGCCTCGCGGTCCTCGCCGCTCCAGGCGCCGAGGAAAGGCTCGCTCTTGAGCTCGCGGCCGAACAGCGCACAGACCCGCGTCCCGGCGAGCCGATAGGGGTGCCCCTGGTGCGGGTCGAAGGCGAGGATGAAGGTGTCGCCGAGGATCCGGCGAATCGCACCCGGCTCGATGTCCGCGCGATCGGGCGCGGCGCGCTTGCCGCGTCGCTCGTTCCAGTAGGCCGTCAGCGCGCGGCTCGCGGCGTGTTTCATGGCGCACTCCCTCGCGTCGCGGCTGCGGCTCTTGTCCCGCTTCGGGACGGCGGCCGGGGCCGGTGCGCGTTCGCACGGGAGAGTGAGCAGGGGGCATGCCGCGCCGCTGTTCCGGCGCGACACGCGGCCGGGGATCGGGCTTAACGTTACTTCGCGGAACGGCTTGGCCGGCGCGGATGCGTCCTCTACGGCCATGTCCACTTCGAAATGAGCCGGCCCTGGCCGGTCTCCGCGGACGGACTGCCAGACAATGGGAGGCGTGCGGGCGTGACAGGCGCAACCTTGCGCCGACGCGACCACCGCCGGTGGAAAAAGGGAGGGCGCGAGCCCTCCCTTTTTTGTCATGGCGGCCCGGGAGTTGGCGCTTGCTGTCGGCGCGCGCGCGGCCTATCTGAGCGCGTGTCCTCGAAGCCGTCCTCCGAACCCATCTTCAACGTGCCGGCGGTCGTCACCGCGACCATCGCGCTGATCGCCATCGTGCACGGCGTGCGCGAGCTCGTCTTCGCGCCGCTCGACGACCGGCGCTTCCTCCTGCTGTTCGCCTTCATCCCGGCACGCTACGAGCCGAGCCTGCTGGACGGCGCCTGGCCGGGGGGGCCCGCCGCCGACATCTGGAGCTTCGTCACCTATTCGGTGATCCACGGCGACCTCCTGCATCTCGGCATCAACACGGTCTGGCTGCTCGCCTTCGGCAGCCCGGTCGCGCGGCGCTTCGGCACCTGGCGCTATCTCGCCTTCTTCGCGGCGACCGCCGCGGCCGGCGCCGCCGTGCATCTCGCCATGCACCTGGGCGACCGTGTCGTCATGGTGGGCGCCTCGGCGGCGATCTCGGGGTTCATGGCGGCCGCGATGCGGTTCGCGTTCCAGCGCCACGGGCCGCTCGGCCTGTTCGGCGCCGACGATCCCGCGGCCTACCGCGTGCCGGCGGCTCCGCTGCGCCTCGTGCTCCGCGACGGGCGCGTGCTCGCCTTCATCATCGTCTGGTTCGGGGTCAATCTGCTGTTCGGCCTCGGCTCCGTCTCGCTCGACGGCGGCGGCGAGGCGATCGCCTGGGAGGCCCATATCGGCGGCTTCCTCGCGGGGCTCGTGGCCTTCGCGCTGTTCGACCCGGTCGGCAGCGGCAGCGATCGGAAGCCGACCACGCCCTGACGGGCTGCCGCATCGCAGCAACGGCGACGCGCGCGGCCCGCGTGCCGCGCAAGCCTTGGGCCGGCCACAATCTTCAACCTAAGATTCGGCGGTTCGCGCCAGGACCGAATGGACGCAGGTTCGAAGAGGCGCTCCACTTGTCGCGAGTCCGAGCGCGCCACGCGCGGGGCGACGAGAACCGGCGGCCACGGGACTGGACATCCGCGAATAACGGAGGTCGTTCATGACCGTGAAGGCCATCTTGTCGCGCAAGGGCACCGACGTCGTCACCGTCGAGCCGAAAGCCAGTCTCACCGAGGCCGTCAAGCTGCTCACCGCACGCCGCATCGGCGCCGTGGTGGTGACCGGCGCCGACCGGCGCGTCGTCGGCATCCTCTCCGAACGCGACATCGTGCGCGCCGTCGGCGAACGCGGGCCGAAGGTGCTCGATGAGCCGGTGGACAGCGTGATGACGCGCCGGGTCGTCACCTGCGCGGAAGCCGATACGGTCGCCGAGATCATGGAGCGGATGACCGCCGGCAAGTTCCGTCACCTGCCCGTGACGGAGAACGGCCGACTCGCCGGCATCATCTCGATCGGCGACGTCGTGAAGTCGCGGCTCGAGGAGATCCAGCGCGAGTCCGAGGCGCTGAAGGAATACATCCTGACGGCGTAGCGGCTCGCCGGGGCGGTCCGGTCGCGCCGCGACGGGCCGCGGGGATTCGCGAACGCGAAGCTCACGCCAGCGCGGCCATCGCCTCGGCGAGCGGCTCGATGGCGCGCTCGGTCGCCTCGGCGCCGAGCGCGATCGCGTCGGCGGCGCGGTGGAAGTCGAACAGGCCGATCGGCGCGAGGCGCGGGCTCACCATCACGTCGGGCGGGTCGCCGGCGAGGCGGGCGCGGGTGATGCGGTCCTGCATCACGTTGAAGGCCTCCATCATCACGGTCGAGAGGCCCGGGCGGCCGGGCTTGCCCAGGAGTTGGCGCTTGGCGGCGCGTGCCGCGTTCACGCGGCCGTCCGCGAGCGCGGCTTTGACGGTCTCGGTTGCGGCCTCGCGGACGGGACCGTGATCGTGAATCGTGGTGCCGCGGCCGAACAGGTCGGCGTTGAGGTTCACGGCGATCACGAGCCGCGCGCCGAGAGCGCGCGCCGCCGAGACCGGCACCGGGTTGACCAGGGCGCCGTCCATCAGCCAGCGGCCGCCGATGTCGACGGGCGAGAAGATGCCGGGCAGCGCATAGGAGGCGCGCAACGCCTCGACGAGCTTGCCGCGCGTGAGCCAGATCTCGTGGCCGGTGCCGATCTCGGTCGCGATCGCGGCGAAGCGCTGGGGCAACTGCTCGATGGTCACGTCGCCGATCTCGGTGGCGAGTTGCTCGGTCAGACGCGCGCCGTTGATCAGGCCGGAGCCCGTGAAGCTGACGTCGAGATAGCTCAGCACGCGGCGGCGGGTGAGGGCGAGCCCCCAGGTCTCGAAGCCGTCGAGCCGGCCGGCCGCGAAGCAGCCGCCGACCACGGCGCCGATCGACGTGCCCGTGATGACGTCGGGCACCAATCCCTTTGCCACCAGGGTGCGAATGACGCCGATATGCGCGAAGCCGCGGGCCGCGCCGCCGCCGAGCGCCAAGCCGATGGCGGGTCGCTCGGGGGCCGGCGCCTCCTGATCGGCAACGACCGCGCGGTCTCCCTCTCCCCGGAAATATTGCAGCACGGGTCCGGTCTCCGGTTCAGTCGCCCCCTGGCGCCGTCACCGCCGTTCGCGAGGCTGGCAGCGGAGTGTGACCGAAGGGCGAGGCGCCCGCCACCCCGGCACTGGGGAATGGTTACCTCCTCATGCGCCGGTGGCCGACCTCACGGCGGGCGCGAGCGTTCCGTCGGCCGCGACGTCGACGCCGGTGGGCCGGGTCATCCTGAACACGGCGTCGAGCACCGAATACTCGTCGTAGCCGCAGCGCGCGATCGGCTTCATGGCGGCAGTGTCGAGCCGGCCGTCCACGAGGAAGCGGTCGTCGATATGGACGCCGACCACCTGGCCGAACACCACGTGGCATCCGGCCGGTTCGCCGGTCAGGTCGTCGAGGGACACGGTGGTGAGCCACTTGCACTCGAGGGCGCAAGGGGCTTCGGCGACGCGCGGCGGCTTGACCAGGCGCGAGGGTGCAGGCGTGAGCCCGGCCGCGCGCATCTCGTCGACGCCGCGCGGGAAGGGCGCCGAGGTCAGGTTCATCGCCTCGCGCAGGTCCCAGGTCGCGAGATTGCAGACGAACTCCTTCGTCTCCTCGACGAAGGTCAGCGAATCCTTGCGCCCTTCGCTCGAGAAGGACACCAGCGCGGGCCGCGTGTTCACGCCGTTGAAGAAGGAGTAGGGCGCGAGATTGATCGCGCCGGTACGGCTCATCGAGGTGATCCAGCCGATCGGCCGCGGCGCGACGATCGCCTTGAAGGGATCATGGGGAAGGCCATGGCCGGTCTCGTAGGCGTAGAACATCGGGTCCTCGAAGCTGGCGGCGCCGAGGCCGCTCTCATGCGCCGAACCGGGTCACGATCTCGGAGAGGGGCGGGCGCGGGCGGTCCTCGGGCGGCTGAGCGGGGCGTCCGATATGGACGAAGCCCGCGATTCTCTCGTGCGGAGCAAGGCCGAGCGCGTCGAGCACGCGCCGGTCGTAAGCATACCACTCGGTGATCCAGTTCGCCGCAAAGCCGAGCGCGTGCACGGCATGGACCAGGTTCATGGCGGCGGCGCCGGCCGAGAGCACCTGTTCCCATTCGGGGATCTTCACATGCGGCGCGGCGCGGCTCACCACCGCGATCACCAGCGGCGCCCGCGCCAGGCGCTGGCGCTCGACCGCCACATGCTCCTCCTTGGCCTCCGGGTGGTCCGCGCGGAAGGCCGCCGCGATCGCCTCGCCGGCCGAGAGCCGGGCTTCGTCCTCGAACACGATGAAGCGCCAGGGCGTGAGCTTGCCGTGATCCGGCACCCGCGACGCGATGGTCAGGATGGTCTCGAGCTCGGCGGCCGTCGGTCCCGGACCCGCGAGCTCCACGGGCTTGACCGAGCGGCGCGTTTTCAGGAGGTGGAGGGCGTCGGACATGGCTTCGGGAGCGGGGAACCGGGATGCGCGCGCGGAGCGCGGGGCGTGCGGAGCGCTAGCACAGCCCCGAACCCGTGACAAACCAGACGCAAAGGCTTGAAAATGCCAAGATTTCGGCGGTAAACGGGGTTCCATGATCCGAGCCCTGATCCGTCTGTCGGTCGCGCTGCTGATCGGCCTCTCGGCCCTGTCCGCGCCCGCGGGGGCGCAGATGTTCGGTGGGTCGGGCGCCACCGACACGCCGCCGCGGCCGCCGGCGCCGGTCGGCAACCCCCCGACCTTCCAGCTGCTGCCGCCCGATGGCGGCGTCGCGCCCGCGAACCCGCTGGTGATTGCGCCGCCGGCCGCGCCGCTCGCGGCTCCGCGCCCGCCGGCGCCTCCCGCGGCTGCCGCGCCGCAGAGCCCCATGGTGCCCCCCGGACAGGTGGCGCTGATGGTGGCGGCGCGCTACGGCCGCGACGCGCCGCCGATCGCGAGCGGGCTGCACTGGCGCATCTTCAGCGACCAGCCGGACGCGACGGGGGTGTTCCGCCTGGTGCGCGAGGACAAGTCCGCCAACCCGACCTTCGTCCTGCCCCCCGGCGGCTATGTGGTGCACGTGGCCTTCGGGCTCGCCAACGCGGTGAAACGGGTGCAGCTGCGCGGCGAGAACGTGCGCGAGATGTTCGAGATCGCGGCCGGCGGCCTGCGCCTCGAGGGCCGCGTCGGCGACAGCCGCATCCCCGCCAACCAGATCAACTTCGATGTGTTCGGCGGCAGCCAGTTCGAGCCCGGCGAGAAGCGCCAGGTCGCGGACGGCGTGCTCTCGGGCGACGTCGTGCTGCTGCCGGACGGCACCTACCACGTCGTGTCCAACTACGGCGACAGCAATGCGGTCGTCCGCTCGGACATCCGCGTGCAGGTCGGCAAGCTCACCGACGTGGTGATCAATCACCGCGCCGCCGTGATCACGTTCAAGCTCGTCAACGACCGCGGCGGCGAGGCGCTCGCCAATACGGCCTGGTCGGTGCTGACCCCGGGCGGCGACGTCGTGAAGGAGGCGGTCGGCGCCTTCCCGACGGTGGTCCTCGCCGAAGGGGAGTACACCGTGATCGCCCGCAACGAGGGCAAGATGTTCAACGGAACTTTCATGGTCGAGCCGGGGATCGATCGCGAGATCGAAGTGTTAGCAAGATAGAACCTTTCCGGCCATCCGACCCGACACGAGACGCCACCGTGCCCCTCGACGGATTCGACCTGCGCGCCGACGCCCTGCTGCTCGATGTCGACGGGACGCTGCTCGACATCGCCCCCACCCCGCAGAGCGTGGAGGTGCCGGCGGAGCTGGTGCGGACACTCCTCGCGCTCGGCGAGCGCACCGGCGGGGCGCTCGCGCTGGTGAGCGGGCGGCCGCTCGACGACATCGACCGGCTGTTCCATCCGCTCGAGATCTCCGTGGTCGCGGGGCACGGCGCGGAGCTGCGCATCGCGGGCGCGCGGGCGGTGCAGCTCGCCGGATCTCTGCCGGCGGCGCTCAAGCGCAGGCTGCAGGCGATCGCCGACGAGCGCAACGGGGTGATCGCCGAGGACAAGGGCTACGCCTTCGCGCTGCACTACCGGCTCGCGCTCGATCGCGCCGAGGAGTTGTGGGAAGCGGTCGGGCGCGCCTGCGCGGCATTCCAGGCCGGGTCACTCGAGATCCTGCCCGGCAAGGCCGTGATCGAGGTCAAGGGCAGCGCCTTCGACAAGGGAACCGGCGTACGCGAGATCATGAAGCTGCCGCCGTTCCGCGACCGCCGGCCGATCTTCATCGGCGACGACGTCACCGACCAGGCCGCCGTCGCGGTGATGCCGGAGTTCGGCGGGCTCGCCTTCTCGGTCGGCCGCGAGATGCAAGGGGCGGCCGGCATGTTCGGCTCGCCGGACGACGTGCGCGGCTGGCTCGGCGCGCTGGCGCGAACCGCCGCGATCGCGTCATGACGGCGAGCGGCCTCGATCTCGCGGTGGTGGGCAATTGCCGCACGGCGGCCCTGGTCGATGCGCGGGCGCGCCTCGTCTGGTGGTGCTTCCCGCGCTTCGACGGCGATCCGGTGTTCTCGCGCCTGCTGGCGGGCGAGGAGGAGAAGGGCTTCGCGGACGTCGTGCTCGACGACCTCGCCGAGGCGCGCTCGGACTACCTGCGCAACACCGCGCTGGTCGTCACCGAGCTCACCGACCGGCAGGGCGCGACCGTGCGCATCACGGATTTCGCGCCGCGCTTCCAGCAGATGGGGCGCACCTTCCGTCCGCCGCAGCTTGTGCGCATCATCGAGCCGGTCGCGGGCCTGCCGCGCGTCACCATCCGGGTGCGGCCCACCTGCAATTACGGCGAGCCGAACCTGCAGCGCGCGCTCGGCTCGAGCCATATCCGCTACAGCGGCGGCGACGCCGCCATGCGGCTCACCACCGACGCGCCGCTCTCCTACATCGACCGCGAGGCGCCGTTCGTGCTGACGCGGCCGCTGCATCTCGTCTTTTCGACCGACGTCGCCTTCGAGGGCGAGCTCGCCACCACCTGCCGGGAGTTCGCCGACCGCACGCGCGACTACTGGCAGGAATGGATCCGGCGGCTGGCGCTCTCCTACGAGTGGCAGGACCCGATCATCCGCGCCGCCATCACGCTGAAGCTGTCCGAGTTCGAGGAGACCGGCGGCATCGTCGCGGCGCACACGACCTCGATCCCGGAGGCGCCGGGCTCGGGGCGCACCTGGGACTACCGCTACTGCTGGCTGCGCGACGCCTTCTTCGTGGTGCGCGCGCTCAACCGCATCGGCGCGACGCGCACGATGGAGGACTTCATCTCCTACATCCTGACGATCGTCAGCGGCTCGCCGGTCGAGCTGCAGCCGGTCTACAGCGTGGTCGCGACCGACCCGCTGGAGGAACGCGTCGCGCCCGCGCTCGCCGGCTATCGTGGCGACGGGCCGGTGCGCATCGGCAATGCCGCGGTGATGCAGAACCAGCACGACACCTATGGCAGCGTGATCCTGGCGGCGCAGCCGATGTTCTTCGACCGCCGCCTGCCGCGCATGGGCGACGAGGCGCTGTTCCACCGGCTCGAAGGGCTCGGCCAGCTCGCCTACGAGGTCGCGCTCAAGCCGGACGCCGGCATCTGGGAGTTCCGCGGACGCAAGCGCGTGCACACCCACTCGGCGGCGATGTGCTGGGCCGGCCTGCATCGGCTGGCGGCGATCGCCGCGCATCTCGGCCTCGCCGAGCGCGCCGCGCACTGGGCCGGGCGGGCCGAGCGCATCGCCAAGGGCCTGCTCGAGGGCGCCTGGAACCCGAAGCGGGGCGCCTTCACGGCGGCGTTCGGCGCCGAGGATCTCGACGCCAGCGTGCTCCTCCTCGCCGAGCTCGGCCTGGTCGCGCCGACCGATCCGCGCTTCGTCGCGACCGTGGAGGCGATCGAGCGCGAGCTCAAGCGCGGCTGGCACGTGATGCGCTATGCGAGCCCGGACGATTTCGGCGCGCCGGAGACCGCCTTTCTGATCTGTCGCTTCTGGCTGATCGACGCGCTCTGCGCCATCGGCCGCAAGGACGAGGCGCGGGAACTCTACGTGGACGCCCTGAAGCTGCGCAACGCCTATGGCCTGATGTCGGAGGACGTCCATCCCGGCACCCACGAGATGTGGGGCAACTTCCCGCAGACCTACTCGATGGCCGGCCTGATCCTGAGCGGGCTCAGGCTGTCGCGCAGCTGGGAGGACCACTATTGGCGCTCGTGAGGCCAGGACGTCGCCTTGCGGGGGCGCGCCGGGGCGTGCTTCATTCCCGTCGAATCGGAGGCCTGCGGGCCGATCAACACCGGAGCATCGCAATGAGCCTTCGTCTCGCGGTCACTCTCGCGCTCCTCACGACCCTCCCGGGCGCCGCCGCGCTCGCGGCGGACGCCGCGACCGGCCGGCAGCTCGCGCAGCGCTGGTGCGCGACCTGCCACGTGGTGGCGCCCGAGCAGGCGCGGGCGAGCGCCGACGTGCCGTCCTTCGCGGAGATCGCGTCGCGGCCCGGCTTCAACGCCGATGCGCTCGCCTTCTTCCTGCTCGACCCGCACCCGAAGATGCCCAACATGTCGCTGACGCGCAACGAGGCGGGCGACCTCGCGGCCTATATCGCGACGCTGCGGCGCTAGGCGCCGGCTGGCGATCCGCGAGCACCGGCTCGGCCAAGTGCTTGATTCTGCTCGATCCGGCTTTCGACTTCGGGGCGATCTCGCCGATGATCGGAACGCGGCGGGCCGGGCGCACAGCTCCGATGCTGGGTTATTCCGCCGTTTTGGCTGTCACGTCAATTCGCGCGCGCGCGCAATGCTCGCAATTGACAGGTCGTTTCGTCCGGTGCCGTTCACGCCGTAGTCCTACTGCGTCGTACTCATCCTCGGCGTCATCCCGGCCGAGCACGCAGGTCGGATGTTTCCGACCTGCGCATTCATCATTGCGCATCCCGGGTAAACCCGAGATGGGTGCGCGAGCCGGGATCCACGACCCCTGTCTTTCCGCATCTCGACCATCGGGGTTGGATGACGCTCAGAGTGCGGCCTTCGACACCGTTGCACTACGCCGCCTGCGCGAGCCGCTTCACGTCGGGCGCGACCGACTCCCCGGCGAGCAGCGCGAGCGCGGCGTCGAGGGTCATGCTCTGCTGCTGCTGGCTGCCGAGGCGGCGGATCGAGACGGTGCGCTCGGCCGCCTCCTTCTTGCCGACCACCAGCAGCAACGGGACCTTGGCGAGCGAGTGCTCGCGGACCTTGTAGTTGATCTTCTCGTTGCGCAGGTCCGCCTCGACGCGCAGGCCGAGACGCTGCGCGGCCGCGAGCGCCTCGCGCGCATAGTCGTCGGCGTCGGACGTGATGGTCGCGACGACGGCCTGGAGCGGCGCGAGCCAGAGCGGGAAATGGCCCGCATAGTGCTCGATCAGGATGCCGGTGAAGCGCTCGAGCGAGCCGAACATGGCGCGGTGGAGCATCACGGGCGTCACCTTGTTGGAATGCTCGTCGATGTAGAAGGCGCCGAGCCGGCCCGGCAAATTGAGGTCCACCTGGACGGTGCCGCACTGCCAGTCGCGGCCGATCGCGTCGCGCAGCACGTATTCGAGCTTCGGCCCGTAGAAGGCGCCTTCGCCCTTGTTGAGCGTCCAGGGGCGGCCCGACGCCTGCAGCGCCGACATCAGCGCGGCCTCGGCCTTGTCCCAGACCTCGTCCGAGCCGATGCGCTTCTCGGGCCGGTCCGAGAACTTGATCACCACGTCCGGGAAGCCGAAGTCCTCGTAGATCGAGAGGATCAGATCGTTCATCGCCAGGCATTCGCGCGCGATCTGCTCCTCGGTGATGAATGCGTGGGCGTCGTCCTGGGTGAAGGCGCGCACGCGCATCAGGCCGTGCAGCGCGCCCGAGGGCTCGAAGCGGTGCACCTTGCCGAACTCCGCGACCTTGAGCGGCAGGTCACGGTAGGACTTGAGCCCGTTCTTGAAGATCTGCACGTGGCCGGGGCAGTTCATGGGCTTGACCACGTAGCGGCGCTCCTCCTCCTCGCGCTGCTCGGTGAGGAACATCATGTCGTGGTACTTCTCCATGTGGCCGGAGGTCACCCACAGCTCGGAATCCATGAGCTGCGGCGAGTTCACCTCGACATAGCCGGCGGCGGTCTGGCGCCGGCGGATGTAGCTCTCGAGCGCCTGGAACAGGGTCCAGCCCTTGGCGTGCCAGAACACGGACCCGGGGGCCTCCTCCTGGAAATGGAAGAGGTCCATCTCGCGGCCGAGCCGGCGGTGGTCGCGCTTCTCGGCCTCCTCCAGCTGCTTGAGATAGGCGTCGAGCTCCGCGGGCTTCGCCCAGGCGGTGGCGTAGATGCGGGTCAGCATCGGATTGCGTGAATCGCCGCGCCAATAGGCGCCCGCGACCTTCATGAGCTTGAAGGCGTCACCGACCTTGCCGGTCGAGGTCATGTGCGGGCCGCGGCAGAGATCGAACCACTCGCCCTGGCGGTAGATCTTGATCTCCTGGTCCTCGGGGATCGCGTCGACCAGCTCGACCTTGAACAGCTCGCCCCTGTCACGGAACACGCGCTTGGCTTCCTCGCGCGACCATGCCTCCTTGGTGAAGGGCCGGTCGCGCGCGATGATCTCGCGCATCTTCTTCTCGATCGCCGGGAAATCCTCGGGCGTGAAGGGCTCGTTGCGGAAGAAGTCGTAGTAGAAGCCGTTCTCGATCACGGGTCCGATGGTGACCTGGGTGCCCGGCCAGAGCGCCTGCACGGCCTCGGCCATCACATGGGCGGCGTCGTGGCGGATCAGCTCCAGCGCGCGCGGATCCTCGCGGGCGACGAACTCGATCCGCGCGTCCCGCTCGATCCTGTCGGCGAGGTCGGCCAGCACGCCGTCGAGCGCCATTGCGACCGTGCGCTTGGCGAGCGAAGGGGAGATGCCCTTCGCGACCTCCAGACCCGTGATGCCCTGGGGATAGTCCCGACGCGCGCCGTCGGGAAAGGTCAGCGCGACCATACTCGGCTCCTGTTGCTCACTCGCTGCCTACGAACGCAGGTAAGCGGTCTTGGATCGGCGGTCACATAGCAGAAAACCGGGGCGGATCAAGACGGCAGGCACTCCGCACAGGCCGGCCCGGGCGCCACGCGATCGATCGCCTCGAGCATCGCCTTCCGATCACGCCGATGGAGGCGTGTCAGCGCGCGCCGTCCCGGCTTCCCATTGATGCAAGTCGACTTCGGCCGGCACGGGATGGCGGGAGCGGAAGAAATAGTGCACCTTTCGCGGGAGGCGGTCATCGATCCGGGTTCGGCGACGCCGAAACGGCGCCGAGCGGGAAGAGAGCTCCCATGCGCGCGCTCGATGTCAAGCTGCTCCGTGATCTCAGGCATGTGTGGGCCCAGTCGCTCGCCATCGCGCTGGTGATCGCGGGAGGCGTCGCCACGCTGATCATGGCGGTGGGCTCGTATCGATCGCTTGAAGAGACGCGCGCCGCCTATTACGAGCGTCACCGCTTCGGCGACGTATTCGCGGTCGTGAAGCGGGCGCCGAAAGCGGTCGCGGACCAGATTGTCGCCATTCCGGGGGTCGCTGCGGTGGATGTGCGCATCGCCCGGCTGGCGCTGCTCGACATTCCGAACTACGCCCCGCCCGCGACCGCCCAAGTGATCTCGCTTCCCGAACTCAGTGAACCGGCGCTCAATCTCCTCTACATGCGAACCGGGCGTATGCCGGCCCGTGCCGGAGAGGTGGTGGTCAATGAGGGATTCGCAAAGGCCCACGGCTTCGGCCCCGGCAGGCGTTTCTCGGCACTGCTCAACGGCCGCAAGCACGAGCTGACCATCGTCGGCACGGCTCTGTCGCCGGAATTCATCTACGCCGTCGGTCCCGGCGACATCATGCCCGACGACCGGCGCTTCGCGATCGTCTGGATGACCGAGAAGGCGCTGGCGAGCGCCTACGACCTGGAAGGGGCCTTCTCCTCGGTTGCCGTGAAGCTGTTGCGTGACACATCCGAGCGGGAGGTCATCGCGCAACTCGATTCGCTGCTCGACCGCTACGGCGGACGCGCCGCATACGGCCGCAGGGACCACGCCTCCCATGCCTGGCTCGATCACAGCCTCGACATGCTGCGCAATATGAGCCGGACGCTGCCGCCGATCTTCCTGCTGATCAGCGCCTTCCTGGTCAATCTGACCATGAGCCGTCTCATTGCCCTCGAGCGCGAGCAGATCGGGCTCATGAAGGCGCTCGGCTATCACAATCTCAGCATTGCGGCGCATTATCTCAAGTTCATCGCACTCATCGCGGCCGTCGGCATCCTGCTCGGCAGCCTGGCCGGCACGTGGCTGGGCGTCTACATCACCAGCCTGTTCGGCGACTTCTTCCGCTTCCCCTTCCTCCTCTTCACCCGCAGCCCGGACCTGTATCTGCTCGCCGCCGCACTCAGCCTCGCGGCCGCCATGCTGGGGGGTGTCCGCGCGCTGCGGGACACGGTCCGGCTTCCCCCCGCGGTCGCGATGTTGCCCCCGGCGCCGCCTCGGTTCCGCCGACTGTTGCCGGAACTGCCGATTCGGATCCTTTCACAGCCGGCCCGGATGACGTTCCGCAATGTCGGCCGCCACCCCATGCGCGCAGCGTTCACGACCCTCGGGATAGCGCTCGCCACGGCGATCCTGATCGTGTCGCTGTTCACGCGCGACTCCCAGGAGGAACTCGTCGACGTCACGTTCTTCCTTGCCGACCGGCAGGATGCAACGGTGAGTTTCGCGGAACGGCGGAGCGTGGACGTCGTGATGGAGGTCTCGCGGCTGCCCGGCGTGCTCGCCGCCGAGCCGATGCGCGAGCTGCCGGTGCGCGTCCGGCGCGGCGGTATCGAGCGGCGCATCGTCATCACGTCACGGCCGCGGGAGGCGGACCTGAAGCGGATCCTCGATGCGGACCTGCGGCCCGTCGTGCTCCCCGCGACGGGCCTTGCCGTCTCCGGAATGCTCGCCCGCATCCTCGACGCAAGGGTGGGGGACGAGGTCGAAGTCGACTTGCTCGACGGCGCGCGTCGTACCGTCACGCTGCCAGTTGCGGCGCTGATCGAGGATTATTTCGGCCTGCGCGGCATGATGGACGCCGATGCGCTCGCGCGCCTGATGCGTGAGGTGCCGTCGGCGAACAGCGTCAATGTCAGTCTCGACGCACGAGAGACGGAGGACTTCTACGCCGCCGTCAAGAACCTGCCGGCGGTCAGCGGGCTCGCGATCCAGAGCCTGTCGCTGGCTAATTTTCGTGCACTGGTGGCGCTGCTCGTGACCGTGATGGCCAGCATCTACACGGGTCTCGCTGCGATCATCGCGTTCGGCATTGTCTATAATAGCGCGCGCATTAGCCTCTCGGAACGCGCGCGCGAGCTCGCGAGTCTTCGCGTGCTCGGCTTCAGCCGCGCCGAGGTGCTTCGCATCCTGCTGCTCGAACTCGCGCTGCTTACCCTGCTGGCGCAGCCGCCGGGCTGGCTCCTGGGTTATGGACTCTCCGCACTCATGCAGCGAAATCTCGCGGGAGAGCTGATGCGCGTGCGTCTGGTCATCGACGACGCGACCTACGTGACGGCAAGTGGTGTCGTGATCCTCGCGGCGGCGCTCTCGGCGCTCGTGGTGCGCCGGCGGGTCAACCAGCTTGATCTCATCTCGGTTCTCAAGACGCGGGATTGACATGCGGATCCTGTGGACCAAGCGAATCACAACCGCGGCCGGGGGCGTGCTTCTGCTCGGCGTCGCGATCTGGTTCGCCTGGCCAAAACCGGTTCTCGTGGATCTCGCGCCGGTCGCGCGCATGCCCATGGAAGTCACGGTGGACGAGGAGGGCAAGACGCGCGTGCGCCACATCTACACGGTGTCGGCACCGATCGCCGGTAAGGTGCTGCGCATCTCGCCGCCCCGCCACGTGGGCGACGTCGTCGCCAAGGACGAGACAGTGGTGGCCGTCATGGAGCCGACCGTGCCGGGCTTCCACGATGCGCGCACGCATGAAGAATTGCAGGCGGCGCTCGGCGCGGCGGAGGCCGCCGTGAAGCTGGCCGAGGCCGAGGTGCGCCGCATCGATGCGGCGCTCGTCTTCGCCCGCAGCGAGCTCGAACGGGCGTCGGCGCTGGCGCGCACCGACGCGATCAGCCGCAAGGCTCTCGACAAGGCGCGGCTCGATGCCGAGATGGGCGAAGCTGCGCTCGCCAGCGCCAAGGCGCAGCTGGCGGTCCGGCGCAGCGAGCGCGCCAGCGTCGCGGCGCGGCTCGGCGAACCGAACCGCAACGGTGCGACGACCGCGGACTGTTGCGTCCAGCTGCGCGCGCCCGTTTCCGGCAGGATCCTTAAGATCGTCCAGGAGAGCGAAGGCGTGGTCGCAGCGGGCGCCCATCTCGTGGAGCTCGGCGATCCGCTCGACCTCGAGGTGGTGGCCGATCTCCTCTCATCCGATGCGGTGCGGATCGCGCCAGGCGCACGCGTGCGGATCGACGGGTGGGGTGGCGCGCCGGTGGAGGGAAGGGTCACCCGCATCGATCCGTCGGGCTTCCTCAAGGTATCGGCGCTCGGGATCGAGGAGCAGAGGGTGCGGACCACTATTGACTTCACGGCTTCGCCGGGGGCCTGGTCACGACTCGGCCACGATTATCGCGTGATCGTGCACATCACGGTCTGGGCCGCCGCCGATGCCCTAACGGTGCCGGTCGCCGCGCTGTTCCGCCGGGGCGAGGATTGGGCGGTTTTCGCCGCGCGGGACGGCCGCGCCCGCGCCACTGCGGTGAAAATCGGGCAGCGCAACAACCGGGTCGCAGAGGTGGTCTCCGGTCTGCGCGACGGCGACCGCGTGGTGCTGCATCCGAGCGATCGCGTCAAGGATGGGATCACGGTGTCGCCGCGTCCGTCGGAGTGAGTGGCCGGTGCCGGAAGCGTCTGGCCATGATCCAGAAAGCCGCACCCGGAACGGCGAGCCACTGCAGAAGCGGCGAGATGCCGATGCGCCATCCTAACACTACGACGACCGGCATGGCATCGGCATAGGCCCAGGCCCGGCGGACATAGACGTTGTGATACTCGCTGTAGGCCGTGTAGGCGATGCCGAGGGCGATCGTGACCGTCGCGACCACGGCCATGCCCCGGCGCGGCCATTCCGCGCGACCCGCGACGATCACCCCGATCGCCAGAGTCGCCAGCGCAATGAGTCCGTCGCCGAGCGTGCAATGCGCGATCGCGAAGGCGAGCTCGCGCCAGGTCGACGTGCGCCAGAGTGTATAGAGGGGCAGGTGCAGGATCTCCCAGGCCAGATGCAGGGTCAGGGAGACCAGGAGATAGAGGCGCAAAGCCGACAACCAAGGCGGCGCTGGCGACGTGTCCGCGTCACTGAAGCGGTTCGGTTCGGACACGCTCATTCGCTGTTCATCCCAACGCATTGAAGAATGCCGAACCAAGCGCGGCTCCGCGCGTTGGCGCCGAGCGGGCCGTTGCGTTGCGCGGTGCAGTGGTCCGGATGAACCCGGCTATGATGCAGGGCATGATGGCCAAGGCCGCCGAGTGGCCTGGATCTGCGCCATGATCCCGCATCACCGGGGCGCGATCAACATGGCCTGTGCCGGGCTCAAGGGCGCCGCCAACGCGGAATCGCGCAAGCTCGCCAAGGAGACCATCAAGGGCGACGAAAAAGAGATCGGCAAGCTGATCGCCCGGGTCGAAGAGCACGCCGGGCGCGCGAGCCGCAACGAGACCACGAGCGCGGCGCCGAAAAAGTAGCTGTATCCTCGCCGCGGGTAGCTAAGCCGCGGGCGCCGGGCTGGTGTGCGTGGGGCCCGATGCCCGCGGAGACGAAATATTGCTAGGTCCCCTGGCGAGACGCGGGGGAAGACGTCGTGGGGGAGCCGGAGAGCGGGGCGGCGTTGCCGCCGGTGCGGCGGGTCACCACCGTGCTCGGCGTCATGCAGATCCTCGGCTGGGGGTCGACCTTCTACCTGCTGGCGGTGCTGGCGCGGCCGATCGCGGCCGAGACCGGCTGGAGCCACGACCGCATCCTCGCCGGCATCTCGCTCGCCCTGCTGGTGGCCGGGTTGGTCTCGCCGCGGGTCGGCCGCGCGATCGACCGCCACGGCGGCCGGCCGGTGCTCGCCGCGGGCGCCGTCCTGACGGCGCTCGGGCTCGCCCTGATCGGCGCCGCGACCGGCTATGCCGGATATCTCGCGGGCTGGGGCCTGATCGGTCTCGGCATGGGAGCGGGGCTCTACGATGCGGCGTTCGCGACTCTCGGCGTCATCTACGGCCAGAAGGCGCGCGGGCCGATCAGCGCCGTCACGCTGTTCGGCGGCTTCGCGAGCACGGTCTGCTGGCCGGTGAGCGCGTGGCTGGTCGCAGAGGTCGGCTGGCGCGGCGCCTGCTTCGCCTATGCGGGGGCCTACCTGGCGCTCGCGCTGCCGCTCCTTGTCGCGGGCCTTCCGCGCAGGACCAGGGCGATGCCGCACGGCGAGATTCCGGCCGCGGCCGCAGGGGCGCGCCTGTCCGGCGACGAGCGGATCAGCTTCGTGATCCTCGCCGCGGTGCTGACGGTCGCGGCCGTGATCCTCTCGGTCGTCGGGACGCATCTGGTCACCCTGCTGCAGGCGCGCGGCCTGACCCTGGCGCAGGCCGTGGCGCTCGGCATGATCATCGGACCGGCCTCGGTCGGTGCGCGTCTCGTGGAGACGATCGCGGGCCGCCACTATCACCCGCTCTGGACGCTCGCGGCGGCGTGCCTGCTGATGGCGGCCGGCCTGCCGCTGTTCTTCGGCGCCGCCGGCCTGTTCCCGCTGGCCATCGCCTGCTATGCGGCGGGCACGGGAATCGGGTCGATCGCGCGCGGCACGGTGCCGCTCGCGCTGTTCGGCACCGCGCGCTATGCCGTGCTCAACGGGCGCCTCGGGCTGCCGATCCTGGTCGCGATGGCGATCGCGCCGATCGGCGGCGCCTTGATCTACGAGCGCGCCAGCGCCGACGGCGTCTTCGCCGCCCTGGCAGCGCTGGCGGCGCTCAACCTGCTCCTGGTCATGCTTCTCCTGGCGTCGAAGCGGCGGCTGAAGGCCGGTTGAGCCTCCTCACTTCGGGGCCGCCGGTGAAGTGACCGGCGGCAGATCCTGATCGCCCTCGACGCTCTTGGTGGCGAGGCCGCCCGAGAGGAAGATCACGACCACGGCTACGACGACGAGACCGGCGAGCACGAGCCCGAGGGATCCCGTCTGGTTGCGCGGGTTTGCCATGACGCTTCTCCTGCGGAATTGATCCCCGGAGACAACGCGGGTTCACCCGCCGTCGTTCCGTGCCGCAATCATGACGATTGCTTGGCAGGCGCCTCCCTGGCCACGTGGGCTCGCCACGGCATACGCCCGTTGCGTGCTTCTATGTCGAGGGAGCATCCGTATCCGGCTGGTCTCCTTCACTTTTCTCGCACTTTGGTCGCAGGTGCGTCGGCGCCGGCGCGCCGAGCCGCCGGCAGCTCGTCCATGGCGGCACGGAGCGCCTCGCGCACCTTGCTCGCGATGTCGGCGAGCCGGTCGTTGCGGATCGCCTGCATCGAGGCGACCGGATCGACCGCCGCGACCTCGATCACCCCGTCCCGCTCCTGCACGATGACATTGCAGGGCAGCATGGTGCCGATCTTGTCTTCGGCCTGCAGCGCGCGCAGCGCCATCCCGGGATTGCAGGCGCCGAGAATCACATAGGGGTGGAAGTCGGCGCCGATCTTCTGCTTCAGCGTGTCCTTGACGTCGATCCGCGTCAGCACACCGAACCCGTGCGCCTTCAGGGCCTCGGTCGTCACTTCGATCGCCTTTTCGAAAGGAAGATCGAGAGTCTTGGCATAGTAGTAGCTCATCGCAGTCTCCTCTCTGCAATTGGGCGGCGAAGATGGACATCATTCGTGCGTCGCCGGGCCCTCGCGCGCCCATCGCGGCACGCCGCCGAGGCGCGCCGAATGACCGCGTAGATTCTTGCTTGGCGCATGTTCTCATCGGCGAACCGGTATCCACTTCGCCCGAACATGCGCTAGCGGGCCTTCTCGATCTTCGTCACCGTGAACTGGCCATTGATCTTGTCGGCCTCGAACGTGACCTTGTCGCCGACCTTCACCTGCTTGAGCATGGCGGGATCCCGGGCGCGAAACACCATGGTCATGGGCTCGTCCATGCCGAGCTTCTTGAGCGGGCCGTGCTTGAGCGTGAGCTTGCCGGCGGACTCGTCGATCTTCATCACCTGGCCGTCCGCCGTCGCGCCCTGGGCGAGGGCGGCGGCAGGCCCGGCTGCGGCGAGCCAGAGACCGGCGAGGATGGCGAGAATGGTCTTGTTCATGGTCTTTCTCCTTCCAGTGGAATCGATGGCTTGCGTGGCGAGGGGGCCGCTCATTTCACGATGACGATGCCGATCATGCCGGCTTCGCGGTGACCCGGGATCAGGCACCCGTACTCGAACCGTCCGCGCTTGGTGAAGCGCCAGAGGATCTCGTTCTTCTTCTGCGGCGCCACGCGCTTGGCGTTGGGGTCGTCGTGCTCCATCTCGGGGTTCTTCTTCATCTCCTCGGCGTGCTTCACGTTCTCCTCGGTCGTGGCGAGCACGAACTCGTGCTCGAGGGCGCCGGCGTTGGCGAGCACGAACTTGATCTGCTCGCCGCGCTTGACCTCGATGCGGTCGGGAACGAACAGCATCTTGCCGTCCGCCTCCTGCATCGTGACCGTGACGGTGCGGAACTTACGCTTCGGGTTGCCCGGCTCTCCCGCCGAGAAAGTCCCGTGACTGTGCCCGGGTGCGCCGGCCGCGAGCGCGGTCCCGGTCATGGTCGCGGCGGCGAGGAGGGAGGCGATCGCGAGTCTCATGCTGCTGTCCTTTTCTCAATGACCTTTGTGGCCCGCCTTCGGCTTGACGACGCGAAGGTCCGCCTTGGAGTTCCCGGAACCCGGTTCGATGTGGCGCGTCGGAGCGCTTGCGGCGGACCGCGGCACCTCGCGCGCCACGGTGCCCTCGGGATGCGCGTACCAGCCGGGATCGGCATAGTCGTCGGCGCCGATGCCGTCGCGCACCTTCACGACCGAGAACATCCCGCCCATCTCGATCGGGCCGAACTGCCCGAACCCCGTCATCATCGGCAGGGTGTTGTCGGGCATCGGCATCTCCATCTCGCCCATCTCGGCCATGCCGGCCGAGCCCATCGGCATGTAATCGGGGACCAGGCGGCGGATGCTCCGGGCGACGTCGCGCTTCTGCACGCCGATGAAGTTCTTCACATTGTGGCCCATGGCGTTCATGGTGTGATGCGACTTGTGGCAATGGATCGCCCAGTCTCCCGGCACGTCCGCCTTGAACTCGAAGGCGCGCATCGCGCCCACCGGCACGTCGATCGAGGTCTCCGGCCAGCGCGCGCTCTCCTGTACCCAGCCGCCGTCCGTGCAGGTGACCGAGAAATGGTAGCCGTGCATGTGGATCGGGTGGTTGGTCATCGACAGGTTGCCCATCCGGACCCGGACGCGGTCGCCGGTCCGCGCCACCAGGTGATCGATGCCCGGGAACACGCGGGTGTTCCAGGTCCACAGGTTGAAGTCGGTCATCTCGTTGACGTTCGGCACATAGGCGCCGGGATCGATCGCGAAGGCCGAGATCAGGAACACGAAATCGCGGTCGACGCGCATGAAGGCCGGGTCGCGCGGGTGGACCACGAAGAAGCCCATCATGCCCATGGCCATCTGCACCATCTCGTCGGCGTGCGGGTGGTACATGAAGGTCCCGCTCTTCTGCAGGACGAACTCGTAGACGAAGGTCTTGCCCGGCTTGATGTGCGGCTGGGTCAGGCCGCCGACGCCGTCCATCCCGCTCGGCAGCAGCATGCCGTGCCAGTGCACCGTCGTGTGCTCGGGCAGCCGGTTGGTGACGAAGATGCGCACCTTGTCGCCCTCGACCGCCTCGATGGTCGGTCCCGGCGACTGGCCGTTGTAGCCCCACAGGTGCGCCTTCATGCCGGGCGCGATCTCGCGCACGACCGGCTCGGCCACGAGATGGAACTCCTTCCAGTCGCCGTTCATGCGCCAGGGCAGGGTCCAGCCGTTGAGCGTGACGACCGGCTGATAGTCGGGGCCGCTCGAGGGAAAGAGCGGGGGCTGCATGGTGCTCACCGTCGAGGTGGGCGCCTCCGGGACCGCGGCGGCCTGCGCGCGTCCGCTGACGGCGGCGGCGCCGGCCAGCACCGCGGCTGAGCGGATGATGTTTCGGCGTGACAGCATGGGGGTCTCCGTTCTCAATGTCCGGGGGCATCGGCGGCGGCCATCGGCACGCCGGCGGACGCGCCGCCTGCCTCCGCGGTTCCGCCGCCCACGACGGCGCCGATGAGGTTGGTTTCGGCGAGCCAGAACTCGCGCTGCGCGTCGATCGCCGCCGTGGTGGCGGCGATCCTCTGGCGCGCCTCGGCCAGCAGGGCGAACACGTCGATCTGCATGGCGTTGTAGCGAAGCAGGGTCTCCTCCGAGATGATCCGGCGCAGCGGCAGTACCTCGCGCCGGTAGTGGGCCGCGATGTCGTAGGTCGAGCGGTAGGTCCGGTAGGCGTCGCGCGCCTCCGAACGGACCGACACGGCGCGATCGACCAGCCGGTTGACGGCCTGCAGGTAGGTCTCGTTCGCCTGCCTGGCACGGACCTCGCCGCCGTCGAAGATCGGAATCTGCAGCTCCAGCTCGAAGCCGCGCGCCCGTTCCTTGTGCCCGGTCTCGCGCTCGGTCTTGCTCTGCCGGACGCCGCTCAGCTCGAGCAGGTTGACGAAGCGCGTCGCCTGCGTGAGGCCGAGGTTCCGCGAGACGGCGGCGAGCTCGATCCGGGCGATCTGCAGATCGAGCCGGCGCGCGACCGCCTCGGCCTCGATCGCCGGGAGCGCGCGCGGCCGCGCCGGCGGCGGCGGCATCCGGGTCGGCAGCCTGAAGCCGAGGTCGGCGCCCCACAGCCCGAGGATGCGCGCGAGCCGCTCGCGCTCCGATGCGGCGCGCTGACGCGCGGTGGCGAGCTGGGCCGTGAGCTCGGCGTAGAAGACCTGCTCGCGGGCCTGGTCGAGCTTGTTCACCGCGCCGCTCTCGCCGAGGCGCTGCGACAGCCGCGAGGCGGCCTCGGCGGCGGACTGCGACTCGCCCAGGAAATGCGCGAGCTCGCGCGCCGCGACCGCGCGGTGATAGGCGCGCCGCGCCTCCTGGGCGACGCGCAGGGTCTCGTCGGCCGCGCGCAGCTGCGCCTGGCGGAAGCGATCGCTCGCGATCTCGGCGCGCGCCGGCAGCGTGAGCAGCGCCAGGATGTTGGCGACGATGCGCTTCTCGATCTCGATCTCGGCGCTGCTCGAGATGCGCTCCACCGAGATCGTGGGGTTCGGCGGCAGGCTCGCCTGCAGCCGCGCGGCCTCGGCGAGGCCGAGCTCGTTGTAGGCGGCCTGCAGGCCGCGATTGTTGAGGAGCGCGACCTGGACCGCAGTCTCGGCCGTCAGCGTGCGTGCGAGCAGCCGCGCCACCGCGTCGCGCGCGGCCGCGGCGTCCTCCTCGCTGCGCAGCGCCGCCGCCTGCTTGCCGAGCTCGACGGCGGCGACCTCCTTGACGAGGTCCATGCCACCATCGGGCGAGAATCCGGCGCAGCCGCCCAGCAGCAGGGCCGCGAGCAGGGACGCCGAGGGCCGCAGGCGCCCGGCGCGCGGTCCGGGATGGGAACCGTTCATGGCGCGGCTCCTATTCGCTCGACCGCGGGGCGACGCGCTCGTTCTGCTCGCGCCAGTCGCCCGGCGCGACGGGGCGCCGGCCGACATAGATCCCGAGCGTGGAGCGGTAGCCGACCGCCGGCACCCGCACGTTCGGGTCGGACGGGTCGGGACCGACGACCGGTGCGCCGGCGGCGGTGCAGCCGGCCAGCAGCGCGAGCGCCGCAAACACTGCAAATCTCGCGGGTCGCGGCGAGCGCGGCTGCGCGCCGCGAGTCGCACGACGGACGGGAGTTCCCCTGAACATGCGAATCCTTCCTCCACGCTGGACATGGCGCCGCCTGCGGACAGGCGTCGCGACCGGCTCAGTGCGGGAGGAGGGATATGGGCGGTCTGTAGAGGATGTCGGGGCCGCCGCCGGTCACGCCGCGAGATGCAAGCGGGATCTCGACCGACGCCAGGCGCGCGGGGGCTTCGACCGCGACGATGCTCGCCGGCAGCAGGCTCACGCAGAACAGGCCGCAGCAGCCCGAACCGGCTGCCGGACTTCCCTGATCCTGCCCGTCGTCCGGAGCAGCGCCGTCATGGTGCCCATGGGTGTCGGCGCCCGCGCCCTCATCGTGCACGTGAGCGGCGCCGTCGCCGAGGCAATGTGCGCTGCGCGCCGCATCGCCGAGCGCGAAGGCCGCCGCGGGCGCCAGCACGCAGGCGAGGTAAAGCGCGGCAAGCATGCCGGCCGATCTCACTCTCCAAGCGGTGCCGAGCCGTGAAAGCATTGCGGTTCCGGGGGCGCCTGGCTGCTGCCACGGCGTGCACGAGCGCCTCTATATCGCGATTTGCCGTCCCGGCAAAGACGGCTCACCGAGTTGTCATCGGGTGTCACATCCGATGGGGCCGTTCCACGATTCCATTCGCGGCCTGCAGCTCGCGCACGTAGCGGACGATGGCCCGCATCTGCGCCGCGCTCACCTGCGGCTGCGGCGGCATGTCGCCGAACCGCCAGTGGTGCCGGCGCACGCCGTGCCGGGCGGCAAGCAAGAACGATTCGTCCGCGTGGTGACCGGGATTGTAGATGTCGTGGATCAACGGCGGACCCCGGTCGCTCCCGGCGCCGCTCGGACCGTGGCACGACGCGCAATTGGCGTCGAAAGCGTCCTTGCCGGCGCGGGCGGCCGCCGAGAGCGCGGGAACCGTGACCGTCACCAGGCCGGCCTCGGTCCGGCTCGCCGGGGCGAACGCCTTCCACCCCAGCAGGGCGGCTCCTGCGAGCGCGACCGCGAGGGCGGCGTATCTCGTCACGGGCGTGGCTGCGGACATCATGCGCTCCTCGCGGCTGCGACGCCCGGCGTCGCGGGCTCCCCTTGCGCCGACGCGTCCCGGCGGCGCAGGCCATGGCCCTTCACGATCGCGTAGATCGCCGGGATCACGATCAGGGTCAGCAGGGTGGAGGACACCATGCCGCCGATCATCGGCACCGCGATGCGTTGCATGACCTCGGCCCCCGTGCCGTGGCTCCACATGATCGGCAGCAGGCCCGCCATGATGGCCGTGACGGTCATCATCTTGGGGCGCACGCGCTCGACGGCCCCGGTCATGATCGCGGCATAGAGATCGTCCGGCGTGAAGGCGCGTCCCTGCGCCGCGCGCTCGTGCTGCAGCTCCTTCAGCGCATGGTCGAGATAGATCAGCATCACCACGCCGGTCTCGGCGGCGACGCCGGCGAGCGCGATGAAGCCGACCGCGACCGCGACCGACATGTTGAAGCCGAGCCACCACATCAGCCAGAGTCCGCCGACCAGCGCGAACGGCACCGACAGCATGACGATCAGGCTCTCGGTCACGCGGCGGAAGTTGAGGTAGAGCAGCAGGAAGATGATCAGGACCGTGATCGGCACGACGATCGCGAGCCGGGCCTTGGCACGCTCGAGGTACTCGAACTGGCCGCTCCAGGCGACGTAGGTGCCGGGCGGGAAGGCGATCTCGCCGGCCACCGCCTTCTGCGCCTCGGCGACGTAGCCGCCGAGGTCGCGGTCGCGGATGTCGACATAGATGTAGACCGCGAGCTGCGCGTTCTCGGTGCGGATGGTCGCGGGGCCGCGCGCGAGCGAGACCCGGGCGAGATCGCCGAGCGGCACCGTGCCGCCTTCGGCGAGCGGCACCAGCACCTCGCGGGCGATCGACTGCGGGTCGCTGCGCAGGTCCCTCGGATAGCGGATCGCGACGCCGTAGCGCTCGCGGCCCTCCACGGTGGTCGTGACGGTCTCGGCGCCCAGCGCGCTCGCGATCATGCCCTGGACGTCGCCGATGGTCAGCCCGTAGCGCGCGAGCTGCGCGCGGTCCGGCTCGATGTCGAGATAGTAGCCGCCGATCACGCGCTCCGCATAGGCGCTCGCGGTGCCCGGGACGGCGCGCAGCACGGTCTCGATGCGGCGCGCGAGCTTCTCCATCTCGGCGAGATCGGTGCCGTAGACCTTGACGCCGACCGGCGTGCGGATGCCGGTCGCGAGCATGTCGATGCGCGCCTTGATCGGCATGGTCCAGGCATTGGAGACGCCGGGAAACTGCAGCGCCTTGTCCATCTCGGCGACGAGCCGGTCGACCGTCATGCCGGGACGCCACTCGCCCTCGGGCTTCAGGTTGATCACGGTCTCGAACATCTCGGTCGGGGCCGGATCGGTCGCGGTGGCGGCGCGCCCCGCCTTGCCCCAGGTCGAAGCGACCTCGGGAAACGACTTGATGATGCGGTTCTGGGTCTGCAGGAGCTCCGCCGCCTTGGTGACCGAGAGCCCGGGCAGGGTGGTCGGCATGTAGAACAGCGTGCCCTCGTTCAGGGTCGGCATGAACTCGGTGCCGAGGCGCGCGGCGGGCCAGAGGCTGCCGGCCAGCACGGCGAGCGCCACCAGGATGGTCGCGGCCTTGAAGCGCAGCGCCAGGCGGATCACGGGCCGGTAGATCCAGATCAGGAAGCGGTTCACCGGATTGCGGTGCTCGGGGACGATGCGCCCGCGCACGAACAGGAGCATGAGCGCGGGGACGAGGGTGACCGAGAGCAGGGCGGCCGCGGCCATCGCGAACGTCTTGGTGAAGGCGAGCGGCTTGAACATGCGGCCTTCCTGCGCCTCCAGCGCGAAGATCGGCAGGAACGACACCGTGATGATCAGCAGGCTGAAGAACAGCGCCGGGCCGACCTCGACCGCGGCTGCGATCAGCACCTCGGCGCGCGGCTTGCCGGGCGGGGCGCGCTCGAGATGCTTGTGGGCGTTCTCGATCATGACGATGGCGGCGTCGACCATCGCGCCGATGGCGATCGCGATGCCGCCGAGGCTCATGATGTTGGAGCTCAAACCGAGGAGCTGCATCAGCGAATAGGCCATGAGGACGCCGAGCGGGAGGGTGATGATCGCGACCAGCGCGCTGCGCACGTGCAGCAGGAACACGATGCAGACCAGCGCGACGATCAGGCTCTCCTCGACGAGCGTGCGCTTGAGGGTGTCGATCGCGCGGTAGATCAGGTCGGAACGGTCGTAGACGGTCTCGAGCGTGACCCCTGCCGGCAGCGCCGGCGCGATCTCGGCGAGCCGCTGCTTGACGCGCTGGATCACGCCGAGGGCGTTCTCGCCGAAGCGCTGCAGCGCGATGCCGGTGACGACCTCGCCCTCGCCGTCGAGCTCGGCGATGCCGCGGCGCTCGTCGGCGGTGAGCTCGACGCGCGCCACGTCCCGCAGCAGCACCGGCACGCCGCGCTCGGACTTGACCACGATCTGCTCGAGATCGGCGAGGCCGCGGATATAGCCGCGCCCGCGGATCGCGAACTCGGTCTCGGCGAGCTCCACGGTGCGGCCGCCGACGTCCTGGTTGCTGGCCCGCAGGGCGTCGCGGATGCGCGAGACCGGGATGCCGAGAGCCTGCAGGCGGCGCGGGTCGACCACCACCGCGTACTGCTTGACGAAGCCGCCGACGCTCGCGACCTCGGCGACGCCCTCCGCCTTGGCGAGGGCGAAGCGGATGTACCAGTCCTGCAGGGTGCGCAGCTCGGCGAGGGTCTGCTGCGCCCCGCGCACGACGTACTGGTAGACCCAGCCGACGCCGGTGGCGTCCGGCCCGAGCGAGGGCGAGACGCCCGGCGGCAGGCGGCGCGCCGCGGCGTTGAGATATTCCAGGACGCGCGAGCGCGCCCAGTAGAGGTCGGTGCCGTCCTCGAAGATCACGTAGACGAAGGAGGCGCCGAAGAAGGAGAAGCCGCGCACCACGCGCGACTTCGGCACGCTGAGCATGGCCGTGGTGAGCGGGTAGGTGACCTGGTCCTCGACCACCTGCGGGGCCTGGCCCGGATATTCGGTGTAGACGATCACCTGGACGTCGGAGAGGTCGGGAATCGCGTCGAGCGGGACGCGCACCACCGCATAGAGGCCGGCGAGGGTGAGGAAGAGGCTGGCGAGGCCGACCAGGAACAGGTTGCGCGCGGACCAGCGGATGAGGGTGGCGATCATTTCGGCTGCTCCTGTCCGGCAAAGGCCTTGAGCGCCGCCTTAAGGTTGCTCTCGGCGTCGATCAGGAAGGTCGCGGAGGTCACGACGTCCTCCCCCGCGGCGACGCCCTCGACCGCCACATAGCCGTCCCCTCTGCGGCCGAGCTTCACCTCGCGCGGCTCGAAGCGGCCGTCGCCCTTGGCGACGAGCACGATCCGGCGGGTGCCGCTGTCGATCACCGCGCTGGCCGGGACGGCGGCGAGCGGCGGCTGGTCGCCGCCGGCGTGGAACACGACATCGGCATACATGTCGGTCTTGAGGCGCAGGTCGGGATTCGCCACCTCGATGCGCACGCGCGCCGTGCGGGTCTCGGGCCGCAGGTCCGGATAGATGAAGGTCACGCGTCCTTCGACCGGCTCCGGATAGGCGCGAAAGGCGACGGTCGCGGGGGTGCCGACCGCGAGGGCGGCGAGGTCGGCTTCCGCCACGTCGGCGATCACCCAGACGCGCGAAAGGTCGGCGATGCGGTAGAGCTCGTCGCCGGCCGCGACCCGCTGGCCGTTGATGATCCGCTTGGCGATGACGGTGCCGGCGGCCGGCGCGGGCCAGTCCAGCACGCGCGGATTGGCGCCGGTCTCGCGCACCTCGCGGATGCGGCTCTCGGGCACGCCGAGATTGCGCAGCCGTTGCATCGCGCCCTCGATGGCGCGCGCGGCGTCGACGCCGCTGGTGCCGCGCTGGACCGCGCGCATGGCGACGATGAGATCGATCTGGGCGCGCTGGATGTCGGCGCTGTAGACGCGGAACAGGGGCTCGCCGGCGCGCACCGACTGGCCGGTGGCGTCGACGAAGAGATCCTCGACATAGCCCTCTGCCCGCATGGTGACGACGGTGAGACGCCGCTCGTCGGCCATGACGGTGCCGATGGCGCGCACCGGGCGCACGATCGCGCGGGCCTCGACCCTCTCGGTGGCGACGCCGCTGCGCTGGATCTTGCCGAGGCTCAGCTTGACGGTGGCGCCGTCGTCGTCCTCGCCCGCGTAGACCGGGATGTAGTCCATCCCCATGGAGTCCTTCTTCGGCACCGGCGAGATGTCGGGAAGGCCCATGGGATTGCGGTAGTAGAGGATCCGGCGATCCGCCTGCGCGGCGCGCGGCGCTTCCGGCTCGAAGGAGACCTCCTGGCCGTCGTCGTAGACCGGCAGGAAGTCGCGGCCCTGGGCGTCCTTCCGCGGGCCGGCCGACCAGAAGGGGGCGCCGCTCGGATCGCGGTAGTAGAGGATCGCGTGGCCCGAATGGCCGGCCGGCTGCGCCGCCACGGGGGCGTGCAGCCAGGCCGGCGCGGCGAGCCAAGCGCCGCCGGCCGCGAGGGCGAGGGCGGAGGCGGCAAGGAGCGTGGTGCCGAGGCGGGTCATGCGGCGCTCCCTCACTTCACGGCCCTGAAGACGACCTTGCCGACCACGGTCTCGGGCTCGCCCTGGACCTTGGCCGCGATGCTGAACAGGTAGCGGCCCGCCATGCTGAGGTCGGTCTTGAAGGCGTAGACGCCCGGCTCGCCCGCGGGCAGGGGCGTGAGGGGCGATTCCATCGCGGCCATGTCGTCCGGCGCCATGTCGAGACGGGTGCGGATGACGACGGCGTCGCTCACCGGCTTGCCGGTCGGTTTGTGCACGAGCCGCAACGCGACCGTGACGTCGTCGCCCTTCCGGTATTCGGGAGCGACGGATTCGAAGGCGTAGTCGCCGGCGCCGGCGGCCGCCGGCGTGGCGAGAGCGGCCGCGAGCAGCGCGGCGCATGCGAGACTGCGAAGCATGATCTTGTCCTCTGTGGATCCGGTGCGGCCATGCGGCCACTCGCGCGGGCGCAGGCCCGCGCGGCTCACGCGTGCGGTGAGCTCAGATCCTGGGAGGACGGAAGGGCGGCACGCCGCGCTGCGGATCGGGGTGCTCGGCGACCCGCATCGGCAGGACGGCGCGCACCGGCGCCGGCACGGCCATGGCGGTCAAGGGCGTTGCCGTAAGGCTGAAGCACTTGAGGGCGCAGGGCGCCATGGAGGCGCAGCCGTCCATGGCCTTGTCGCAGGGCGTGTCCGCGGAGGGACAGCAATCGCTGTGCTCCATGGCAACCGGGCTGCTCGCCGCCACGGCTCCGCCTGCGGCCGGCAGCAGCGCCACCGACAGGGCGATCAGCAGAGCCAGGACGATGCGACCAGGGTTCACGGCCTCGGAGGCTCCACGGCATGGTCGCCGGACGGCGGACCGGTTCGCAGTCTCCATAATCATCGAAGAGGAGCTGCGGCGTTGACGCAAGTCAAGTTCCGTCGGACAGGGGGTTCTCGGGCTGGTGCCCGGCGACGCCCCAGCGCCAGCGGCCGTAGCGCCAGGGGAGGAACCAGCGCGCGCGGGGCGGGAGCTTTTCGGGGACGAAGTCGAGGCCCGAAGTTCCGTAGGGATGGCAGCGGGCGAGGCGGGCGAGCGTCATCCAGCCGCCGGCCCAGAGGCCGTGCCGGTCGATCGCCTCGTCGGCGAATTCCGAGCAGGTCGGCAGGTGCCGGCAATGCCGCCCGACCAGGGCCGACAAAGTGTAGCGATAGATGCGGATCAGCCCGCGCGCGGCGATCCGTGGCGTTCGGGCAACAACTTTCCGGAAACTTTTCGGGTCGATCATTCAAACCCAGGCCTGCTGCGGCTCGGCCGCCTCGATAGGTAGTTCTCGCGAGCGTTCAGGCGAGGCGATTCCTGCTATATGTGACGCCGTGGGGCGCGCAATGCCACGATTTCGGCTGGACGACCGGGCCGCGCGTGGTAGAGAATCCAGATGGGAAGGGGCGCCGGGCCGAGCCCATGACGTCCGCGGCCACAAGCGGGCGCAAGGCGCGGGAGCGGCGCAAGACGGGAACGGCATGATCCGACGTCTTGTCGGCATAGGTATCGTTGTGCTCGCGGCGATCGCGGCGCCGTCCGCCTGGGCGGCCTCGCCCGCCAAGGGCATGCGCTTCCAGTGGCACCAGGAAGGTCCCGATTGCACCGGCCCGTGCCGCACCTGGATCTCGGCGAGCGGCGACATCACGGCGGACACCCCGCAGGAATTCGAAAAGTTCGCGGAGACGCGCGACCTGCGCGGCGCCACGCTGGTGCTCGAGTCGGGCGGCGGATCCGTGCTGGGCGCGCTCGCGCTCGGGCGGGCGATCCGGCGGCTCGACATCACGACCACGGTCGGCAGCACCATCGAGCTGCGCCCCGGCGCCAATGGCGGCAGCGCGCTCACGCCGCATGCGAGCTGCCGGTCCATGTGCGCCTTCGTGCTGCTCGCCGGCGCGCGGCGCCACGTTCCCTCCGAGGGCCGGGTGGCCGTGCACCAGATCTGGATCGGGTCGAAGCGCGACGACGCCACGGCCGTGAGCTACACGGCCGAGGAGCTGATGCTGGTCCAGCGCGACATCGGCCTGCTCGCCCGCTACACGGTGGAGATGGGCGGCGGGATGGAGCTGCTCGAGACCGCGCTCAAGATCCCGCCCTGGGAGCCGCTGCGCCTGCTCACCCGCGACGAGCTGCGCCGGGCCCAGCTGCATACGGTCGATCACCTGTTCGAGCAGCCGACCCCGCAGCCGACCACCACGTCGCTGCTCTCGGAAGCGGGCGGGCGCGCCGCCGCGATCTCGGAGAACGGCTGGGCGCTCGCCGAGAAGGGCGCGGGCCGCATGATGGCGCGGCGCCATCCGCTGACGGTCGAGGGCGAGCAGATCGGCTCGTTCGACGTCATGGTCGCGTGCGGCGACGGCGCCGAGCGCTACCTGGTTAGCTACAGCGAGAAGCGCTTCGGCGGGCGGCAGCGGCCGCTCAAGCTGGTCGCCGTGCAGATCGGCAGCGAGCAGGCGATCCTGCGCGTGGTCTCCTCCGAGCGCGCCGCGAAATCGAGCGAGCTCGTGACGCTCGCCCGCGGGCAGGTGCCGGCCCGCATGATCAAGGCGCTCACCGAGAGCGGACGCTCGGTCACGGTGACGACCAAGGCGGCCGACCGCAGCGAGACCGTGATCCGCCTCGGCAATACCGGCGTCGGCAAGAGCCTGCCGGACCTCGCGGCGAGCTGCGCGCGCAGCGCGGACCAGCGCAGCGCCGCGATCCGCTGAACGGTTGCGGCCTACTCGGCCGCGACGGCGCGCTTCTCCTCGATCCGGCCGATGGCGTCGACCACCGCGTCGAAGGTGAGCAGGGTGGAGGCGTGGCGCGCCTTGTAGTCGCGCACCGGCTCGAGCACCGCGATGTCGGCCCACTTGCCCTCGGCGGGCGGCGGGCCGTTCTCCTTGAGCATCCGCCGCACGTCCTCGCGCAGCTGGCGCAGCTCCCCGGCGGTCGAGCCGACCACGTGGCGCGCCATGATCGAGGAGGAGGCCTGGCCGAGCGCGCAGGCCTTCACCTCGTGGGCGAAATCCGTGACCGTGTCGCCGGACATCTTCAGGTCGACCGTCACGGTCGAGCCGCAGAGCTTGGAATGGGCCGTGGCCGTGGCGTCGGCGTCCGCGAGCCGGCCGATCCGTGGGATCGAGCCCGCGAGCTCCAGGATGCGGCGGTTGTAGACGTCGTTCAGCATGGCCAGATCCGGTTCCGGCGCTTGTTTGCCGGGATCTCCTGGAACACTATATAGGTGGTCGGGCGGAGGCGGGAAAAGCCCTGCTCACGTGGAAAGCGCGGCGTCCAGGACGATCCGCGGCCACCCCGGTGACACCCCCGGCGCGCAGTGCCGGTCGAACGGAGAGCCCGTCATGGACGCGATCGTGAAATCCTTTCCCAAGCCCGCGCCGGAGCTGTCCGAGCACGTGCGCGCCGCGCCGGTCTCGAGCGTGCCGCGGCCCTCGCGCGAGGAGGCGGAGGCGGCGGTGCGCACGCTGATCGCGTTCGCGGGCGACGATCCGACCCGCGAGGGGCTCACCGACACGCCGCGCCGCGTCGCCAGCGCCTACGAGGAGCTGTTCCGCGGCTACCGCGAGTGCCCGGCCGAGGCGCTCGCCCGGCAGTTCTCCGAGATCGGCAGCTACGACGATCACGTTCTCGTGCGCGAGATCCCGTTCCATTCCCACTGCGAGCACCACATGGTGCCGTTCGTGGGCAAGGCGCACGTCGCCTACCTGCCGGTCGACCGCGTGGTCGGCCTCTCCAAGCTCGCGCGCGTGATCGACATCTATGCGCGGCGCCTGCAGACCCAGGAGCACCTGACCGCCCAGGTCGCGACCGCGATCAACGAGATCCTGCGGCCGCGCGGCGTCGCCGTGATGATGGAGGCCGAACACCTGTGCATGTCCATGCGCGGCGTGCAGAAGGCCGGGGTGTCGACGGTGACGACCCAGTTCCTGGGCGCTTATCGCGACGACCCGAACGAGCAGGCGCGCTTCCTCGCGCTGGTGCGCCCCGCGCGATGAGCGCCGATCCGGACCGCGAGGAGGGGCGCACGCTCGCGCCCCGGTTCGACCGCGACGGCCTCGTGACCTGCGTGGCGACCGACGCGGCGAGCGGCGAGGTCCTGATGGTCGCGCACATGAACGCCGAGGCGCTGGCCCGGACCATCGCGAGCGGGGAGGCCTGGTACTACAGCCGCTCGCGGGCGAAGCTCTGGCGCAAGGGCGAGAGCTCGGGGCACGTCCAGCGTGTCGTCGAGATGCGCGTCGACTGCGACCAGGACGCGGTCTGGATCCGCGTCGAGCAGGCCGGCGGCGGCGCCTGCCACACGGGCCGGCGTTCCTGCTTCTATCGCGCCGTGCCGCTCGGCCAGAGCGGGAGCGTGACGCTCGAGTTCCGCGACGCCGAGAAGGCGTTCGATCCGCAGGCTGCGTACCGGAAGAGCTGAGCCGGGCGGAGACGCCGAAGCCTTTTGCCGGCAGGTTCGAATCGGTTCTGCCCGGCGGCTCCACCATTTTCTTCGCTTCCTGATTTGGCGCATCTTCTTGCGCCGAACCGGTGCCCACTTCGACGGGAAATGCTCTACGCCATCCCCGCCGCCTTGGCGCGCGCCAGCACCTGGCGGGCCTTGGCGAGGTGGGGCTGGTCGAACATCACGCCGTCGATCGCCACCACGCCGGCGCCGGGATGGGCCGCGAAGGCGGCGACCACGCGGTTCGCCTCGGCGATGCGCTCGGGGGAGGGCGTGAACACCTCGTTGATCACGGCGACCTGCGCCGGGTGGATCGCCATCTTGGCCGTGAAGCCGTCGCGGCGCGCCTCCTCGGCCTCCGCGCGCAGGCCGTCGGCGTTGCGGAAGTCCACATAGACGGTGTCGATCGCCTGCACGCGCGCGGCGGCCGCGGCGGCGAGGCAGAGGTTGCGCGCGAGCCGGTAGGGCCCGGTGAAGCGGCCGGCGGCATCGCGATTGGTCTCGCTGCCGAGCTCGACCGAGAGGTCCTCGGCGCCCCAGGTGAGGCCCGTGAGGCGGCGGCTCGCGCCGCGATAGCTGCCGCCGACGAACAGCGCGGCCGCGGTCTCGGTGGCGATCGGGACGATGGCGATCGCGCCGTCGGCGAGGCCGTGGACCGCCTCGCGCGCCGTGAGCTTGGCGTCGAGATGCAGCACCGAGGGCCCGCCTTCCGCCTTGGGCAGCATCACGGCGTCGGGGGCGCCCGCCACCACCGCGTCGAGGTCGGCGTCGGTCAGCCCGGTCTCCAGCGCGTTGACGCGCACGATCAGGCGCGGCCGGCCCGCGCGCGGGGCGTGCGCGCGCAGGAAGGCGAGCGCGCCGGCGCGGGCCGCCGGCTTGGCGTCGGGGGCGACCGAATCCTCGAGGTCGAGGATCAGGGCGTCGGCGCCGCTGTCGAGGCCGCGCGCGAGCTTCTTCTCGCTGTCGGCCGGCACGAACAGGAGCGAGCGCATGTCAGGCCGGGCGCATGCGCATGAAGGCCTGGCGCCGGCACTCGGCGACCAGCTTGCCGTCCTGGTTGTAGGCGCGGTGGTGCAGCTCGACGATGCCGGCGCCGGGCCGCGATCTCGACTCGCGCTTGCCGATCACCTCGGTGGTGCAGCGGACCGTGTCGCCCTCGAACAGGGGATGCGGGAACTTGACCTCGTGCATGCCGAGGTTCGCGATGGTCGTGCCGACGGTCAGGTCGGTCACCGAGATGCCGATCATCAGCCCGAGCGTGAACAGCGAGTTCATCAGCGGCTGGCCCCACTCGGTCTCCTGCTCGCAGAAGTGGCGGTCGATGTGCAGCGGCTGCGGGTTGAGCGTCATGTTGGAGAACAGCATGTTGTCCATCTGCGTCACCGTGCGGGTCAGGCGATGCTCGTAGAGCTCCCCGGCCACGAAATCCTCGAAATAGAGCCCGCCGCGCGGGTGGCGTGTCTTCTGGTCCATCTCCGTCTCCTCGAGCGACGCACGAAGTCTTAACAGGTCGTTTACCATACTGGGCCATCCTGCGAAGCGGCCGCGAAGGACCGTTACGCGCATGGACGCCCAGATCGATATCGGCGCCCGGATCACCGGCGCCACCACCGACATCGCGACCAGGGTCACGAACGCGATCCGCGAGGCCGCGCGGCTGACCGGGGCGGGCTTCGACTACCTCTTGAAGACGGCGATCCGCGAGTCGAACCTCAATCCCGAGGTCAAGGCGCCGACCTCCTCGGCGACCGGCCTGTTCCAGTTCATCGACCAGACCTGGCTCGAGACGCTCAAGACCGAGGGACCGGCGCTGGGCTACGGCCGCTTCGCCGACGCGATCGTGCAGACCGCATCGGGCCGCTACATCGTGCCGGACGCGGCCATGCACCGCGAGATCATGGAGCTGCGCAAGGACCCGACCGCCAATGCGGTCATGGCCGGCGCCTTCACCAACCGCAATGCGGACGTGCTGTCCGCGCGGCTGCAGCGCGATCCGACCGAGGGCGAGCTCTACATGGCGCACTTCCTCGGACCGGCGGGCGCCGCGCGCTTCATCGCCTCGGCCGAGAGCACGCCCGACGGGCGCGCCGCGGACCTGTTCCCGAAGGCGGCGCGCGCGAACCGCTCGATCTTCTACGACCGCGCCGGCAATGCCCGCAGCCTGTCGCAGGTCTACGCCACGCTGGCCGCCAAGCACGGCAGCAACCAGACGGTCGCGCGCGCCGCGCCGGTGCCGGCGGCGCCGCCGCTGCTGCAGGTGCGCGAGGTCGCGGCGCCGGCCACGGTCGCCTATGCGGAGGAGACGCGACCGGTGTTCCACGGCCTGTTCCGCAGCGAGTCGCGCGGCGCGGTGGCCCCGGTCGTCACCCAGCTCTGGGGGCCGGGCGGCGCTGCGCGCACCCAGCTCGCCAACGCGGTGACGCCGGCCTCGGCCACGAGCCGCATTGCGGCGTCGGGCCGGATCGGCGCGCCGCTCGACCTGTTCAGCTTCCTGCGCCCGGGAATCCGCTCCTCCTGAGGCCGCGACGCACCCCGCGCCGGTTAAGAATTCATCAACAAGCACAAATGGTTATGGTGAACGCTTTGTTAAGCGGTTGCGCGTAGGCTCCGCTGTGTCGGCTGCGGCTGTCCGCGCAGCCCGTGGTGTCGCGTTGGTCGAGACATGATCGTTCGTCACTTTCTGCATTGGGTGCGCACCGCGCAGGTCGGCGAGCGCGCCGACGCCACCAGCGCTCTCGCCCGCGCCTTCCTCTATTCGGATCTTACGCCCGACGACCGGATCGCCGCCGAGGGCGCGAT
>PQAH01000239.1 GCA_003105195.1 Bradyrhizobiaceae bacterium
CAACCAATCCCGCGACGGCACCGGCGAGAGCCAGAGGAAGACTCAGAGCACTGTGCCCAGATCTACGGCCTCGACGAGCGTCATGCTCGCCAAAAGCGCACATAACTTCTGATCTGGTTCAACAGGCAAGCCACGGATGGCCGAGTACGGAGGACAGTCCTCTTCAGGCTCATTCGTGACACGCAGCTTCCTTCCCACTTCTGTTCCTTGCTTCCGGATCCGCCCGGCGTTCATGCGGATCAGGGCATCCTTTCTTTTCATCGACATGTCGATGAAGTGAACGCTTGCCTGCAGTTTTTGGTGAGCCGTCCCATCGAACCATTCGTAGTAGACACCGCTGATAGTCTCTTCTTGCGGGAACAGGTTGGTCGGCCCACGAAGATGAAAAGCCTCGGGGTACGGCGTGATCCTTCCGTTGTGCAGATAATACTCACGGTTTTTGAGATATTTGACGATGTGGTGGTCGTCAGGGATGCTCGTGACCGGCATGGCCCCCGGGACCGCCCAAATAGAGCCGCGCGTGCTCGGCGAAGCTCCGCAATGAGCCAACGCCGGCGGCATGATCGGGTTCGTCCCCCTCTTCTCTAGGCTCGATGCGCGCCGTCCATGTCACTCGACCAGACGGCCCAAAACTCGCCGTCACGGCGACATGCGGCCGCGACCATGCAACGAGGATCGTGCCTTCTTGCGAGACCCCGATCGAAGACCAGCCAAAGCTGTTCGTGAAGACAAGCCACTGCAGAAACGCCTTAAACGAATCGACTATCGGCAGCGGGTCCTCCTCGTGCCAGTCCTCCGCATTGATAACAGAGTCCAAACGCTCGAAAATGCGATGCCGCTCCTCGGGCGGCAGATGCATTGCATAAGTCGCCACGGCGGTCTTGAGGTTTACAAGTGAATCGAAAATCCTTTCCTCGAAACTCAGCTGTTGCGGGATGAATCGCCGGACGGTCTTGCCAATACCTTTGCTCACCTGAATGCTAGCCGGCGGAGCGCGGCCTACCAGGGCCGATGCACTCTCGGGTTCATCGAGCGTTAGCTCGAAGCGGCTGTCGTCCGCAACCGTGCCGACAAACAGGTCGCCGAGCAAACTCCGGCGCGCGGGCCGATTGAACACCAGGAGGTCTGCGGAAGAGCCTGTTCCAGCAAGCATGACCGGAAGCGCGCTCGATGTGATTGCGGTTGTCATTCGAAGAGCCTGCGAAGTTCGTCCGTTATGCTCTGTTCGAATACGGCATTCTTGGCATGGCGCAAGCGCTCGGTCCCGGCCCACATCTCGTCAATTCGAGTAGGTATATCAGTATTCCAGTAGGCGTCAACGTCGAGTTGAACAGATACGTGCTCGATCAAGACCGGCGACATGATCCCGCAGCGCAGGACGAACGGCGTTCCCGTTTGCTCCTCGGTACCTTGGGCTACGAAACTGAAGTTTCCGATTACGGATGTCATATCATCCGGCATCGAGATCCCGACGCGAAGGAATTTGCTCAGCGGCTCGCCGGATATGAGCCGATCCGGTATATCAAGTCGATTGATGAAACGCACACCGATGCGCACGATGCTCCTGCGCCCGACGATGCCAGTGAACACGTTGAAGTTCTCTTTTGCCTGCTCTACGAAACTCTCCCAGCGGTCATATGGCGCCAAGCGCACGGTCCCGAAGCTGGCTTCATTGATCAGGACGACGTCGGCACCGTTTGGCGCCGTCATCTTGAAGCCTGCCAATTCGGATTTCTGCTGCACTGCGGTCCCCGTGCGGAGCTCTACCTTGAAGTTTCGTTTCTCCTCGACAGACGGAAACTGGCGCTTGAAACGATCACGAAGCCTTTCGAGCTCCCGCTCCGAAAAGGCCTCGTTCACCTTCAGGTCGATTACGGCTTGAACGATTGGCGCCTTGGGGTAACGTCTACTCGTCGCCATCGCCTGACCGCCACCCGCTAAGGGAGATGCCTTGGTCGACCATTGTGATTGCACCCACGCAAGTCAATTGGTTAGAGATTCGCCGTGACCCTCGCGCCGCGCTGAGCCGCGCCTGCCTGCGCGGCCCTACGATGGCGCCGCCTTTCGCCTTCGCTGCTCCGCCTCGTCCCAGGCGGTGAGCGGCTGGTAGTCGGCGACGAAGCCGAGGCCCTTGGTGGCGTCGGACGACACCACGTGCTGCGAGGTCACGACGTCGACCACCGCCGGCGCGTTGGCGAGCGCGCGCGCGAGCGCGTCCCTCATCTCCCCGGGCTTCTCGACCCGCTCGCCATGGGCCCCGAGCGCGCGCGCCATGGCCGCATAGTCGGAATGCCGCAGCGTCGTGCCGTAGACCCGGCCGCCGTAGTTCTCCTGCTGGTCGAGGCGCTCGATGTTCCAGGCCGCATTGTTGGAGATCACGACCACGATCTTGGCGCCATGGCGCACCGCCGTGTCGATCTCCATGGCGTTGATGCCGTAGGCGCCGTCGCCGGTCGTGCAGATCACCTGGCGCCCCGGACAGGCGAGCGCCGCCGCGATCGCATAGGGCACGCCGACGCCGAGGCAGCCGAAGGCGCCCGCGTCCAGGTAGGTGCGGGCCGCAAGCCCGATGCGCGCGAAGCTCAGCAGGTCGCCGCCGTCCGCGACCGCGATGTAGTCGGGGTCGGCGAGCTCGGCGATGGCGTCGAAGATGCAGTTCGGGTGCAGCTTGCCGTCCTCGGCCACGACCGGCGGGTCGCCGCTCGTCCGGCGCAGGCGCTGGCGCTGCTTGGCGCGCAGCGCCTCGGCCCAGGCCGTGTCGGTGTTGGGCGCGCGGTTGCCGGCGGCCGCGACGATGGCGTCGAGCGCGAGCGCCGGCGTCGCCAGGAGCTCCGGCGTCCCGCGCCGGTTGTCGATCAGCTCGCCCGCCGTGTCGGCGATGCGGATGAAGCGGGCGTTCGGGAACACGGCCGGCGAGCCATAGCCGAGCTGGTAGTCGAGCTTGCGGCCGATGACGATCGCGAGGTCCGCGTCGGTCATGACGTTGCCGCGCACCGCCCCCGCGAAGGCCGGATGGTCCGAGGGCACGAGCCCGCGGCTCTCCTGGGTGTCGAGATAGAAGGCTCCGGTGGCGTCGAGGAAGCGCCGCAGCGCGTCGGCGGCCCCGCGCGCCCCGCGCCCCGTGATCACCAGCGGCCGGCGCGCCGACCAGATCGCCTCGACGGCCTCGGCCACCGCGGCCGGGTCCGGCGGCAGCGTGCGGCGCGGCTTCTCGCGCAGCCAGTCATCGAGCACCAGGTTGGCGGCGACGTCGGTGCGCAGCACGTCGGTCGGCACCTCGAGATAGACCGGGCCGGGCTCGCCGGCATCGCCGAAGGCGCGCGCCACCATCTCGTCGAGCTCGCGCACCACCTGGTCGGCGACCCGCGCGGTGCGGGCGCTGCGGGTGACCGGCCGCAGGATGTCGACGTGCGGGATGTCCTGCAAGGGCCCCATATTGGCCTGCGGGCGCGAGGTGCAGCCGCCGATCAGCAGCACCGGCATGCGCGCGAGCGAGGCGTTGCACATGGCGGTCACGCAGTTGGTGACCCCCGGGCCGGCCGTCACCATGGCGACGCCGAGCGTGCCGGTGAGCTCGCTGTGCGCATGCGCCATGTGCACGGCTGCGCCCTCGTCGCGCACGTCGACGATGCGTACGCCGGCGCGCCCGAGCAGGTCCCAGATCGGCTGGATGTGGCCGCCCTGCAGGCCGAACACCCGGTCGACGCCGCGCGCCTGCAGGAAGCGCACGATCCAGGCCGCCACGCTGTTCGGTCCGCTGCCGAGATCCTTGCGACTCTCCTGCCCTGGCATGCTCAGCCCCTTGCGCTGTCGGTGAGACGGGTCTTGAGGACGCGATGCTGCACCTTGCCGGTGGCGGTGCGCGGCATCTCGGACTTGCCGATGATCGAGATCGAGCGCGGCCGCTTGTAGCCGGCGATGCGGTCGCGGCACCAGGCGAGGAGCTCGGCCTCGCCCGCCGCGCGGCCCTCCGCGAGCACCACCACGCCGTGCACGCGCTCGCCCCATTTCGCGTCCGGCAGGCCGACGACCGCGGCCTCGCGCACCGCCGGGTGGCCGGCGAGCAGCGCCTCGACTTCGGAGGGATAGATGTTCTCCCCGCCCGAGATGATCATGTTGCTCTTGCGGTCGACCAGCCAGTAGTAGCCGTCGGCGTCGCGGCGCGCCATGTCGTTGACCGTGCAGTAGTCGCCGCGGAAGGCTTCGCGTGTCTTCTCGGGGAGGCCCCAGTAGCCGTCGAAGACATAGGGTGTGCGCGAATAGAGCTCACCCACCTCGCCGTCCGCGACCTCCGCGCCGTCCTCGCCGATCAGCCGGATCGGCCCCGTGCCGACGCATTCGCGCCCGACCGAGCCGAGCTTGCTGAACTGCTCGTCGGGATGGAGCATGGTCACCCAGCCGGCCTCGGTCGAGCCGTAGAGCTCGAACAGGCCGGCATTGGCGAAATAGTCCATGATCGCCCGCTTGGTGTCGGGCCGCGCCGGCGCCGAGGAGATCATCAGCTTGCGCACGCGCTGCGTGTCGCAGGCGTCGCGCACCGCCGCCGGGAGCTCGAGCATCATGATGTACTGCGTCGGCACCAGCGAGGTGAAGCTCTCGCCCCCCGTCGCGAAGCTGCGCAGGAAATGCTCCGGATCGAAGCTGCGCCGGCTGTAGACGCCGACCGCGCCGCCGCAGGTGATCAGCGTCGAGGCGAAATAGAGCGAGTTGGCATGGCACATCGGCATGGCGAGCAGGCCCGAGTCCGCCACGTTGAAGCCGAGCTCGACCGCGGTCACCAGCGAGAGCATCGCGCCCGCCCCGTGGCTGCGGATCGCGCCCTTCGGCTTGCCGGTGGTGCCCGAGGTGTACATCAGCATCCAGGGGTCGGCGGGAGCTACCGCCCGCCCGGGCTCGCTGTCGCGGGCGCGCGCGAGCAGCGCCTCGTAGCCGAGATAGCCCGGCACCGGCGCACCGATGATGATGTACCTGCCGGCTTCGATCGGCAGGTCGCCGCGCACCTCCTCGATCGGCGCCGTGAGCGCGTCCTGAACGATCAGGGCGCGCGCGCCGCAGTTCTCGACGATGAAACGGATCTCGCCTGCGACCAGGCGGAAGTTGATCGGCACCGCGACGATGCCGGCCTTGGCGCTCGCCGCGTAGATCTCCAGCCACTCGACGCAGTTGTAGGCGAGCACCGCCACCCGGTCGCCTTTCGCGAGGCCGAGGCCGAGCAGCGCGTTCGCGAGCCGGCAGGCGCGCGCGTTCCATTCCCGGAAGCTCATGGCGCGATCGAGGTCGCGCGCGCCGATCCGGTCGCCATGGACCCGGGCGTGGCCCGCCAGCACGTCGCCGAGATGCAGCAGGCCCGTCAACGAAGACCCCGGACAGTCGTTCCCGCGGCGATGATTGCCGAACGGCCGGTCCCTGGCAATGGAGGACGCAGGCGTGCCACAGGTCGGATTGTGGCGCGCTCGGCACCGGGCTCGTGGCGAAGGACTGAGTCAGGTCTTGGTGCTCGCCGGATCGATCGCGACGGCGCGCTCGCCGCGCGGGCTCTCGCTCCCCGCGATCCGCCGCAGCGCGCGCGTGACCGGCCGCTCGAAGGCGAGATGCACCGCGAGCGCCAGCGCGATCGCGCCCGCGATGGCGAGGCCGAGATAGAGCCAGGGCGCGGCGCCGACGTCGAGCTTCGCCCAGGCGGCGCCCTGCAGCACCGCCCGCACCGGAATCGAGTGCAGCAGATAGAGCGCGTAGGAGGCTTCCCCGAGCAGCACCAGCGGCCGCCAGCGCGGCGCGGCCGCGAGGTCGGCGAGCGCGACGCCGGCGACCACCATCGTGGCCGGCACGCCCCAGGCGAGGAAGCGCAGCCCCGAATAGCCCCAGTCCGGCCACGGCGCGAGCCACGCGCCGGCGATTCCGGCAACCACCAGCAGCAGGCCCGCGGCGCGCGGCAGCCGCACGCCCGCGCGCCAGAGAAGCCCGAGCCCCATGCCGAAGACGAACTCCAGCAGCATCGGGTCGCACCAGAAGGCGAGCGGCTCCGGCAGGCGAAACAGCGCGCCGAGCCCCACGGCCGCGCCGAGCGCGAGCGCGACCCGCGCCACGGCCACGTTCCGCGGCGCCGCGATCGCCAGCGCGAACACGGCGTAGAACAGCATTTCGTAATTGAGCGTCCAGCCCTGCCCGACCACCGGCTGCATGATCCCGTCCGGCCGCGGAAAGGGAATGAACAGGTAGGAGGCGACGATGCTCCCGGCCGAATAGGTGTCGCTGCGGCCCGGCAGCGTGAAGGCCAGCACCACGTAGAGCGTGGTCACCAGCCAGTAGATCGGCACGATGCGGATCAATCGCCGCACGAAGAACCGGCGCGCGCCGGCGCGCCGGCCGAACAGCGGCTCGCTCGCGTAAACCATCACGAAGCCGGAGATCACGAAGAACAGGTCGACCCCCGCATTGCCGAAGCCGAGCGGCGGCAGCGCGGCGCCGAGCCCGAAGCTGCGCTGCAGGTCGAACTGGAAATGCGACAGCGCCACGGCCGTGGCCGCGAGCGCGCGGAGCACCTGGATTCCGAGGATGGTCTGCACGTGTCCGCCCGCCCGTTGGGAGCCCGCCATGCTGGCGGGCCGCAGGGCCGCCGTCCAGGGGCCGCATCCTCGGCTGACAGACTACGTTCGGAAAGCGCACCGATCCGCAATTGCCTCACGCGCATCCGCGCGGATATCGTCGCGCTTCGACCCAGACACCGGAAGGGAACCAGATGGCCAAGTTCGGAATCGGGCAGTCCGTGCGGCGGGTGGAGGACCAGCGCTTCGTCACCGGCCAGGGCCGCTATGTGGACGACATCACGCTCCCGAACCTGTGCCACGGCGTGACCGTGCTCTCGCCCCACGCCCACGCCCGCATCAAGCGGATCGACACCGCCCGGGCGCAGGCTGCGCCCGGCGTGCTGCTGGTGCTCACCGGCGCGGACGCCGCGGCCGAGAAGCTCGGCGCGCTCACCGCCCATGTGATGCCGGAGGACTTCGGCGCGCCCAAGGGCCACCGCGTGTTCCTGCCGCTGCTCAATGCCGAGAAGGTGCGCTTCGCCGGCGACCGTGTCGCCTTCGTGGTCGCCGAGACCGAGGCGCAGGCGCGCGACGCCGCCGACCTGGTCGAAGTCGACTACGAGCCCCTGTCCGCCGTCGTCCGGCTCGACGACGCCGCGAAACCGGGCGCGCCCAAGGTGTGGGACGACTGCCCCGAGGGCAATGTCGCGTTCCGCCTGATGTTCGGCAACAAGGAGGCGACCGACGCCGCCTTCGCGGGCGCCAAGCACGTGGTCGCGCTGCGCGTCGAGAACAACCGGCTCGCGCCGGTCTCCATGGAGCCGCGGTGCGCGATCGGCGACTACGACGCGGCCGACGACTTCTACACCCTGCACACCTCCTCGCAGAACCCGCACGGCGTGCGCATGGAGATGTCCCACATCTTCCACGTGGCCGAGAACCGGGTGCGGGTGGTCTCGCCCGACGTCGGCGGCGGCTTCGGCCTCAAGGGCAGCGTGTTCCCGGACGACGCGCTGGTGCTGTGGGCCTCGCGCCGGCTGCGCCGCCCCGTGAAATGGGTCGCGACCCGCGCCGAGAGCATGCTCACCGACCATTGCGGCCGCGACATCATCCACAGCGGCGAGATGGCGCTCGACGAGAACGGCAAGATCCTGGGCATCCGCCAACAGTCGCTGTTCCAGGTCGGCGCCTATTTCGTCGGCGCCGGACTGGTGCCGGCCGCCTTCGCGCTGCGCTTCATCCCCGAAGCCTACGACGTGCAGAACATCCACATCATGACCACGGGGCTGTTCACCAACACGACCCAGACCGGCCCCTATCGCGGCGCCGGCCGGCCCGAGGCCGCCTACTTCACGGAGCGCCTGATCGAGCACGCGGCGCGCCGGATCGGCATGGACCCGGCCGAGGTCCGCCGCCGCAACCTGATCCCGCCCGCCAAGCTCCCCTATGCGACGCCCACCTTCTGGACCTACGACAGCGGGGAGTTCGAGCGGATCCTGAACAAGTGCCTCGAGCTCGCCGACTGGAAGGGCTATGCGGCGCGCAGGAAGGAGAGCGAGACGCGCGGCCGCCTGCGCGGCCGGGCCGTGAGCTACTACATCGAGTTCGGCGGCATCTTCAACGAGCGCATGGAGATCCGCTTCGACCCGGGCGGCTCCGTCACGGTGTTCGGCGGCACCCATTCGCACGGCCAGGGCCACGCCACCGTGTTCGCGCAGCTGGTCCACGACTGGCTCGGCGTGCCGTTCGACCAGATCCGCTACGTGCAGGGCGACACCGCCCAGGTCGCCATGGGCCGCGGCACCTATGGCGCGCGCAGCGCCGTGGTCGGCGGCAGCGCCCTGAAGGTGGCGGCCGACCGCATCCTCGAGAAGGCGAAGCCCATGGCGGCCGCCCTGATCGAGGCGGACGTCGCCGACCTCGAGTTCAAGGACGGCAGCTTCCGCGTCGTCGGCACCGACAAGGCGATCGCGCTGACCGACGTCGCCAAGGCCTTCTACGCGCCGATGGGACCGTTGACCCGGAAGCTCGGCGTCGGCCTCGACGCCGAAGGGAGTTTCAGCCCCGAGCCGCCGAGCCATCCGAACGGCTCGCATGCCTGCGAGCTCGAGGTCGATCCCGAGACCGGCGAGGTCACGATCGACCGCTATGTGGTGGTCGACGACCTCGGCCGCGTGCTCAATCCCATGATCGTCACCGGGCAGATGCACGGCGGCGTCGCCCAGGGCATCGGCCAGGCGCTCTACGAGCACCAGCTCTACGACCGCGAGTCCGGGCAGCTGCTCACGGGGAGCTTCATGGACTATACGATGCCCCGCGCGGACATGCTGCCGCGCTTCGAGACCGCCCTCGAGGAGGTCCCCTGCAAGACCAACCCGCTCGGCGTGAAGGGGATCGGCGAGTCCGGCACCATCGGCGCCCCGCCGACGGTGATCAACGCCGTCATCGACGCCCTCGCCCCCCTCGGCGTCGACCGCATCGACATGCCGGCGACCCCGCTGCGCGTCTGGCAGGCGATAAAGGCCGCGCGCGGCGGCGCGTAGGACGCGTGGGCATCGCGCCGAGCGCAGGCGCGGGTTGATAACTCCGCGAGCGCGATGCCTACGGCTTGACCGCCGCGCCCGGCGGGAAGTCCGCGAAGCCGCGCGCGTGAGGCGGAAGGCCGCGCAGGTCCTGGACGACGCCGATCACGACGCCCTCGCGCGCGATCGTGAAGACAATCGGGCCGCGCAGCACGCGGTCGCAGTTCATGTGGGTCGGCGCGATGAAGAAATCGGCCTCGAGCCAGCCCGCCGTCCATTGGAAGCGGCCGCGGGCGGCGTGCTCGAACGAGATCCGCTCGCCGCACACCCCGACCGTGTGGCGCACGCCGGTCGCCCCGACATGGGCCGCGAGCCCCTTCACGGCCTCCGGGATCATGTTCACCCAGTAGTCCATTTCGTAGCGGCGCGACGCGCCTTCGAGGCCGCCGACCAGCGCGTTGTAGAACAGGTACTGGTGCGGATGCAGACGCACGAGCTGCTGCGCGTTCCAGAGGAAGAGAGCCGCGAGCCCCGCGAGCGTCGCCGTCGCGGCCGCCGGTCCGACGCGTTCCGTCGCGACGAGCAGCCGGTCGAAGCCGGCGCCGGCCAGCACCGCCAACGCCGGCACCACGAACAGGAAATGCCGCATCCCCGTGAAGGCCGGTCCGTGCAGCGCGACCGCGAGGGCGACCGGGAAGAGCGCGACGAAGGCCATCAGTGCCATCGCATCGCGGCGGACCGGCGCCTCACCCGCCGCTCGCGGCCAGCGCATCGCGACCGGCGCGAGCAAGGCGCCGGCGAAGACCAGCAACGGCACCTTGACCGCGAGATAGACCGGCACGTACCAGCGCGGTACCGCGTCCATCCGATAGACGGTGCCGGCGAGGATGGTGCGGATCTCGTAGTTGAACTGCGCGAAGGTCCAGATTGCGCGGATGGGATTGAGCGGCGCCAGCGCCGCCCAGGGCCACGCCACGATCATGACCAGGTAGCCGACGGCGATCGCCGGCAGGAAGCGGAGCGAACTCTGCCAGACGAAGCGCACCCGCCCGCCCCACGAGTCTTCGCAAC
>PQAH01000240.1 GCA_003105195.1 Bradyrhizobiaceae bacterium
CGTCGCGCAGCGCCGCGGCCGCGGCCACGCGCCAGCGCGTGGCGGCCGCGCTCGCTTCCGCGTCGCCGCGCAGCAGCACCAGCGGCCGGCCGGACTCGCCGGCCGCGAGATGCAGCCTTTGGCTTGCTTTCAGGTCGAGCCGGCCGATCGCGCTCGCGACCGCCGCGGGGCCGCGCGAGCGCAGCGCCTCCTCGAGCGCCCAGAGCGCCTGGCGTTCGTCATGGGTCTCGACCAGGATCGTCCGCCCGGGATCGAGTCCGAGCCGGGCGAGCCCGTGCCCGTGGATGCGTCCGCCATGGCTCAGCGCCCGGCGCGAGAGGACGACGAGTGCCGGACCTTTCGGCGCCGCCCGCGCGAGCAGCGCCATCGCGAAGCCGAGGGCCGCGACGGCATCCGCCGGCGCCGCCGGCACGACCTCGTGCAGCGCCCCGGCCGAAAGCCCGCCCTGCGGCAGGTAGTCGTCGAGCGCCGCCACGCCGAACCCGAAGGTGGCTTGGGAAAAAGAAGAATTCTCAAGCCGCGGCAAGAGCTTGCGCAGAGACGCCAGGGCCTCGGCACGGCTTCGGCATGCGGGGCTGGCGGCGGCAGGTTCCATGACGGGGCTCGGTTTGACCGAGAGTCAGTATAGAACAAAACGAGAACAATACAAGCGGGACTCGTTATTCGCGTGCGGGTCGAACCCCGGACTGCACCGACCCTTGGGTCGTCCTCCTTGCGGGGCGGGACATTGCCGGCGTTCAACAAAACGCCTATCTTGTCTGACGGAGGCTTTCTCATGAGCGACCCCGGCTCGCGCCAGCTCGCGATCGCGCTTCAGGCGCGCCGCGCTGGCTTGCTCGGCGGAGAGAAATCCGAGCGCCTCAGCGGCCGCGTGACCCGCGAACTGCTTTCGGCCGCCAAGGCCAAGAGCGGCATCGTCTCGCAGACGGCGCTCCTCGAATACGCTCTCTCCAAGGTCGCCCTCGAAGACGACTTCGGACCGAAGCTTCTCGCGTTGAAAGGCAGCGTCCCCGACGACGTCGAGCTCTGAGCATGAGCTTCGATCTCGACCGCGCGCTGCGCCGGCTCAAGCCCGAAAAGCAAAAGCCGCTCGGACGCCGGCCCGCCGCGCAACTGACCTTCGTCGACGACGAGGATCCGGCGGGCGTCCCCATTCTCCTGGACACATGCGTCTATCTGCACGTGCTGCGGGGACGGACTCCGCACGAGGTCGACGGCCTGTTGCGGACCCGAACCATCCATCACAGCGCCACCGCGCTCGCCGAGCTCACCCATCGTTTCGGCGCGCGAGTGCCGACCGATGCGCGGGAACGCAGCGCCCGCGCCCGGCTCGCCCAGGTCATCCGTGCCATTCCTTCGCACCGGATCGTCGTGCCGGCGGTCGCCATTTGGGGCGAGGCCGGCATCATCGCCGGACTTCGTGCGCGCCTCGGCGGATTCGCGCCCGGGCAGGAGCAGGAGACTTTCAACGATGCTCTCATCCTCCTTCAGGCGAGGGCGATCGGCGCCGCCGTCTTGACCGCGAATACGTCCGACTACGACATTCTCCAGCAGCTCGAACCTTCCAGTCGGGTTCTGTTCTACAGGGAAGCATGAGCCCGTCCTTGCCCCGCGTCCGCTACGCCCGCGAGTTCTCCCTCGAGGCGGAAGAATTCCGCCGCGTGCTGGTCGACTCCGGTCTCGGCGCGATCCGGCCGGTCGACGATGTGCCGCGGCTGCAGGCGATCCTCGACAATTCCAACTTCATCGTCACGGCGCGTCTCGACGCGCCCGATCGGCCGCTGGTCGGCGTCGCGCGCGGCATGAGCGACGGCGGCTGGGCCTGCTACGTCGCCGATCTCGCGGTCGCGAAGTCGGCGCAGCGGCTCGGCGTCGGCCAGGGGCTCCTGGACGCGGCGCGCCGGCAGCTCGGGGAGGCCGTGAGCCTGGTCCTGGTCTCGGTGCCGGAGGCGGTCGGCTTCTCCCGGCGCGCCGGCATGACGCCGCTGCCGCATTGCTTCTGGTACCGGCGCCGCCTTTGACCCGCCGTCCCGCGTGGCCATTGTGACCCGCTTCACAGTCTTTCGCGCCGCGCGGCTGTAGATCATGTCCCACCGCACGCTCTGATGCATCCTCCGTTCGAAGGATGCCGCAAGGCCCCGGCTGCGGCACAACGCGTCCGTGGTTGGCCAGAACCCGGAGCCGTCACATGCGCAAGATCCTGTTCACCGCCACCGCGATGCTCGTGGTCGTGGCCACCACCTGGGGCACCTTCTCGATCCAGCAGGCGCTCGGCGAGCCGACCGCCGCCATGGACATCGCCTCGATCCACCGCACCGCCGAGACCGTCCTGCTGCCGACCGCGCCGGTCGCCGACTATCACGCGCCCTGACCTCCCGCGTGCCATCGCCGGCGCGGTCGGCCGCTGCCATGGCCATGGTATGGCCCGGCCGCCGCGCGCGGCCTGTTCCTTCGCACCAGGATCGCGGCGCGTCCGCGGCGCGATCGAGAACGCGGAACGTCGTGCGTCCGCGCGCACATTCCCGGCAATCACCGGCATCGGGACGCGCGACACAGCGCAGCGCGCCCGTGCGCGCAGGGAGGGGAAGTCACCACGTGCGAGGCGGGCGCCCGGAACGCGCCGCCGCCCGCGCCCGACCTGCGCGGCCCGTGATCAGGCGCGCGCCGGCTGCGCGCGCTCGGTGGTCGCGATCCAGATTCCGGCGAATACCCCGACGAGGCCGACCAGCAGGTTCGCCGTGATCGGCTCGTCGACCAGCGCCGTGGCGAGCAGGGCGGCCGCGACCGGGTTCACCGTCATGGTGTTGGCGACCCGCGTCGGCGTCGCCCGCTGCAGCGCCAGCACCCAGAGGATGAAGGCGAGCGCGCCGCCGCCGACGCCGAGATAGATCCCGGCGATCCATTGCGGCGCGCCGAGCCCGGCGAGCACATCGAGACGGCCGCTCACGAGGCCGGCCGCCGCCAGCGCGGCGGCGCCCGCCCCCATGCCGAGGGCCAGGAATCCGAGCGCGCTCGATCGCCGGATGAACGGGCGCGACAGCACATTGTAGAACGACATGCAGAACACCGCGCCCGCCATGATCAATTCGCCGCGCCAGGCGCCGGGCGGCGCCGCCGCGAGGCCGGTGGCGAGCGCCGTCGCCACCCCCAGGATCGCGAGCGCGACGCCCGCGCTCTTGCGCCAAGTGAGCGCCTCGGCGCCGACGAGCGCGCCCACCAGCATGGTCTGCAGCGGCAGCGTCGCGAGCGCGAGGCTCGCGCGCGCCGCGGTCGTGTAGCCGACCGCGATATTGTAGAGAATGAAGAACAGCCCGAAGAAGCAGATGCCGAGCCCCGCGACCGCCGGCCAGTCCCGCGGCGCCGGCCACCGGGCGCGCAGCGCGAGCGCCACCGGCAGCACGCAGAGAATGCCGATCCCCCAGCGCAGGATCGCCAGCGTCAGCGCATCCGCGTCGCCGACCAGGTAGCGCGTGACCGCCGCGGCGGTGCCGCCGAGCGCGCTCGAGGCGATTGCGATCAGGACCCCGACCCGTTCGCTCATTCCGTGCCCCCCAGGCTTCGGCCCGTGCCGCAGTCTAGCGTCGCGCATGCCGGGGAGTGGCAGTGGTTCCGGGGAGGGCGGCCCGCCATGGAACCCGGCCGGCCTCCCGCCGTTGTTCCTGGTTCCGCCGCCGGCGGAGCCGGCACCCGGTCCCATGTTCACGCCCGCGCGCAGTCCCGAAGACGTCATGGCGCTCTGGAGCGCGGCCGCCGCGGCCGTTCTGGTCGCGATCCTGGTCGGCATGCTCTATGTCGGGCGCGAGGTCTTCGTCCCGATCGCCCTCGCGATCCTGCTCAGCTTCGTGCTCGCGCCGGCCGTCCGCCTGCTCCAGCAGTGGCACGTGCCGCGCGTCCTCGCGGTCGCGAGTGTCGTGCTGCTCGCCTTCCTGGTGATCTCCGGCATCGGCGGGGTGATCGCGGCCCAGGTCAACCAGCTCGCCGGCGACCTGCCGCGCTACCAATTCACCATGCGCGAGAAGATCAAGTCGCTGCGCGGCGGCGCGGCGACCGGCGGCACCCTGGAGCGCGCCGCCGACGTGCTGCAGGATCTCGGCAAGGAGCTCGGCAGGCCCGAGGAGCCGGGGCCCGCGCCGGTGCCGGCGCGGCCCGCCCCGCCCGGCGAGGAGACACGCCCGATTCCGGTCGAGGTGCGCCAGCCGCCGCCGACCGCGCTGGAAAGCCTCGCCGCGCTGATCGCGCCGCTGCTGCGACCGCTCACCACCACCGGCATCACGATCCTGTTCGTGGTGTTCATCCTCCTGAAGCGCGAGGACCTGCGCAATCGCGTCATCAAGCTCGCGGGCTCCCACGACCTGCAGAAGACGACCGCGGCGCTCGACGACGCCGCGCGCCGGCTCAGCCGCCTGTTCCTCACCCAGCTCGCGCTCAACGCCTCCTTCGGCCTCGTCATCGGCATCGGCCTCTGGGTCATCGGCGTGCCGAGCCCGGTGCTGTGGGGGATTCTCGCCGCCGTGCTGCGGTTCGTGCCCTATGTGGGCGCGCTGATCGCGGCGCTGTTTCCCCTGGCGCTCGCGGCCGCGGTGGACCCGGGCTGGACCATGCTGATCTGGACCGCGGCGCTGTTCATCCTGGTCGAGCCGCTGGTCGGGCACGTGATCGAGCCGCTGGTCTACGGCCACAGCGCCGGCCTCTCGCCGGTCGCGATCGTGGTCGCCGCGACCTTCTGGACCGTGCTCTGGGGGCCGATCGGCCTCGTGCTGGCGACGCCGCTCACCATCTGCCTGGTGGTGCTCGGCCGCCACGTGGAGCGGCTGAAGTTCCTCGACGTGATGTTCGGCGACCGGCCCGCGCTCTCGCCGCCCGAGATCTTCTATCAGCGCATGCTGGCCGGCGATCCGTCCGAGGCCGTGGACCAGGCCGAGGAATTCCTCAAGCAGGAGCCGCTCTCCGCCTATTACGACGAGGTGGCGCTCGGGGGCCTGAAGCTCGCGCAGGCCGACCTCGCGCGCGATTCCCTCGACGCGGCGCGCATCGCGCGGATCCAGGAATCGGTCGCCGAGCTGATCGACGACCTCGCCGACGAGGAGGATTGCACCCCGAAGCGCGGCACGACGCAGGACGCCGAGGCCGCGGCCGCCGTCGAGACCGTCGCCGAGACCCGCGATCTCCCGGTGCTCGCCCGCGAGACGCTCGCGCCCGGCTGGCGGGGGGAGAGCCCGGTGCTGTGCGTGGCGGCGCGCAGTCCCTTCGATGCGCTCGCCGCCGCCATGCTGGCGCAGCTTCTCGGCAAGCACGGCATCGCGGCGCGCGTCGAGGAGGCGGCCGCGCCCTCGCGCATCCAGGGGCTCGAGGCCGGGACCGCCCTGGTGTGCCTCTGCTATCTCGAGCTCGGCAGCGCCGCGCACGCGCGCTACATGGTGCGCCGCGTGCGCCAGCGGCTGCCCGAGGCGGAGATCCTGCTCGGCTGCTGGCGCGCCGAGGTGCCGCCGCCCGCCGCCGAGGTGCGCGCCGATGCCACCGTCACGACCCTGCGCGACGCGCTGCGCGCCTGCATTGCGCGCGCGCAGGCCAGCGCGGCCGTCGAAGCGCCCGCGCTCATGGCCGATGATGCGGCCTGATCCCGCTTCCGGCGAGCGAGACCGGGCGCCGCCCCGCCGCGAGGCGCAGCGCCGTGGGGCTGATCCCCCTGTGTCAGAAGAACGTTCTGGGCGTCATCCCGGCTCTCGTTTCGCTCGGCCGGGATGACGCCGAGAATTGTCTTCTGACACAGTAGGACCAAACCCGTCCTACGACGCCGCGGGAGAATCGTCGCCCCCGATCACGATCTCGAAATGGGTGCAGCGCTCGTCCCAGCGCGCCAGGAGCTCGCGCGCGCGCGGCGCGACATTGGCCTTCTCGGCATCCGCGCCCGCGAACGCGCGGATCGCGTCCATCGAGGCGAAGCGGGTGAGCGTGACGAACTCGATCTCCTCGCCGGCGCGCCGGCGCAGCACCTGGGCGCCGCGATAGCCCGCGATCGCGGCGGCGGCCGGCAGGAAGGTGTCGCGCAGGAACGCCGCGTAGGCGTCGGCATTGCCCTCGCCGCGCGCCCAGCCGCGCCACATCCGCAGGATCATGTGCCGGGCGCGACGCCGGCGAGCCCGATCTTGACCCGCCGGTTGTGGCGTCCCTTGTTGTCGATCTTGAGCACGCGCACCGTGCGCGAGCCGCCGGTCGTGGCGAGATGCGTGCCGCCGCAGGCCTGCCGGTCGAGCCCGGCGATCTCGACGATGCGGATCTTGCCGTCCGGCGTCGGCGGCGGCGCGACCGAGCGCGTGCGGATCAGCCCGTGCTCCTCGTAGGCATCCTCCACCGGGATGTAGCTGTCGCCGACCGCGAGATCCTGGCGGATCGCGTCGTTGATCGCGGCCTCCACGGCGCGCAGCGCGGCATTGTCGGCGTCCGGCAGGTCGAAATCCATGCGCGCGGTGCCGTCCTCGTTCATCTGCACCCCGGTCACCAGCGCGCCGTTGAAGCGCTGGTAGATGAAGGCATTGAGCAGGTGCGTGTCGGTGTGGAGCTCGCGCATCATCTGGCGGAAGGCCGCGTCGACCGCCGCCTCGACCGTGCCGCTCGCCTCGATCTCCTCCGCGAGCCGGAGCCAGGTCTTGCCGCCGATGCTCTCGAAGCCCGTGACGGCGGTCTCGCCGCCGCGCCAGCGCAGGAGCCCGCGGTCCGGCAGCTGCCCGCCGCCGCCCGCATAGAACGGAGACTGCGCCAGCAGCGCCAAGCCGGGCCGCGCGTCGAGCACCTCGGTCTCGACCGCCATCAGGTCCGGATTGTCGTGGTAGAACGCCCGCGCCATCGCGACTCCCTGTCGGTTCGTCACGAGACTTCGCGCCGCACCGGCCTCGCGTATTGGCGGAAATTGCGGCCGGTCAGGCCGCCGCCCGGGCGAACTGCAGCGGCGTGATCCCGTAGCAGCGCTTGAAGTGCTTGGTCAGCGCCGCCTGGTCGTAGAAGCCGCAGGCGAGCGCCGCCTCCGCGATCGGCGTGCCGCGCTCGAGCAGCCGGCAGGCCGCGTTGAGCCGCACCTGGGTCAGGCAGGCGTGCGGCGTGAGGCCGGTCGTGCGCTTGAACAGCCCGATCAGCTGGAACGCGGTCAGCCCGACCGTCCCGGCGAGCGCGTCGAGCTGCAGCGTCTCGGCATAGCGGCCGCGCATCACGTCCATCACCCGGGCGAGCAGCACGCGGTCGCGCGGCGCCGCCTCGGCGCGCCGTCCGCCGCTGCCGTGGCGGCCGAACAGGCTGCCGAAGGCCGCGATCATCAGCTCGCGCTCGTGCAGCGGATCGTTGCCGTCCTCGAGCGCGCGATGCAGCGCGAGGAAGCTCTCGATCAGGTCGCGGTCGGTCACGTCGTTGCGCAGGAAGTAGGGAGCGCGCTCGATGCCGAGCCCGCGCGCCACCGCGTCGATCGCGCGCTGCGGCAGGTAGAAGGCGCGGTAGCGCCAGCCCGCGCTCGTGCCCATCCGGCTCGACTGCGGCTCGTCGGGATTGAGCACGTAGAGCCGCGAGGGCCGCGCCTCGCCGGCGACGCCGCGGCTCTGGATCACCGCGCCGCCCGCTTCCGTCACCGCCAGCACGAACGCCTCGTGGACGTGCGGCGGGAACTCCTGGGTCGTGAAGTCCGCGCACATCAGGCTGAGGCCCGGCGTGTGCGGATCCGACCAGTAGCGGGTGCGGTTGCGCGGATCGTGGCGGGGCACCGTCTCGTTCCGGTTGTGTGCTGCGCCGCCGAAAGTGCGGCGAAAAGGGCAGGGCCGTCAACCGCCCGGCGTGACGGATCGAGCCGCCGCCGGGGCCTTGACATCGAAAGGGCCCCTTCTTAAATCGCCCGCCGTCAAAGCATCACCAGCGCCAGCAGGTGGAGTCATGACACAGGAATCGAACAAGCCGCGTCGCACCGGCTGCGACGCCCTCGACGCCCTCCTGGATCCGGCCCGGGCCTTCGCCCATCCGATGGACGTGGTCGGCGACCGGGACCTCACCCTCTACGAGAAGCGCGCCATCCTGGCCGCCTGGGCTTCCGACGCCTGCGCGGTCGAGGCGGCGCCGGCCCTGCGGCGCCCGCCCGGCGGGCCCGCGATCCGGTTCGACGACATCATGGATGCGCTGCGGGTGCTCGACCGGGAATCCGGCGGCTTCAGGCCGCCGCCACGCTACCGCCGCGTGCTCGCGCGTCGCCGGCCCCCGGACGAGACGACCGGCAGCCAGCCGCTGAGCTGAAGCACCCCGAGAGCTGACGGAGACCTTTGCCTTTGGCCGGAGGCCGCATGAACCTGCGTCTCGACCTGGAGAAGCTCATGGCCTGGAGCGCCTTCATGACGAGCGTCGTCTTCATACTGGCGATCACGCTCGCCTGACGCTGGAGCGCTTCTCGACGTTTCGTCGTGCCGGGCGCCGCCCGTTTGCCCGGGATGGCTACGCCGCGCTAGTCTCGCCCGGAACAGGCGGGTGAGGATGTGGCGGCGCATTGCCGAACGGTACCTGGGCGATCCGAACGGCACGGCCAATCTGGTCCGCCGCGTCCTGAACGACTATGCCCGTCCGCACTGGACGCGCTACGCCCTGGCGCTGCTCCTGATGGCGGTCGCCGCCGCGGCGACCGCGCTCACGGCCTACCTGGTCGGCCGGGCGATCAATGAGACCTACCTCAATCGCAGCTTCGCGGGTGTCGCCATGGTGGCGGGCGCGGCGATCCTGCTCTTCGTCATCAAGGGCCTGTGCTCCTACGGCCAGGCCGTGACGCTCGCGCGCATCGGCAACCACATCACGGCCGCGAACCAGCGGCGCATGGTCGACACCCTGCTGCAGCAGAGCCTGTCCTATTTCGCCGACCGGCACTCCTCGGAGTTCACGGCCCGCATCGGGCTCGGTGCGACCGCGCCGAGCCACGTGCTCAACATGCTGGTCAGGTCCTTCGGCCGCGACGCGCTCACGCTGATCGGGCTCGCCGTCGTGATGGTGATCCAGGCCCCCGTGCTGTCGCTGGTGGCGCTCCTGGTGATGCCTCCCTCGATCCTCGCGGTGCGCCATCTCAACAAGCGCGCCCGCGCCATCGCGCAGACCGAGTTCGCCGGCGGCATGCGCGTGATCGAGGTCATGCAGGAGATGATCCAGGGCCTCCGCATGGTGAAGGTGCTCAATCTCGAGGGCGAGATGCAGCGCCGGGCGGCGGGCCACATCGAGAGCATCGAGCATGCCGCGAACAAGCTCGCGCGCGTCTCCAACCGCTCGAGCCCGCTGATGGAGGCCCTCGGCGGCATCGCGGTCGGCCTGGTGATGCTCTATGGCGGCTATCAGGTGCTCCTGCTCGGGCGTCCTCCCGGCGAGTTCGTCTCCTTCATCACGGCCTTCCTCCTCGCCTACGAGCCCGCCAAGCGCCTCGCGCGCCTGAACATCGAGCTCAACAGCGTGATCGTCGGCGTGCAGGTCCTGTTCGAGGTGCTCGACCTGCCGGGCGACGCGAAGGATGCCGGCAAGCCCCCCTTGCGTCTCGGACCCGGTCGCATCGAGTTCGTGGACGTCTCCTTCCACTATCGCGCGAACCTGCCGGTGCTGCGGGGCCTGTCGTTTGCGGCGCAGCCGCGCCAGGTCACCGCGCTGGTCGGTCCCTCCGGCGGCGGAAAAACCACCATCTTCAACCTGTTGCTGCGCTTCTTCGACGCCGATGCCGGCGCGATCCTGATCGACGGGCAGGACGTGACCGCGGTCTCGCGCGAGTCGCTTCGTCGCCATGTCGCTTATGTCGGCCAGGACGTCTTCCTGTTCCGCGGCTCGATCCGCGAGAACATCGCCTTCGGGCGCAGCGATGCGCGCGAGGAAGACATCGTCGCGGCCGCCGAGGCGGCTCATGCCCACGAGTTCATCTCGCGCTTTCCGGCCGGCTACGACACGCCGGTCGGCGAGCACGGCCTGCAGCTCTCCGGCGGACAGCGCCAGCGCATCGCGGTGGCGCGCGCCTTCATCCGCAACGCGCCGATCCTGCTGCTCGACGAGCCCACCGCCTCGCTCGACAGCGAATCCGAGCGTCGCGTGCAGCAGGCCGTCGCGCGGCTTTCGGAAGGCCGCACCACGCTCGTCATCGCGCACCGGTTGCACACGATCACGCGCGCCGACGTGATCCATGTCGTCGAGGACGGCAGGGTGGTCGAGTCCGGCAGCCACGCCGAGCTCATGCGCGCGCGCGGCCGCTATGCGGACTTCTACGGCATCCAGTTCGGAACGTCGGAGCCGGCCCCGCCTCCGGCGGGCGCTCCGCTGGTGACGCCGCGGACGGTCGCCTGACGTCCAGGTGCGATGATACTATCGGATCCGCTCTGTCCGGCATTGTTGCGCGGACCGGCTCTAGCGTATACGCAATCTGCGGGTCCGCTCCGGAATCTGCAGTGCGTATCGCATTCGGAATAGTCAGCTTGTTTCCCGGCGGCGGCCTGCAGCGCGATTGTCTCGCGATCGCAGAGCTCGTCCGCAATCGGGGCCAGGTGGTCGACATCTATGCCTGCCGTTCGCAGGACCTCGG
>PQAH01000241.1 GCA_003105195.1 Bradyrhizobiaceae bacterium
GCCGCGGATTATAGGAGCGTCGCGCCCCGCGACAATCGGATCGGAATTTGCGATCGTCCCATCAGTGGTTCGCGCCGGCCGGCGTGACGCGAGGGGAGGGATCATGGCCAGCACGGCGGAGGTGCTCGCGGAAGCCTTCGAGCAGGCCGGGACGCCCTTCATCGTCGGCCATCCGGGCGGCGAATCGGTCGAGCTGATGGAGGCGGTCCGCGCCCGCGGCATGCGATTCCTGCTGGCGAAGCAGGAGACCGCGGGCGCCATCCTGGCCGCGACCTGGGGCGAGATCACGGGCGCCCCGGGCGTCTGTCTCTCGACCCGCGGCCCGGGCGCGACCAACATGGTCAACGGCGTCGCCTATGCGGCGCTCGACCGCGCGCCGCTGATCGCGATCACCGACCAGTACCCGGCGCCCGTCTACGCGACCAGCCTGCGCCAGCGCGTCGACCAGTTGGCGCTCTACGCGCCGCTCGTGAAGTGGGGCACCACCATCGATGCGCGCACGGTGCGGCAGCAGGTGCGCCGCGCGATCCGTGTCGCGACCGAGGCCCCGCCCGGGCCGGTGCAGTTCGACCTGCCGGGCGGCGAGACCCTGAAGCCCGCGGGCGAGCCGGTGGCCGAGCCGCCGCTCGTGGCCAACACGGTGCGCGCCGGCCCCGACCGCGACATCCTCAAGGGCGCGCTCGCCATGCTGGCGGCCGCGCGCCGGCCCGTGATCCTCGCGGGCCTCGGTGTGCTCTGGTGCCGCGCCGCGCCCGAACTCGTGCGCTTCGCCGAGCGGCTCGGCGCGCCGGTGCTCACCACGTCCAAGTGCAAGGGCGCGATTCCGGAAGACCATGTGCTGCGCGCCGGCTGCGCCATCGGCGGCCTGATCGAGCGCCGGCTCGTCGCCGAAAGCGACCTGATCGTCACGGTCGGCCTCGACACCGTCGAGCTCGCCCCCAAGCCGTGGCCCTACGCGACCCGGGTGCTCTCGCTCGCCAGTGTCGCGAGCCTCGATGCGCTGGTGCCGGCCGCGCTCGAGGTCGTCGCCGACCTCGCGCCCATGCTGGCGCGGCTCGCCGAATGGGCGCCCGAGGGCGCCGGCTGGGGCGAGGCCGCCGCCCACCGCTTCCGCGACGAGGTCGCGCAGGCCCTCGACCTGCCGAGCCGGGGGCTCTCGCCCCAGCGCATGGTCGCGGTCGCGCGCGCGGTGCTGCCGCGGACGACCGTCGCGACCTGCGATTCCGGCGCGAGCCGGCTCCTGGTCGTGCAGAAATGGACCAGCTACGGCCCGCGCGAGTTCCACACCTCCAACGGCCTCGCCTCCATGGGCACGGCGATTCCCGCCGCCCTGGGCGCGCGCCTCGCCTGGCCGGACCGCCCGGTGGTCGCGTTCACGGGCGACGGCGGCTTCCTCATGGCGGTCGCCGAGCTGCAGACCTCCGTCGCCGAGGATATCCCGATCATCGTCCTGGTGTTCGACGATGCCGAGATCGGGCTGATCCGCGTCAAGCAGGAGATCAAGGGCCTGCCGCCTTTCGGCGTGACGCTCGGCGGCCTCGACTGGGAGCGCCTCGCCGCCGGCTTCGGCGCCGACGGCACCCTCGTGGAGACCGAGCACGCGCTCGGCGACGCGCTCGCGGCCGCGCTCAGATCCGGCCGCACCACCGTGATCGCCGCCCGGGTCGATCCTTCGGGCTATGTCGCGCAGTTCAACGCGCTGCGGGAGATCTGACCGTGCAGGCGCTGTTCTTCGACGTCTTCGGCACCCTGGTGGACTGGCGCACGAGCATCGCCCGGGAGGCCGCGGCGATCCTGCGGCCGTGCGGCCACGCCCTCGACTGGGAGGCTTTCGCCGACGCCTGGCGCGACCAGTACCAGCCCGCCATGGAAGAGGTGAGGGCGGGGACGATCCCCTTCTGCAAGCTCGACGCGCTGCACCGGCGCAACCTCGAGCGCATCCTGCCGCGCTTCGGCGTCGCGGGGCTCGCCGAGGAGACGCTGCGCGACCTCAACCTCGCCTGGCACCGCCTCGCTGCCTGGCCCGACGTGCCGCCCGGCCTCGCGCGGCTGCGCCGGCGCTTCCGCCTCGCGCCGGTCTCCAACGGGAACATCTCCCTGATGGTCGATCTCGCGCGCCGCAACCAGTTCCCCTGGGACGCGATCCTCGGCGCCGAGATCGCCGGCGACTACAAGCCGAAGCCGCGCGTCTATCTTTCGGCCTGCGCGGCCTTCGATCTCGCGCCCGCCGACTGCGCCATGGTGGCCGCCCATTCGAGCGACCTCGCGGCTGCGGCCGCCTGCGGCCTGCGCACGATCCACGTCGCGCGGGCGAACGAGCACGGGCCGGGGAAGGGCGAGACCGAGCCGACGGTGCCGGTGGATCTCGCGGTCGCCGATCTCGAAGAGCTCGCGACGAAGCTCGGGGTGTAGATGCGCTCAGCCGTCATCCCGGCCGAGCGAGCGAAGCTCGCGAGAGCCGGGATCCATAGCCCCGGCCTGTCCGCATCAGGACGACCGGGGGTATGGATCCCGGATCGCCGCTGCGCGGCGTCCGGGATGACCGCCGGCATCACCCCGCCGCCTTCGCGTCCTGGATCGCGCGCCACACGCGCTCGGGCGTCGCCGGCATGTCGATGTGCCGGATGCCGTAGGGCGAAAGCGCGTCGACGATCGCGTTCATCACCGAGCCGAGGCCGCCGGCGCAGCCGGCTTCGCCGCAGCCCTTGACGCCGAGCGGGTTGGTCTTGGCCGGCACCGGGTGGCTCGCGAAGCCGATCTCCGGCACGTCGCCGGCGCGCGGCATCGCGTAGTCCATGTAGGAGCCGGTGAGCAGTTGCCCGTCGCCGTCATAGGCGGTCACCTCCATGATCGCCTGGCCGATGCCCTGCACGACGCCGCCGTGCACCTGGCCTTCGACCAGCAACGGGTTCACCAGGGTGCCGAAGTCGTTCACCGAGGAATACTTCACGACCTCGACCACGCCGGTGTCGGGGTCGATCTCCACTTCCGCGACATGGCAGCCGTTCGGGAAGGCGGACGGCATCGGCTCGCCCGCATGGCTGACGTCGAGCGACGACGGCAGTCCCTCGGGCAGCCGGAGCCCCGCGCGCAGCTTCTCGGCGAGCTCCATGATGCCGATCGCGCGGTCGGTGCCCGCGATCGTGAAGCGGCCCTCCGCGAACTCGATGTCGGAGGGCGCGGCCTCCAGCACGTGGCCGGCGATCTGCTTGCCCTTCTCGACCACCAGCGCCGAGGCCTCGACGATCGCGGCGCCGCTCGCATACATCGAGCGCGAGCCGCCGGTGCCGCCGCCGGCGATCAGCTGGTCGCTGTCGCCCTGCGAGAGCCGGATGCGCTCGAACGGCACGCCGAGCTTCTCGGTCAGCACCTGCGCGAAGGCCGCGGCGTGGCCCTGGCCGTAATCGAGGGTGCCGGTGACGATGGTGACGTCGCCGTTCGGCTCGAAGCGGATGCCGCCCATCTCCTTGTTCGGCGGCGCCGTCACTTCCAGGTAGCCGCCGATGCCGAGCCCGCGCAGCCGGCCGCGCTTCTTCGCCTCGCGCCGGCGCTGCGCGAAGCCCTTCACGTCGGCGACCGCCATCGCCTCGTCGAACAGGGCCGGGAAGTCGCCGCTGTCGTAGGTCATGCCCGAGCACGAGTCGTAGGGCATCTCCTTCGGCTTCACCTGGTTGCGCTTGCGCAGCGCGCCGCGGTCGATGCCCATTTCCAGTGCGGCGGCGTCGATCAGCCGCTCCATGAAGTAGTTGCCCTCGGGCCGGCCGGCGCCGCGATAGGCCGAGACCAGCACCGAGTTGGTGAACATGCACTTGGTCGAGACCTCGATCAGCGGCGTCTTGTAGACGCTCGCCGCGTTCTTCACGATGTTCAGCGTCGACATCAGCGGCGCCACCTGGCCGAGATAGGCGCCCATGTTGCCGTAGCCCGTGAAGCGCACCGCGAGGAAGTTCCCCTTCGCGTCGAGGGCGAGCTCGCCCGTGAACTCGTGGTCGCGGCCGTGGTGGTCGGAGACGAAGCTCTCGTAGCGGTCGGCGGTCCATTTCACGGGGCGGCCGAGCGCGCGCGCCGCGTGCAGGATCGCGACATATTCGGGGAACACGCCGGCCTTCATGCCGAACGAGCCGCCGACATTGCCGACCAGCACGCGCACCTTCTCGCCCGGCACGCCGAGGATGTCGGCGACCGCGTTCTTCATGCCGAAGGCGCCCTGGCAGCCGACATGCAGGGTGAAGCGGCCGGTCGCGGAATCGAAGGCCGCGAGCGCGGCGCGCGGCTCCATGGCGTTGACGACCACGCGGCTGTTGATCAGTTCGAGCCGCGTCACATGCGCGGCCTTGGCGAAGGCCGCGGCGACCTCGTCGGGCTCGCCGTAGAGATAGTCGAGCGCCACGTTGCCGGGCACGTCGTCGTAGAGCTGCGGCGCGCCCGGCTGCGCGGCCGCGCTCGCGCGCGTGACCGCGGGCAGGGGATCGATGTCGAGCACCACCGCCTCGGCGGCGTCGCGCGCCTGGATCGCGGTCTCGGCCACCACCACGGCGACCGGGTCGCCGACGAAGCGCACCTTGTCGGTCGGCAGCGCCGGGCGCGCCGGCTTCTTCATCGGCGAGCCGTCGCGGTTCGGGAAGCCGACCGCGCATTTGAGCGTGCCGTAGCCCGCGAGATCCTGCCCCGTATGGACCGCGAGCACGCCCGGCATCGCGCGCGCCGCCGAGGCGTCGATGCCGCGGATCACGCCGTGGGCGTGGCGGCTGCGCACCAGCGCCGCATGGGCCTGGCCCGGCAGGTTGACGTCGTCCGTGTAGCGCCCTTCGCCGCGCACCAGCATCGGGTCCTCGGTGCGCGGCACCGGCTGCCCGATTCCGAACTTCGCCATCGCCCAATTGCTCGCTCGATCCTGCAGGTTCATCTCTGATTCCGTTGTGTGTCGAGATCGGCGCGTGCTCGGCGCCGGGTGGGAACAGACCGTAGGGTGCAATAGCCGCGTCAGCGGCGTATTGCACCGGCGATGTCCTCGGATGCGCCGGCGGTGCAATACGGCGCTTCGCGCCTGTTGCACCCGACGAGGCGCTACGACGCCGCGCCTTTGAGCTGCGCCTTCGACGTCTTCTGCAGCACGAAGTCGTAGTGCACCTCGTAGAACGGCTCGTTGACGGTCTCGCCGTTCGGCGCCTTGGCTCCGGCGGGCTTCTTGTGGAAATCCGTGATCAGCGGTTCCTTCACGCCGTAGACCACGTCGGTCTCGATATAGGGATCACCCTTCTGGAACAGGTGCGTGATCACCGGATGATGGCCGGGCGCCGTGACCGCGAAATGGATGTGCGCCGGTCGCATGTGCGAGATGTCGGTCCGCGCCATCAGCTCGCCGACGGTGCCGTCCATCGGGATCGTGTAGCCGATCGGCGCCACCGTGCGCAGGCAGTAGCTGCCGTCCGCGCCGGTGCGGAACACGCCGCGCATCCAGACGTCGTGGTGGTCCTGCTGCGCCTCGTAGATCCCCTCGCCATCGGTCTGCCACACGTCGAGCGCCGCGCCCTTGACGGGAGCGCCGTCGAGGTCGCGCACCGTGCCGGTGACGAAGCACGGGATGCCGGGCGCCTCCTTCGCCATGTTCTCGCCGCTGCCGAACTCGGGCGAATTCGGGATGTGGAACGGGCCCTCCACGGTGGTCGGCGTCGCCCCGGTCGTGAGCCGGTTGTTGATCGCGTCCACCAGCATGCTCACGCCGAGCACGTCGGAGGCGAGGATGAACTCCTGCCGCTTCTCGTCGCACATCTTGCCGGTGCGGGTGAGCCAGTCGATGGCCGCGAACCATTCCTTGCCGGTCGGCTCCACCTCGCGCACGAAGCCGTGCAGGTGCTTGATCAGCGATTGCATGACCTGGCGCAGGCGCGGGTCGGGGATCGCCTTCCAGCGTTCGAGCACGACGTCGGTCAGGTTCTGTTCCGTCACATAGGCCATGGGCGTCTCCCGGGGTCCGTCATTCCCCGCGAAAATAGAGCCTGGCGGCGGGCGCGTCGAGGCCGCAGCCTGCGCGGCCGTGGGGCGGGCGGCGCCTGCCCACTCAGGGCAGGATCGCGACCGCCCGCGTCCAGCCCGCGGAGGCGCCGCGGATCTTCACCGGGAAGCACGACACCATGAAGCCTTTGGCCGGCAGCGCCTCGAGATTGTGCAGCTTCTCGATATGGCAATAGCCGATCTCGCGGCCCGCCTTGTGGCCTTCCCAGATCAGGCCGGCGTCGCGGGTCTTGGCGTACTTGCCCATGGTGTGCACGAAGGGTGCGTCCCAGCTCCAGCCGTCGGTGCCGGTCACGCGCACGCCGCGCTCGAGCAGATAGAGGGTGGCCTCGCGCCCCATGCCGCAGCCTTTGGCGACGTAGTCGGGCCGCCCATAGGCGGCGCCCGCGCTGGTGTTGACGACCACGATGTCGAGCGGCGCGAGCGTGTGGCCGATGCGCGCGAGCTCGGCTTCGACGTCGGCCGCGGTCGCCACATAGCCGTCCGCGAAGCCGCGGAAGTCGAGCTTCACGCCCGGCCCGTAGCACCACTCCAGCGGCACCTCGTCGATGGTCGCGGCGCGCTCGCCGCGGTTCATGGTCGAGGCGTAGTGCCAGGGCGCGTCGAGATGCGTCCCGTTGTGGGTGGTCAGCTTGACCTCTTCGATCGCCCAGCCTTCGCCGTCCGGCAGGTCGTTCGGCTCGAGGCCGGGGAAGAAGCGGCAGACGTCGGCCGCCGTCTCCTTGTGGCCGACATACTTGATGCTCGGGCCGTAGCCGGGCGGATCCGCCGCGACGTCGTTCTCGAGCGGCACCGAGATGTCGATGATGGTCGGCATGGGCTGGCCTCCGGCGACGTGATGCAATACGAGCGACGATGCCTGATCGTCACAGCCAGGAGACTAGCATGCCGGCCTATTGGGTTGCCCGGTCCCGGATCACGGATCCGGTCGAGTACAAGAAGTACACCGACCTCGTTCCCGGCATCATCGCGAAATACGGCGGCCAGGTGCTGGCGCGCGGCGGTCGCTACCGGATCATGGAGGGACCCGAGCACTTCCATCGCTTCGTCGTGATCGAGTTTCCCACCTTTGAACAAGCTACCGCCTGTTTCACATCGCCGGAATATCAGCGCGCCGCCGCCTTCCGCCGCAACGGCGCGGGCGAGGTCGAGAACGTGATCGTCGAGGGCGGCGAGTTCACGACCTAGCGCATGGTCCCGAAAAGTGGGAACCGGTTTTCGGGCGAGACCATGCGCCATCGTGAGCGCATGGTCCCGAAAAGTGGGAACCGGTTTTCGGGCGAGACGCTGCGCAAACCGGAAATGGGCGAGGCCCCACTCGCGGTGCGCCGAAAAGACTCTGGCGCGGCGTCGCTGGTTACGCATAAGATGCCCAAAAAACTTGGCAAATCGGGAGGAACACAAGATGCAATTCGGGCTGAATCGCCGCACCCTTCTCGGCCTCGCGGCCGCATCGCTTCTCGCCACGACGAGCGCGGTCTCGCCGGCCGCGGCCCAGTCGGGCGAGCCGATCAAGATCGGCTTCGCCATGGCGCTGACCGGGCCGCTCGCCGCCAACGGCAAGCAGGCGCTGCTCGGCATGCAGATCTGGGAGGAGGAGACCAACAAGAAGGGCGGGCTGCTCGGCCGGCCCGTCAAGCTGATCTACTACGACGATCAGACCAATCCCTCGACGGTGCCGGGCATCTACACCAAGCTGCTCGACGTCGACAAGGTCGACCTCGTGGTCGGGCCCTATGCGACCAACATGATCGCGCCGGCGATGCCCGTGATCATGCAGAAGGGCAAGATGTTCATGACCCTGTTCGGGCTCGATGTGAACCACGCCTTCAAGTACGACAAGTACTTCGCGTTCATTCCGACCGGCCAGAGCACCAAGCCGTCCTTCACGGAGGGCTTCTTCGAGGTCGCCGCCAAGCAGAATCCGAAGCCGCAGACGGTGGCGCTGGTCGCCGCCGACGCCGAGTTCGCGCGCAACGCCTGCGAGGGCGCGCGTGAGAACGCCAAGAAGCACGGCTTCAAGGTGGTCTACGATCGCACCTATCCGCCGCCCACCACCGACTTCACGCCGATCGTGCGTGCGATCCAGGCCTCCAACGCCGAGATCGTGACGGTCTGCTCCTATCCGCTCGACTCGGTCGGCATGATCAAGGCCGTGAACGAGGTCGGCTTCAAGCCGAAGATGATCGGCGGCGCCATGGTCGGGCTTCAGGCCACGGTGTTCAAGCGCCAGCTCGGGCCGCTGCTCAACGGCGTCGTCAACTACGAGACCTGGGTGCCGTCCGACAAGATGATGCACGAGGGCACCAAGGAATTCTTCGCGACCTACCAGGCGCGCGCCGGCGCCGCGGGCGTCGACCCGCTCGGCTATTACCTCGGCGGTTGGGGCTATGCCTATCTCCAGGCCCTCGGCCAGGCCATCGCGGGCGCCAAGACCCTCGACGATGCCAAGCTCGCCGACTACCTGAAGAAGAACAAGGTCAAGACCATCCACGGCGAGGTCAGCTGGGGTCCGAACGGCGAGTGGGCGCAGGGCCGCATGCTGCAGGTGCAGTATCACGGCATCAAGCAGGGCGACGGCATCGACGTCTTCAAGGGCATGAGCTACCAGACCGTGCTCACGCCGGCCGACCTCAAGACCGGCGACGTGGTCTACCCTTACGAGAAGGCGAAGTAGACCGATCCGGTCCGCTCGCGGATGAACGACGCCGCGCGGTTCGCCGCGCGGCGTTTTCTATTCGGCTTGGACCGCGGTCCGCGGGGTCCGAATCCCTGCTACACTGGCGGCGTCGCGACGGCGCGCCATCCCGACCACGCGCAGGGTGAAGGAATGTCCGGCGAACCCGAATCCGTGCGGCCCGGCGAGGCCGGGGATGAGCGCATCGACGGCGCGGCCTGGACCCTGGCGCTGATCGGCGGCCTCTGGGTCGTGTCCGATCTCGGCTACTACTTCGCGCTGCCGGCACTCGGGCAGAAGTCCGACTACAATGACGGCCCGATCGCCACGACCCTCTATTATCTCTTCTGGGTCGGCATCGCGGTCATCGCGTTCTGGCCGCTCTACGCGACCTGGCCGCGCCATGCCGGGTGGGCGACCTTCCAGAACCGCTTGACGAGCCTCGCCGTCTGGACGCTCGCCTTCGCGGGGACCGTGTGGTTCGCCGGCTATGTGCTCCCGGCGCTGCCGCCCTTCGAGATGCGCGGCGACGGCGTCCCGCCCGAGCTGCCGGTCGCGACGCCCTGGTATTTCCTGCCGAAATCCGTCGAGATCCTGTTCCAGCAGCTGCTCGTGGTGGCGCTGGTGCTGGCGCTGGCGGCGCGCAGCTGCAGCCTGCGGCAGATCTCGCTCTGCTGCGCGGCGCTGTTCGGCGGCGCGCACCTGCTGCTCGCCTTCGGCAGCGTGCCCTGGATCTACGTGCTGCGCTTCTCGGTGCTGGCCGCCCTGTTCGGCCTCGTGTTCCCCTACCTGATCCTGCGCGTGCCGAATGGCTTCGCCTATTCCTATGCGACCCACTGGGCCTATTATGCGCTCACCCTCGTGATGGCGCGCACCCTCGGTCCGGCGATCTTCGAGCTGCTCGCGGCCGCGGGTTGACGGCGCAGGTTGTAAGGACGAGCTCCATGACATTCGCCTCCGGCACCGGTCCGGTCCAGCCCGCGCCGCGGATCCCGGCGGGCTGGCTCGCGGTGATCGCCGGGCTCGTCGCGCTTCAGGCCGCGGTGATCCTCGGCTTCGGCCATCCGCTCATCTGCACCTGCGGCAGCGTCGATCTCTGGCATGGCAACGCGTCGGGCCCGCAGACCTCGCAGCACCTGACCGACTGGTACAGCTTTTCCCACGTCATCCACGGCTTCGTCTTCTATCTGCTGCTCTGGCTGGTCGCGCCGCGCGCCTCCTTCGGCCTGCGCCTCGCCCTGGCGGTCGGCATCGAGGCCGCCTGGGAGATCGTCGAGAACACGCCGTTGATCATGGAGCGCTACCGCCAGTCGGCGCTCGCGCGCGGCTACTTCGGCGACAGCGTGATCAACTCCGCGGCCGACACGCTCGCGATGGTGCTCGGCTTCGTCCTCGCCCGGCTGCTGCCGGTCTGGAGCGCGGTCGCGCTGGTGGTCGGCATGGAGCTCTTCACCCTGGTGATGATCCGCGACAACCTCGTGCTCAACATCGTCCAGCTCCTCGCCCCGAACGAGGCGCTCTCGCGCTGGCAGGCCGGGGAATAGGCCGCGCGCCGCGCGGACACGCAAGTGTGACGAGGCCGGTCGTGCGGCGACCGCTACGATCGCGCGAATCGCGGCGCCGATGAGCAGTTTCATGACCCGACTGGTTTCCGTCCTCGCCCTCGCCGTCTTCCTTCTTGCGGCCGCCGCTGCCGCGGAACCCGGCCCGGGTCCCGACCGGGCTCCGCCCGCGGCCACGGTCGGCATCGACCCGCGCGCCGATCGCGAGCCGCCCGCGGCCAAGATCGTGCCCCGCGCCTTCGAGGCCCACGGGGTGCGCTGGGTCGACGAGTATCACTGGCTCGCCGACCGGGACGATCCCGACACCATGGCCTATCTCGCGGCCGAGAACGCCTATGCGGAGCGCCGGCTCGTGCGGCTGCGGCCGCTGGTCGAGGAGCTCGCGGCAGAGCTGCACGCGCGCGCCGACGGCGCCCATGTGAGCGCCGACTTCGTCGAGCACGGCTACGTCTACCGGCGGCGCTACGTCCCGGGCGCGCGCTTCGCCGCGGTGGTGCGCCGGAGGAACCAGCCGGGCGCGAGCGAGCAGGTCGTGCTCGACGTCGAGGCGCTGGCGGCCGGCCACAAGCAGTACGAGCTCAACAACTACACGGTCTCGCCCGACAACGAGATCGTCGTCTTCGCGGTCGACTTCACGGGCGACCGCCGGCACCGGATCTTCTGGCGCAATCTCGCGACCGGTGCGGTCGCGGATACCGGCATCGAGAATGCCGCCTCGGATCTCGTCCTGGCGGCGGATTCGCGCACCTTGTTCTACCTGCGCACCGAGCCCGGGACCGTGCGCGCCCACCAGCTCTGGCGCCACACCCTCGGCACGCCGGCCGCGCAGGACACGCTCCTGCACGAGGAGGGCGACATCGGCTTCGAGCTCGGCGTCGGCCGGTCGAAGTCGGACCGCTACATCCTGCTGCGCAGCGAGCACCAGAACACGAGCGAGCTCAGGATCCTGCGCGCCGATCGTCCGCACGAGCCGTTCCGCCTGGTCGAGCCGCGCCGCAAGGGCGTGGTCTACGCCGCCGACCACGTCGGCGACTCCTTCTATATCCGCACCAACCTGGACGCGCCCGACTTCCGGCTGGTGCGCGCTCCCGAGGACGCGCCGGGCGCCGCCAACTGGGTCGAGATCCTGCCCGAGACGCCGGGGCGCCACATCGCCTATTTCAGCACCTTCGAGACGTTCCTTGCGACCGTCGAGGACGGCGAGGCGGGACGCACCGTGCGGGTCTTCCGCCGCGCCGACATGCGCGAGATCGCGGTGCCGCGCCCGCAGGCGCTCGGGGTGATGGACCTGTACGTCGCCGACGGCAACGCCAACCGCGACGCGTCGGCGACCACTTTGCAGGTGCGCTTCAACAGCCTGTTGCATCCGACCGCGATCTACGAATTCGACACTCGCACCGGCGGTCTCACGTTGCGCGAGCGCTCGCTCGCCGCGCGCTGGTTCGATCCCGACGCCTACGAGGTGAAGCGCATCGTCGCGACCGCGCCCGACGGCGAGGCCGTGCCCGCGACCGTGATGTACCGCAAGGGCCGGTTGCGCGCCGGCGGCAACCCGACTTTGGTCACGGGCTACGGCGCCTATGGCTGGGGCCAGCATCCGGGCTTCCCGGGCGACTGGGTGAGCCTGATCGACCGCGGCTTCGTCTATGTGCTGGCCCATGTCCGCGGCGGGCGCGAGAAGGGCCAGCGCTGGCACGACCGCGGCCGCATGCTCGCCAAGATGAACTCGTTCACCGACTTCATCGCGGTCACCGAGGCGGTGGTCGCCCAGGGCTTCGCCGATCCGCGCCGCGTCTTCAGCCAGGGCGGCAGCGCCGGCGGCCTCTTGGTCGGCGCCGCCATGAACCTGCGCCCGGAGCTCTATGCCGGCGTCGTCGCCGAGGTGCCCTTCGTCGACGTGCTCACCTCCACCTTCGATACCAGCCTGCCGCTGATCTCGCTCGAGCTCGAGGAGTGGGGCAATCCGGTCGTCAAGGCGCAGTTCGACGCGATCCGCGCCTACTCGCCCTACGACAATGTCGCGGCCAAGGCCTATCCGCCCATGTTCGTCACCGCCGGCCTGCACGACACCCAGGTCGGCTACCAGGAGCCCGCCAAGTGGGTCGCCCGCCTGCGCGCGCGCAAGACCGACCGCAACGAGATCCTGTTCCTGACCAACATGGAGGCCGGCCACACCGGCCTCTCCGGCCGCTTCGGCGCCGTCGCCGAGCGTGCCCGCATCATCGCGTGGCTCGTCTCGCTCGCGGAGCCGTAGGGCGGGTTAGTCCTACTGTGTCAAAGAACGATTCTCGGCGTCATCCCGGCCGAGCGAAAGCGAGAGCCGGGATCCCATAACCTCCGTGTTTCCGGATCTTGATCACTGGTGTTATGGATCCCGGCTCGCGCTCGCACCCAGGTCGGCTGTTGCCGACCTGGGCATTTATCAATGCCGATCTCGCGCAAGCGCGAGATCGGTGCTCGCTTGGCCGGGATGACGCTCGGAGCGCGGAGTCTGATGCAGTAGTGTTAAGCGCACAGCGCCGTAACCCGCCATCTGAGCCGGACGGCCGCGTGACGCGTCCTGCGGACGCTGACCCCCTACATCCCGAGATAGAACTTCCGGATCAGCTCGTTGTTGTTGAGCTCCTCGGCCGAGCGGCCCTCGAACTCGATGCGGCCGTGCACGATCACGTAGCCGCGGTCGGCGATGCGGATCGCCTGGGTGAAGTTCTGCTCGGCCATCAGCACGGTCAGCTGATAGTGCTCCTTGAGCTCGCGGATCGCGTCGATGGTGCGCGCGACCAGCAGCGGCGCGAGCCCGACCGAGGGCTCGTCCACCAGCAGGATCTTCGGGTCGAGCATGATGGCGCGGCCGAGCGCCAGCATCTGCTGCTCGCCGCCGCTCATGCTGCCGGCGAGCTGGCGCCGCCGCTCCTTCAGCCGCGGGAAGATCGTGAAGCAGAAGTCGAGGTTGCGCGCCATGCGCTCGCGCGCGGCGGCGCGGAACGCGCCGAGCAGCAGGTTCTCCTCCACGGTGAGCTTGGGGAACAGCCGCCGCCCTTCCGGCACCAGCGCGATGCCGAGGTCGACGATCTGCTCGGTGGTGAGCCGCGTGAGGTCGTGCGCGACGTCGTCGATCACGGCCTCGATCCGGCCGGCGCTCGGCCGCACGATGCCCATGACGCATTTCATGAGCGTGCTCTTGCCGTTGCCGTTGGTGCCGAGCAGCGCCACGGTCTCGCCCGCGCGCACGTCGAGCGAGACGTCCTCGATCACCCGCACCGCGCCGTAGGCGGCGTGCACGCTCGCGATCGTGATGCTACTGGCCAAGATACGCCCTCACGACTTCGGGGTCGTTGACCACGTCGGCCGGCTCGCCGTCGGCGATCTTGCGGCCCGAGACCAGCACCGCGAGGCGCTGCGAGAAGCTCATCACGGCGCTCATGATGTGCTCGATCAGGATCACCGTGATGCCCTGCTGCTCGTTCAGCCGCAGCAGCAGCGCGAGGATGTCGTCGATCTCCGAATGCGACAGGCCGGCCATCGACTCGTCGGCGATCAGCAGCTTCGGCTCCGCCGCCACCGCGCGCGCGAGCTCGAGCTTGCGCATCTCGACCTGGGTGAGGTCGCGCGGCCACTGCCGCGCCTTGCCGTCGAGGCCGACCATGGCGAGCAGCTCGCGGCAGCGCACGTCCAGCCCGGCGAGCGTGCGCTGCGCGCCGGCGCGCGCCTGCACGGTGTAGATGAGCGGGATGCGCACGTTGTCCATGAGCGTCATGCTCGCGAACGGCCGCGGCAGCTGGAAGCTGCGCGCGAGGCCGATATGCGTGCGCTCGTGCGCCGACATGCCGTCGAGCGCCTTGCCCTGGAAGCGCACGCTGCCCACCTCGTTCTGCAGCGTGCCGCAGATGCAGTTGACCAGCGTGCTCTTGCCCGAGCCGTTCGGCCCGATCAGCCCGAGCCGCTCGCCCGGCTGCACCTCGAGGTCGACGCTGTCGAGCGCGACGAAGCCGCCGAAGCGCTTGCTCAATCCCTCGATCCGGAGCAGCGGCTCGCTCATGGCTTCTGCCTCGCGCGGCGCCGGTCCTGGACCAGGCCGACGATGCCCTTGGGCGCGATGATCACGAACACGACCAGCAGCAGGCCGACGATCAAGAGGTTCACGGCCGAGGAGATCGTGACGGTCGCGATCTGCTGCAGCGTGCCGAGCAGCAGCGCGCCGATCAGCGGACCGGCCCACATGGTGGTGCCGCCGATCATCGGCATCGCGATCGAGTTCACCGCATAGGCGAGGCCGAAAGCCGAGGACGGCTCGAGGAAGCCGATGTAGTAGGGGAAGGGCGCGCCCGCCATGCCCATCAGGCCGCCGCTCAGCGTGGTCGCGATCAGCTTCAGCCGCAGTGTCGGCACGCCGGAGGCTTCTGCCGCGAGCTCGTCGTCGCGGATGGTCGCGAAGCCGAAGCCGAGCCGCGAGCGCTCGATGGCGCGCGCCGCCGTGATCGCCAGCACCGCCAGCGTCAGCATCACCAGGAACAGGTAGGTGATGTAGTTGATCGTGAATCCGAGGATCTGCATCGTGGCCGGCCGGATCACGTAGGCGCCGCGCGAGCCGCCGACGTAGTCCCAGTTGACGATCAGGGTCTGCAGCACGACGGCGAGCGCGAGCGTCGCGATCGCGAAGAAGGCGCCGCGCAGCCGCAGCGTCAGGTAGCCCATGCCGAGGCCGACCACGCCGGAGACGATTCCGCCGATCAGGATCAGCACCGGGATCGGCATCGGCGCGAGCTTGTGGAGCGCGACCGTGCTGTAGGCGCCGAGCGCGAAGAACGCGGCCGAGCCGAAGTTCACGTAGCCGCAATAGCCGCCGAGGATGTTCCAGGCGGTGGCCAGCACCACGAACTGCAGCACCGTGTAGCCCGCGAAATAGACGTAGTCGTTCTGCACCACCAGGTGGGCGCCGAAGAACACCACGGCGCCGACGGCGGCAGCGATCAGGAAGAAGGTCCACGAACGCACGTCACCGCCCCAGGATGCCCGCCGGCCGGAACGCCAGGGTGAGGAGAAGGAAGCCGAAGGCGACAGCCGGCGCCCAGGAGGGCCCGTAGAAGGTCGAGGTGATGCTTTCCACCACGCCGAGCAGCATGGCGGCGATCACGGTGCCGGGCAGGCTGCCCATGCCGCCGAGCACGCAGATCGCGAACACCCGGCCGATATACTCGCGCCCGACCGAGGGCTCGACCGGCTGGATGACGATCAGGAAGGCGCCCGCCATGGCGGCGACCCCGATCGAGATCCCGAACGCGATCCGCTTGATCCGCACCGGGTCGGCGGCCATCAGCCGCAGCGCGAACTGGTCCTGCGCCACCGCCATGATGGCGCGGCCCGTGAAGGTCCGGGCCAGGAAATACTGCAGCGCGCCGATCAGGATCATCGACACCACGAACGGCACCAGCATGCGCAGCGGCAGGTTCATCGGCCCGAGCTGCACGGTGCCGCCGATATAGGCCGCGTTCACGTAGCGGTAGTCGACGCCGAAGGTCAGGATCAGCCCGACCTCGGTGATGAACAGGAGCCCGAAGAAGAAGGCGAGCCCGCGCAGGGCGTCCTGCCCGCGCTTCTCGAACGAGAGATAGTAGACCTGGTAGACGGCGGCGCCGAGCGCATAGAAGGCCGGCAGCATCAGGATGCTCACCAGGATCGGGTCGATGCCGAACGAGGTGTTGACGATGTAGGCGATGTAGGAGCCGAGGATGATGAAGGCCGGGTGCGCGATGTTGACGATGTCGAGGATCCCGAACGCGATCGTGATCCCGGCCGTGACCGCCGCATAGAAGCCGCCGAGCAGCAGCCCCGCGACGACCGCGTCGATCAGCAGTGCGAGCTGGAAATCCATGCCGGGTCTCAGACCCGGCGCTTCGGGGGCCGGGCGCGTGCGATCACGCGACTCCATCCGGTCCACGGCATGCTCGTCCTCCCCAGATTCGCGGCCGTTGCAACGGCTCTTGCTCGCCGTTCTAGCACGGCGGCGCGTCGATGCCAGTCTGCAAGATGCCGCTCGCGATGGCTAGGGTCTTTTGACGCGGACCGTTTTCGCGATTTCGAAGGCGTGGGAAATATTGCGCCGAGTTTGACGCGTGCTCGGCGTCATCCCGGCCACGCGAGCACCAGTCTCGCGCTTGCGCGAGATTGGCATTGATCGATGCCGAGGTCGGCGAGACCTTACGGTGTCAGAAACTGCATTCTGAGCGTCATCCCGGCTCTCGCTTTCGCTCGGCCGGGATGACCCGCTCTGCGGGTCACCGCGCGACGATCGGTTGCGCTTCCAGTGCGGGCTCGCGCACCGCGACGCCCGCGAAGGGCGAGCCCTCCTCGAACCAGCTCTTCGGCGCCGGATGGCCCCACAGCGTCTGTCGCTGCGGGTCGCGCAGGGTCCAGCGGATCGGCTCCAGGTCCGGATCGGCCGTGAGGTAGTCGCTGGTGAACAGCTCGATGCGGTGACCGTCGGGGTCGCGCACATAGAGGAAGAAGGCGTTGGAGATGCCGTGGCGGCCCGGCCCACGCTCCATGTTGGGCAGGTACCCGCTGGTCGACATCACGTCGCAGATGTGGAGGATGTCGAGCGCGCTCGCGGTCCACACGCCGATGTGGTGCAGGCGCGGCCCGCGCCCGTTGGTGAAGGCGAGGTCGTGGACGTTGCCCTTGCGGTGCAGCCACACGGCCCACAGCTTCGGCGTCGCGTCCTCGGTCTCGGTGTATTCGGTGAGCCGGAAGCCGATGTCGGTGTAGAACTCGTAGCTCGCCTGCACGTCGGGGGTGAAGCAGTTGATGTGGTCGATGCGCTGGATGCGCGCCCCGCGATAGGCGGAATACTTCTGCAGCATGCGCTCCGCCTGGTCCATGCGGAAGTAGAAGTCGACCGGCATGCCGTGCGGGTCGGCGGTGCGCAGCGTGCGTCCCTGGAACGGCACGTTCGGGAACGACACCGGCAGGCCCTTGCGCGCGAACCAGAACTCGGCGCGGTCGAGGTCCTCCTCGCTCGCCAGCTTGAAGCCGATGGTCTGCGTCGCCGGCTCCGCCCCCTTGTGCAGCACGATCGAGTGGTGGTTGCGCTCCTCGATCGCGCGCAGGTGCAGCGTGTCGCGGCTCTCCTCGCTCACCAGGTAGCCGAGGCAGTCGACGTAGAAGGCGCGCGCGGCGGAAAGGTCGCGCACCGTCAGCTCGGCGTGGCTCACTCGCACGACGTTGAAGGGCGGCTGCGGGACGGGCGGGCGGACCGGCATGGTTCAGCTCCCGATGCGCGGGATCTCGTGGGTGTCGAGCGCGATCGCGACGTTCTTCGTCTCCATGTAGAAGTCGAACGAATAGTCGCCGCCGTCGCGGCCGAGGCCGGAGGCCTTCATGCCGCCGAACGGGGTGGGCAGGTGGCGCACGTTCTCCGAGTTCACCCACACCATGCCGGCCTCGACCGATCGCGCGAAGCGGTGGGCACGGCCCACGTCGCGGGTCCACAGATAGGCCGCGAGCCCGTAGCGCACGTCGTTGGCGATCGCGAGCGCCTCGGCCTCGTCCGCGAACGGGATCATGGTCAGCACGGGTCCGAAGATCTCCTCCTGCGCGATGCGCATGCCGGCCTTCGCGTCGAGATAGAGGGTCGGCTCCACGTAGTTCCCCGTCGCGCCGGCGCGCCCACCGCCGACCGCCACTCTGGCGCCTTCGCGCTCCGCCTCCTTGACGTAGGACAAGACCTTCTCGACATGGGCCGGGTGGATCAGCGGCCCGATCTCGGTCGCCGGGTCGAGCGGATGGCCGATCCGGATCGTCTTCACGCGCGCCGCCGCCCGCGCGCTGAACTCGCGGTAGATCGAGGCCTCCACCAGCGCGCGCGAGGAGGAGGTGCAGCGTTCGCCGTTGAGCGAGTAGATCATGAACAGCACGGCGTCGAGCGCGCGCTCGAGGTCGGCGTCCGCGAACACGATCACGGGGTTCTTGCCGCCGAGCTCGAAATGCACCCGCTTCAGCGTGGGCGCGCCCTGCGCCATGATCAGGCTGCCGGTCGCGGATTCGCCGACGAAGCCGATCGCCTTGATGTCGGGATGCTCGGTGAGCGCCTTGCCGGTCTCCTCGCCGAAGCCGTGCACCACGTTGAGCACGCCCGGCGGCAGCCCGGCCTCGTGCGCGATCTCGGCGAGCAGCATCGCGGTGAGCGGGCTCCATTCGGCCGGCTTGTGCACCACGGTGCAGCCCGCCGCGAGCGCCGGGGCGATCTTCCACGTGGACAGCATGAAGGGCGTGTTCCACGGCGTGATGATGCCGACCGGCCCGATCGGCTGGCGCAGCGTGTAGTTGAGGTGGGTGTCGGTCGGCAGCGCGCGCCCGTCGCCGGCGTTCGGCGCCCGGTCCGCGAAGAAGCGGAAGTTCTCGGCCCCGCGCAGCGCCGCCTTCGCTCATGAAGCGGATCGGCTGGCCCGTATCCATGCATTCGACGAGCGCGATCTCCTCGGCGCGCGCCTCGATCGCGTCGGCGATCCGGTGCAGGATCTTGCGCCGCTCCGCGCCCGTCGTGCGGCTCCAGCCGGTGCGGAACGCCCTCGTGGCGGCGCGCGCCGCGCGGTCCACCTCGGCGGCGCCGCCGCGCGCGACGCGCGCCAGCACCGCATTGTCCACCGGCGAGGCGGTCTCGAAGGTCGCCGCGCCGCCCGGATCCGCGCGGCCGTCGATCAGGTGCGCGACCGTGCCGGCGCGGAAGCGCGCAAGGACCGTGTCGGCCCGGGCGAGCGCCTGGTCGAGCGACAGCCTCATGCCGCGCTCGCCTTCTCGCGGATGGTGTTGCGCAACAGGCGCGTCTGCGAATCGATCTCCTGCACCTCGACAGCGAGCGCCATCGGCCGCGCCGCCAGCGCCGGCGCGAGCGCCGTCTCGAGTGCCGCCATCAGGGCTTCGGCGAGCGCGCGCTTCTGCTCCACCGAGCGCCCGTCGCGGATCCGCGCCGTCACGTGCACGAAGCCGTTCTTCGGGTCGCCGTCGCCGACGCGGAAATGCGGCCTCCGCGCCGCCCGGGTGCGGAACCCGGCCGGGTCGGCGATCGCCGTCGCGAGCGCCGCGGCGTGCATCTCGTCCACCAGGCGCTGGGCCGAGATCTCGCTCTCGATATTGGCCGAGTATTCGATGATGACGTGCGGCATGGCGTCGCCTCCGCCGGTCTGCGCGGTTGCGCGGGAAAACATTAACATGTTAAGTATCGACCCGGCGGCGCCGACCGTCAAGGCCGAGCATGTCGCCGACGAGGGAGGCTGTCCATGGCGCTGCCGCTGTCGAGGCTGAAGGGCTCGATCCCGCCGCTGTTCACGCCGTTCCGCGACGGCGCGGTCGACTACGACACCTATGCGCGCCTGGTCGAGTTCCAGATCGCCGAGGGCTCGCACGGCGTGCTGGTCAACGGCACCACCTCGGAGCCGGCCGCGCTCACCACCGAGGAGCGCAACAACCTGGTCTCGCTCGCGGTCGAGGTCGCGAAGGGCCGCGTGCCCGTGGTGGCGGCGACCGGCTCGCAGTCGATCTGGGAGACCCGCATCCTCACCGAGCACGCCGCCAAGGCCGGCGCCGACGCGCTCCTGATCGTGACGCCCTACTACACGCGCCCGCCGCAGCGCGGCATGGTGCAGTACTATCTCGAGGTGATGCGTGGCCTCGACACGCCGTGGATGGTCTATCACATCCCGATCCGCGCCGCGGTCTCGGTCACGGTCGACACGATCCGCGAGCTCAAGGACAGGTCGCCGAGTTTCGTCGGCATGAAGCACGCCTCCCAGGACCTCGATTTCGTCACCGAGTGTCTCGCGGCGGTGGGCCACGACTTCCGCATCTTCGTCGGGCTGGAGGATCTTTCCTTCCCGATGATGGCGGTCGGCGCCTGCGGCCTCATGAACGCGGTCGGCAACCTGCGGCCGCGGCCGCTCGCCGAGATGTGCGAGGCGGTGTGGCGCGGCGACCTCGAGGCCGCGCAGGCGCTGCACCACCGGCTGCACGGCCTCAACAAGGCCGTGTTCTACGACACCAATCCGACGCCGATGAAGTACATGGCGAAGCGTCTCGGCCTGATCCCGGACAACGAGCATCGGCTGCCCATGGTGCCGCCGACGCCCGAGCTCGAGCGGCGCCTCGACGCCGTGCTGGCCGAGGCCGGCCTGCTCCCGGCCGCGGCCGCCGAATGAGCCGCCCGTGAGACGGCCCGCCAGGGGGCAGGGGCCGGCGCTGCGGCCGTTCGGCCGCTCGTTGCCGATGCAGCTGATGCGCGCGCGCGAGGCCGTGATGCAGCGCTTCCGGCCGCACCTTCGCGACCACGGCGTCACCGAGCAGCAATGGCGCATCATCCGTGCCCTGGTCGAGGTCGAGCGCCTGGAGATCGGCGAGCTCGGCGCGCGCTGCTGCATGCTGCCCGCGAGCCTGTCCCGCATCCTGCCCCGGCTCGAGGCCGACGGCCTGATCGCGCGCCGCACCCACGGCGAGGATCACCGCCGCATCGTCGTCTCCCTCGCGGCCAAGGGCCGGCGCCTGTTCGAGACGCTCGCGCCGCGTTCCGAGGAGATCTATGCCGAGATCGAGCGCGCCATCGGCCCGGAACGCCTCGCCGAGGTCTATCGCGCGCTCGACCAGGTGATCGAGCGGCTCGCCGTGGACCGCGAAGGCGCGCGCGAGGAGACCCGATAGGAGACTGCCATGGCCAGCGAGTTCGCCGACAAGGTCGTCGTCGTCACGGGCGGCAGCCGCGGCATCGGCCGCGCCATCGCGCTGGCCTTCGCGCGCGCGGGCGCGCGCACGGTGCTCGCCGCGTCCTCGGCCGAGAACCTCGCGGCCGCCGCTGCGACCATCGCCGCGGCCGGTGGCGCGCCGCCGCTCGCGGTCGCGGGCGACCTGCGCGACCCGGAGGCCTGTGCGGCGCTGTATCGCCGCGTCGTCGAAGCGCACGGGCGCTGCGACGTGCTGGTGAATTGCGCCGGCGCGACCCGCGGCGGCGATTTCCTCGCGCTCGCCGAGGAGGCCTGGCAGGACGGTTTCGCGCTCAAATTCTTCGCCTGCGTGCGCCTCTGCCGCCTGTTCTGGCCGCAGCTCGCGGCCGCGCAGGGCCATGTCGTCAACATCGTCGGCACCGCCGCGCGCACGCCCGATCCCCTGTTCCTGATCGGCGGCTCGGTCAACGCCGCGATGGCGAACTTCACCAAGGGCCTCGCCGCCCTCGGCAAGCGCGACGGCGTCAATGTCAACGCCATCCTGCCCGGCATCATCGAGACCGAGCGCTTCACCCAGCGTCTCGCCCAGAACGCCGCCGCCCAGGGCGTCGCGCCGGAGGCCGAGCGCGCCCGCCTCCTCGCCCGGGACGACGTGCGCCGGTTCGGTGCGCCCGAGGACGTCGCTGCCCTCGCGCTGTTCCTGTGCCGCCCCGAGGCCCGCCACATCCAGGGCACCGCCATCGCGGTCGACGGCGGCGCCACCACGGGGCTGTTCTAGCTTCTCACACGCCATTCAAACGGCGATCACACGGTCGGTCCCACGCCCGATCCCACCGCCATGGGGGATCCGGGCCGCGACAACGCCATCAGGGACCCCGACCATGACCAAATTCCTCGACATCACGCAGACCATCGGCCGCACGCCGGTGGTCCGGCTCAACCGCCTGGCCCCGCCCGGGGTGGAGCTGTTCGTCAAGCTCGAATCCTTCAATCCCCTCGGCTCGGTCAAGGACCGGCTCGCCCTCGGCGTCATCGCGGACGCCGAGCGGCGCGGCGTGCTGAAGCCCGGGCAGACCGTGGTGGAGGCGACCAGCGGCAATACCGGCATCGGCCTTGCCATGGTCTGCGCCCAGCGCGGCTATCCCTTCGTCGCCGTCATGGCCGAGAACTTCAGCGTCGAGCGGCGCAAGCTGATGCGCTTCCTCGGCGCCCGGGTGGTGCTGACGCCTGCCTCCGAGCGCGGCAGCGGCATGCTCGCCAAGGCGGTCGAGCTCGCGGCCGCGCATGGCTGGTTCCTGCCGCGCCAGTTCGAGAACGAGGCCAATGCCGAGATCCATGCGCGCACCACCGCGCGCGAGATCCTCGACGCCTTCGCGGGCGAGCCGCTCGACTTCTGGGTGACGGGCTTCGGCACCGGCGGCACGCTCAAGGGCGTGGCGCGCGTGCTGCGCGAGCATCGGCCCGAGACCCGGGTGATCGTCGCCGAGCCCGACAACTCGCCGCTGCTCGGCAGCGGCATCGGCCAGGCGCGGCGCGCCGACGGTTCGCCGGACGGCGCGCATCCCGCGTTCCGCCCGCATCTGATGCAGGGCTGGAGCCCCGACTTCATCTCCAGGCTCGCCGAGGACGCCGTCGCCGAGAGGCTGATCGACCGCGTCGTCCCGGTCGCCGGCGCCGATGCGCTCGCCTGCGCGCGCGACCTTGCGCGCCAGGAGGGGATCCTGGCCGGCATCTCGGGCGGCGCCACGCTCGCGGCCGCGCGCGAGGTGGCGCGCACCGCACCGCCCGGCAGCCGGCTGCTCTGCATGCTGCCCGACACCGGCGAGCGCTATCTCTCGACGCCGCTGTTCGCCGACGTTCCGGCCGACATGACGGGCGAGGAAATCGAGATCTCCCGCTCGACGCCCGGCTATCGCTTCGATGCGCCCGCCGCGCCGGCCGCGAGCGCCGCGCCGATCGTGCTGCCGGCGCCGAAGCCCGAGGCCGCGGCCTTCGTCGACGCGGCGCTGCGCGATCCGGAGCAGCCGGTCGTGATGTTCGCCCTGGAATGGTGCGAGTTCTGCTGGTCGGTGCGCCGCATGTTCGCGCATTTCGAGATCCCGTACCGCTCGATCGACCTCGACTCGGTCGCCTACCAGGCGGACGACTGGGGCGGCGCGGTCCGCACCGCGCTCAACGTCCGCACCGGCATGCGGACGATTCCGCAGATCTTCGTCGCCGGCGAGCTGGTCGGCGGCTCCACCGACCTGTTCGCGGCCTGGAAGGAGGGCCGCGTGCAGGATCGCCTGGCGGCGGCCGGCGTCGCCTTCCGCCACGCGCAGCAGGTCGACCCGTTCGGTTTCCTGCCCGGCTGGCTCCAATCGCGCGCCTGACCGGCGCGCGTGCCGCGGACCCGCGCGGATTTCCGCGCGAGATCGCCGCAATGCGCGCAATCGACAGGTTTCTCTGCCGTACGTCGCATGCGCGTTTGACGTGTCAGGCAAAACGCG
>PQAH01000242.1 GCA_003105195.1 Bradyrhizobiaceae bacterium
CAGGTAGTCGTTGACCGTGACGACGTGCACGCCCTTGCCGGCGAGCGCGTTGAGATAGACCGGCAGCGTCGCCACCAGGGTCTTGCCTTCGCCGGTCTTCATCTCGGCGATGCGCCCCTCGTGCAGCACCATGCCGCCGATCAGCTGGACGTCGAAGTGGCGCTGGCCCAGCGCACGCTTCGCGGCCTCGCGCACGGTCGCGAACGCCGGCACCAGGAGCTCCTCGAGCGACTTGCCGTCGGCGACCTGGCGCCGGAACTCGTCGGTGCGCGCGCGCAGCGCGTCGTCCGAGAGCGCCTCGAGCTCCTTCTCCAGCGCATTGATGGCCTCGACCCGCGGCCGGTAGCCCTTCACCCGGCGGTCGTTGGCCGAACCGAACAGCTTGCGGGCGAGTGCGCCGAACATGGGGGAATCCTCGTCTCTTGACCGCGACTCTCGACCGCGACTTGGCTGACGGCCTCTGGCCTTGGGTTGCGGCCGGGAATGCAGCGCTTTCGGATCGTGCGCAGCACGCGACGCCACGCCCTGCGGGGCGGCGAAGTCGCCGAGACATAGGAGTGGGTCAGACCCTTGTCAATCGGCGTGGAACCCGGCGCGACCCGGCCCGGCGGGCCCCTTTTTCGCACGCGCCGGGCTGCGCGAACACCCCGGCCCCGAATTCGCGCGAGCGCCGGAAAGGGACCACGTTTCCGCCGGTTTTCGGTCCGATGACCGTGCCGATCCGGCTTCACGCAGCTGTTAATCCTGCGGCGCAATCGACCATTGCCAAGAAGAGGCGATTGCGCAAGGGTCCGCCGCTTTCCGGCCCGGGGCCGACGACAACTCATCGAGGATCGAGCATCATGACGCCGCTTCGCCTTCGTCCGCACGCCATTCCGGGAGGCCTGCGCGCGTCCGCGCTCGCCGTCGCGATGGCGCTCGCGCTCCCCGCCGCCCCGCTTCATGCCCAGGACGCCGACCCCGTGGTCGCGCGCGTCAACGGCACCGACGTGCGCACCAGCGACCTCAGCATGGTGGAGGAGGATCTCGGCAGCAATCTCCCGGCCATGAGCCCGGAGGCCAAGCGCGACTATCTCGTGACCTTCTATGCCGACATGGTGATGATCGCCAAGGCGGCGGAAGGCAAGAAGCTCGGCGACACGCCGGAATTCCAGCGCCGCCTGGCCTATCAACGCACCAAGCTCTTGATGGAGCAGCACCTGCAGGCGGAGGCCAAGTCCTCCGTCACCGACCAGGCGATGCGCCAGCTCTACGACGACGCCACCAAGCAGATGAAGAGCGAGCAGGAGGTGCGCGCGCGCCACATCCTGGTGGAAACCGAGGACGAGGCGAAGGCGGTGCTGGCCGAACTGAAGAAGGGCGCGGACTTCGCCGACCTCGCCAAGACCAAGTCGAAGGACCCGAGCGCCAAGCAGGAAGGCGGCGACCTCGGCTACTTCACCAAGCAGCAGATGGTGCCGGAGTTCTCCGAGGTCGCCTTCCGGCTCGACAAGGGCCAGCTCTCCGATCCCGTGAAGTCGCAGTTCGGCTGGCACGTGATCCGGGTTGAGGACAAGCGCGACCGCCAGCCGCCGGGATTCGACCAAGTGAAGGAGCAGCTCGAGAGCTACCTGACCCGCAAGGCGCAGGGCGACATGATCGCCAAGCTGCGCGCGGAGGCCAAGATCGAGCGCCTCGACAAGAAGCCCGAGGCGCCGGCGCCGGAGGGCCAGAAGAAGGACTGACGCCCGACCCTGCGGGAACGGTTTCGCGAAGCGGCCGGGCTTGTCCCGGCCGCTTTCGTCTCTATTGTGCGGCCCCGCGTTCCCGTCCCGCACCGAAGACACGTCAATGAGCACCGCCGTCTCCCCGCTTGCGCCGACCCGCGTTCCCGAACTGCCGCCGGTCGCGGGCGTGCGCCTCGCCACCGCCGCCGCCGGCATCCGCTACCAGGGCCGCACCGACGTGCTGCTCGCCGTGCTCGACAAGGGCACGAGCGTCGCCGGCGTGCTCACGCGCTCGAAATGCCCCTCGGCCCCGGTCGAGTGGTGCCGCACCCGGCTGAAGGCGGGGCGCGCCCGCGCCCTGGTGGTCAATTCCGGCAATGCCAATGCCTTCACGGGCAGGACCGGCCGCGCCGCCACCCGGCTGACCGCCGACCTCGCCGCGAAGGCCGCCGGCTGTCGGCCGAACGAGGTCTTCCTGGCCTCGACCGGCGTGATCGGCGAGCCCCTGGATGCGAGCCGCTTCGCGGGCGTGATGGACGGCCTCGTGGCGGACGCGGACGCCGACCGTTGGCGCGACGCCGCGCAGGCGATCATGACCACCGACACCTTTCCGAAGGTCGCGACCGCGCGGGTGCGGCTCGGCGCCGCGACCGTGACGATCAACGGCATCGCCAAGGGCGCCGGCATGATCGCGCCCGACATGGCGACCATGCTGGCCTTCGTGTTCACCGACGCGCCGATCGCGGCGCCGGCCCTGCAGGCCCTGATCGGCCGCGCCGTCGTCGACACCTTCAACGCCGTCACGGTCGACGGCGACACCTCGACGTCGGATACGCTGCTCGCTTTCGCGACCGGCGCCGCCGCCGCGCGCGGCGCCCCGCGCATCGCCCGCGCCGGCGATCCGCGCCTCGCCGCCTTCCGCAAGGCGCTCGAGGCGCTGCTCGCGGACCTCGCCGAGCAGATCGCGCGCGACGGCGAGGGCGCGCGCAAGCTGGTCGAGGTCGTGGTCGAGGGCGCGGTGTCGAAGCGTTCGGCGCGCCGCATCGCGCTGTCGATCGCCAACTCGCCGCTGGTCAAGACCGCGCTCGCGGGCGAGGACGCCAATTGGGGCCGCGTCGTCATGGCGGTCGGCAAGGCCGGCGAGCCGGCCGACCGCGACCGTCTCTCGATCTGGTTCGGCGACACCCGCGTCGCGCACCGCGGCGCGCGCGACCCCGGCTATGACGAGGCCGAGGTCTCGGCCTACATGAAGCGCCCGGAGATCCGCCTGCGGGTCGGTCTCGGCCTCGGCCGCAGCCGCGACCGCGTGCTCACTTGCGACCTCACCAAGGAGTATGTCGCGATCAACGGGGACTACCGGTCCTGACCGGTTCCCGGCACCGGCCCGTGCATCGGGCGCCCGCCCGGCGCGGCTCCGCAAGGTCTTTGCGCGCGCGTTGCAACCTCGTTAACCGGAACCACCTACCATGACGTCAGGGCCGTGCGCGTGAAGCTCGTCCTGGTCGCCGCCTGCGCTCTCATCGATGCCGATGGCCGCGTGCTCCTGGCACAGCGGCCGCACGGCAAGCCGATGGCAGGGCTCTGGGAATTCCCCGGCGGCAAGGTCGAGCCCGGCGAGCGGCCCGAGGACACGTTGATTCGCGAGCTCCGGGAGGAACTGGGAATCGTCGTTAACGAGCCGTGTCTCGCCCCGCTCACCTTTGCGAGCCATGCCTATCCGGACTTCCATCTCCTGATGCCGCTCTATGTCTGCCGGCGCTGGGAGGGATCCCCGGCGGCGCTGGAGGGGCAGCAGCTCGCCTGGGTCCGGGTCAACCGGCTCAGGGACTACCCGATGCCTCCGGCGGACCAGCCGCTGGTGGCGCATCTGGCGACGCTTCTCTAGCCTCCGAGAGTCCGCGGACGATCAGGAGTGGTCATGCCTCGCCTCCGGCTGCCGCGGCTTTTCCCCGTCGATCGCTTCCTGTCGGACGAGACCGGAGCCACCGCGATCGAATATGCGCTCATCGCGGCCGGCGTCGGCGCGACCATTGCGAGCGCCGTCTGGGGCCTCGGTTCCGAGGTGAAGACCACCTTCTACGACAAGCTCACCCAGCTGATGAACTGAGCCGCGATCCCGCGCCCGACGCGCGCCCGCGACCGCATCACGGCTTCTCGCCGCTCGGGATCTCGCGCGTGCCGAGCGCGTCGGCGAGCCGCATGCGCGCCGTGCCGGGCCGCAGCGGCTGCTGCTGGCTCTCGTGCGGCGCCCAGCCCGACAGCCAGACGATCTCGAAGCTCGCGCGGATGCGGCCGTCGGCATCGGCGAAGCGCGCCGCGTAGTCCTCCAGCATGCGCGCGAGCGTCGCGCGCCGGAGCGGCGTGCGGCGGCGCTCGACCAGCATGTTGGTCGCGCCCATGCTCCGCAGGTCCCGCATCAGCGCCGCCGGCGAGGCGTAGCGCACCGTGATCCGCTCGACGTCGGTGACCGGCAGCGCGAAGCCCGCCCGCTGCAGCAGCGCGCCCATCTCGCGCACGTCGACGAACGGCGCGACCCGCGGCGACACCCCGCCCTCGACCTCGGTCTCGGCGCGCGCGAAGGCCTGCCGCAGCTCGCTCAGCGTCTCGCCGCCCGCGAGCGCCGCCAGGAACAGGCCGTCCGGCTTCAGGGCGCGGCGGATCTGCACCAGCGCCCCGGGCAGGTCGTTGACGAACTGCAGGGCGAGCGCCGAGACCACCAGGTCGAGGCTGCCGGCGCGGAACGGCAGCGCCTCCTCGTCCGCCACCACGTCCGGCGCGCGGTCGGCGGCCGCGGCCGATACGATCCGCCCGACCGAAGCCTGGCCCGCGAGCACGCGCCGCACCGCCTCGGTGGCCGTCCCGAGGTCGAGCGCCAGCGGGAACTCGCGCAGCACGGTCGCGAGCCGCTCGCCGAGATCGGCCGCGACGCGGTCGACCAGGAACGTCGCCGGCCCGAGCGTCCGCGCGCGCCGCCGCCGCAGCGTCAGGAGCGCGCGATCGAACACCCGGGGAGACGACATGAGGCGCTTATGGCGCCCCCGACACGCCGCGTCAAAGCCGGGCCGTTGAGCCGGCGGCGCCGAACGGCTAGCGTTCCGCGATGGCGCATGCGCCCGGTTCCGAGCTCCCCTCGCGCCCCTGGCTCGGGCGCGTCCTCGCGCCGTTGCGCGCCGCCCTGCGCCTCGGCCGCGACGCCGCGCTGCCGCCTTTGTGCCTCTCCTGCCGCGAGCTGGTGGCGAGCGAGGGTCTCTGCCCGGCCTGCTGGTCGCGGCTCGCCTTCATCACGCGGCCCTATTGCGACCGGCTCGGCATCCCCTTCGTCTACGATCCGGGTCCCGGCGTCCTGTCGATGCAGGCGATCGCGGATCCGCCCGCCTACCGCCGCGCGCGCGCGGCCGTGCGCTACGACGAGGTGGCGCGCACGCTGGTGCACGCCTTCAAGTACGGCGACCGCCTCGATCTCGGCCCGACGCTCGGTCGCTGGATGGCGCAGGCCGGCCGCGAGCTGACCGTCGACGGCGACGCGCTCGTCCCGGTGCCGCTGCACTGGCGGCGACTGTGGGCGCGGCGCTTCAACCAGGCCGCGCTGCTCGCGCAGGTGGTCGGCGCCGCGAGCGGCCTGCCGGTGGCCGCCGGCGCGCTCAGGCGCGTCAAGCCCACGCGCCAGCAGGTCGGGCTCTCGGCGAGCGAGCGCGCGACCAACGTGCAGGGCGCGTTCCGGGTCGCGCCCGCCGCGCGCGCCGAGATCGTCGGCCGCCGCCTGATCCTCATCGACGATGTCCTGACCTCGGGCGCGACCCTCGACGGCTGCGCGCGCGCCCTCTTGCGCGCGGGCGCCGCCGACGTCGATGCGCTGGTCTTCGCCCGGGTTGTCGATCCGGCCCGCGGCTCACTATAGTGCGGGCGGGCGGGCGCCGGGAGGGCGCGCCGCGATCGGGAGAGCCATGCCTGAGGTCGTCATCTACACGCGCGATTTCTGCGGCTATTCGGAGGCCGCCAAGGCGCTGCTCGCGCGCAAGGGCGTCGCCTTCACCGAGATCAACGCCACGGGCAACCGCGAGCTGCGCGCCGAGATGATCGCCCGCGCGAACGGACGCAGCACCTTCCCGCAGGTCTTCATCGGCGCGACCCATGTCGGCGGCTGCGACGAACTCTACGATCTCGAGGACGCCGGCAAGCTCGACGCCCTGCTGGCCCGGGAAGGGGTCACGACATGACGGCTGCGACCGGCAAGACCTCGACCTTCCGCATCGGCCTCGTCCAGATGCGCTCCGGACGCGCGCCCCAGGCCAATCTCGATGCGGCCGCGCGGCTGATCGGCGAGGCCAAGGAAGGCGGGGCCGACTACGTGCTCACCCCCGAGATGACCAACATCATGGAGGTCGACCGCGAGCGCCTGTTCGCCGCGATCGTTCCCGAGGAGAACGACGCGACGCTCGCGACCCTGCGCGAGATCGCGCGCACCCTCGGCATCTACGTGCATGCCGGCTCACTCGCCGTGAAGGTGAACGGCGAGCGCGCCGCGAACCGCTCGTTCCTGATCGACCCGCGCGGCGAGATCGCGGCGCGCTACGACAAGATCCACATGTTCGACGTCGACCTCGCCAATGGCGAGAGCTATCGCGAGTCGCGCAGCTTCCGTCCCGGCGAGCTCGCGGTGCTCGCCGACCTGCCCTGGGGGCGGCTCGGGCTGACGATCTGCTACGACCTGCGCTTTCCCTCGCTCTACCGCGCGCTCGGCGAGGCCGGCGCCTCGTTCCTCGCGGTCCCGGCCGCCTTCACGCGGCAGACCGGCGAGGCCCACTGGCACGTGCTCCTGCGCGCGCGCGCGATCGAGACCGGCTGCTTCGTGTTCGCGGCCGCCCAGGGCGGCACCCACGAGAACGGCCGCGCGACCTACGGCCATTCGCTGGTGATCGATCCCTGGGGGCGGATCCTCGCCGAGGGCGGCACCGAGCCCGGCGTGGTCTTCGCCGAGATCGACCCGGCCGAGATCGCGGCCGCCCGCGCCCGCATCCCCTCGCTCCAGCACGGGCGGCGCTTCGAGATCCTTGAACCCATGGCCGAGCCGACCCATTTGCACTTGGTGAGAGGCTCGGTGTGATTCGATATTCCTTGGTCTGCCACGCGGGACACGGCTTCGAGAGCTGGTTCCAGGACTCGGCTGCCTACGAGAAGCAGGCGAAGCGCGGGCTCGTGGCCTGCCCGCTGTGCGGCTCCGAAAAGGTCGAGAAGGCCGTCATGGCGCCGCAGGTGAAGCGGACGAAGCGCGCGCGTGCGGCCGAGCCGGTCGCGAGCGAGGCCCTCCCGGCGGCGGCCCCCGAGGCCGGCACGCCGGTCGCCTTCATGTCGCCGCAGGAGCGCGAGCTGCGCGGCAAGCTCAAGGAGCTGCGTGAGCACCTGATCGCCAATGCCGAGAACGTCGGCCGCAAGTTTCCCGAGGAGGCGCGCCGCATGCACTACGGCGAGATCGAGCACCGCTCGATCTACGGCGAGGCCTCCCCCGACGACGCCAAGGCGCTGGCCGACGAGGGCATCGAGTTCCACCCCCTGCCCGTGCTGCCGGACGAGCGGAACTAGCCGGGCGCAGCAAGTCGCAGGGTGCGATAGGCGCGAAGCACCGTATTGCACCGTCGTCGCATCGCGGAACATCGCTACGCGCCGACGATCGCGGCCTCATCCGTGCGCCCAGAGCAGCAGGGCGACGCCGAGCACGATCATGACCATGCCGAGGGCTTCGCGCGCGCCGGTGGACTGGCCGAATACCAAGCGCGAGACCGCCTGGGCGAACAGCACCTCGACCAGCGCTAGCGTGCGCACGCTCGCGGCGGTGGCGAGCGCGAAGGCGAGGAACCAGAACTGCGAGGCGGTGGCGCCCATGAAGCCCGCGAACAGCGAGGGCCGCCACGCCTCGACGATCGCGCCGAGCACGGCGCGGTCGGTGATCCAGAGCCACAGAGTCAGCACCGCGGCCTGCAGCACCAGGCCGACCGCGAGCGTGAAGGTCGCCGCCATCACGAAGCCGGTGCCCTCGAGGCTGAGGATCGCGCCGCGATAGCCGATCGCCGAGAGCGCGAACATGGCGCCGGCCGCGAGGCCCAGCAGCGTCGGCTTGAGCCCGCCGACGCCGCCGCCCTTGAGCGACATCACGACCACGCCGGCGGTCGCGATCAGGATCGCGATCATCATCGGCGGCGTGACGGCGTCGCCGAGGAACACCAGCCCGAACAGCGCCACCTGCACGGGCTCGGTCTTGATGTAGGCGATCGTCACCACGAAGGAGCGCTCGCCCATGGCGGCGAGCATCAGCGCCGTGGCCGCGATCTGCGCCAGCGTCCCGTCGAGGATCCAGGGCACGAAGGCGAGCCGCGGCCGCGGCAGCGCGGCGCCGGCCGCAAACGCGACGCCCGCCAGGAACACGAGCGCGAAGGGAAAGCCGAACAGGAAGCGCACATGGGTCGCGCCCACGGTGCCGAGGCTCTGCGTCAGCTCGCGCTGCATGGCATTGCGCGCGGTCTGCGCCGCCGCCGCGAGCACCGTGAACAGCGCCCAGAGCCACGATGAATCGAACATGCCCCGCTCCCCTTGCGGGGCGCACCCTAGCGGGGCGCGCGACGCGACGCTACCGGGCGGGGCGCAGGCGCTGCATTCGGATCCCGGAGCCCGCACGAGCGCAGCGCCATGCGGGAATGCCCGTCCCGGACGTCGCCGCGCTCGGGCTAAGGTGCCGGCTTCTCGGCCACCACCATGTAGTTGACATCGGGGTCGTTGGCGAGCTGCCAGCGGTCGGCGAGGATGTTGTAGATCACGCCGCGCTCGTCGGTGACGCGCAGGCCGGCGCGCTCCATGGCGCCTTCGAGCTCGTCCGGCGTCACGAACCGGTCCCATTGGTGGGTGCCGCGCGGCAGCCAGCGCAGCACGTATTCGGCGCCGACGATCGCGAGCGCGAAGCTCTTGAGCGTGCGGTTGATGGTGGCCGCCACCATCAGGCCGCCCGGATTCACCATCTCGACGCAGCGCGCCACGAACAGCGGCACGTCGCTGACGTGCTCGACCACCTCCATGGCGAGCACCACGTCGAAGCGCTCGCCGGCGTCCGCGAGCGCCTCCGCGGTGGTCGCCCGGTAGTCGATCGCGAGCCCCCCGGCCTGCGCGTGCAGCCGCGCCGCCGCGATATTGGCGCTCGCCGGATCCGCCCCCACGACCCGCGCCCCGAGGCGCGCGAGCGGCTCGCACAGGATCCCGCCGCCGCAACCGATGTCGAGGATCCGCAGCCCCGCGAGGCCGTCGAGCCGCTTCGGGTCGCGGCCGAAGCGGGCGCAGGCCGCGTCGCGGATGAACGCCAGCCGGACCGGATTGAACCGGTGCAGCACCGCCATCTTGCCGCGCGGATCCCACCATTCGTCCGCGAGAGCCGCGAACCGCTCGACCTCGGCGGCGTCCACCGTGGATGCTTCGCGCTGCGACGTCACTGCCATTCTGGGCCCTCCGAGGCCGGCCGGAACCGCCCGCTCCGCGGTTGCGGGGCCGGAACCGCGCCGTTATGTATACGCGCCTTTTGCCGATCGCACCTCCCGCAATCGCCTTCCAGGATCCATCGAAACCGTCCCATGGCTCGCCTCGTCATGAAGTTCGGCGGAACCTCGGTCGCCGACGTCGACCGCATCCGCAACGTCGCGCGCCACGTGAAGCGGGAGGTGGATGCCGGCCACGACGTCGCCGTGGTGGTTTCCGCCATGGCGGGCAAGACCAACGAGCTGGTCGGCTGGTGCCGCGAGGCCTCGCCCCTGCACGATGCCCGCGAATACGACGTGGTGGTCGCCTCCGGCGAGCAGGTGACCTCCGGGCTGCTCGCCATCACGCTGCAGAGCCTGGGCGTGACGGCGCGCTCCTGGCAGGGCTGGCAGATCCCGATCTCGACCTCCAACGCCCACGGCGCGGCGCGCATCCTCGACATCGACGGGGCGGAGCTGGTCCGCCGCTTCGAGGAGCGCAAGGAGGTCGCCGTGATCTCCGGCTTCCAGGGCATCTGCCGCGAGACCGGCCGCATCACCACGCTCGGCCGCGGCGGCTCCGACACCTCGGCGGTGGCGGTGGCGGCCGCGATCCGCGCCGACCGCTGCGACATCTACACCGACGTGGACGGCGTCTACACGACCGACCCGCGGGTGGTGCCGCGTGCGCGCCGCATGGACAAGATCGCCTTCGAGGAAATGCTCGAGCTCGCCTCGCTCGGCGCCAAGGTGCTCCAGGTGCGCTCGGTCGAGCTCGGCATGGTGCACAATGTGCGGGTGTTCGTGCGCTCGAGCTTCGACAAGCCCGAGGACATCGACCCGCACGGGATGCCGCCCGGCACCCTCATCTGCAACGAGGAAGAGATCGTGGAACAGCAGGTCGTCACCGGCATCGCCTTCTCCAAGGACGAGGCCCAGATCTCCATCCGCCGGGTGCAGGACAAGCCCGGCGTCGCCGCCGCGATCTTCGGCCCGCTCGCCGAGGCCAACATCAACGTCGACATGATCGTGCAGAACGTGTCGGGCGACGGCGCCACCACGGACCTCACCTTCACGGTGCCGGCCGCCGACTACGAGCGCGCCGCCAAGGTGCTGGCCGACTCCCGGGCGAGGATCGGCTACGAGCGCCTCGACGGCGCCAACGACGTCGCCAAGGTCTCGGTGATCGGCATCGGCATGCGCAGCCATGCCGGCGTCGCCGCCCAGGCCTTCAAGGCGCTCGCCGAGCGCGGCATCAACATCCGCGCCATCACGACCTCCGAGATCAAGTTCTCGCTCCTGATCGAGGCCGCCTATACGGAGCTCGCGGTACGCACGCTGCACTCCCTCTACGGCCTCGACAAGTAGCCGCCCTCGCCGAGGCTTGTCCGCGGCGCGGCCCATCTCCATGATCGCGCCATGCGGCTCCTCTCCTATGCCCAGCGCTTCGAGGACATCCATCTGCTGCGCTGCTTCGGCGAGCGGCCGCAGGGCTTCTACATCGATATCGGCGCCGGGCATCCGGTGTTCGACAACGTCTCCTTCGCGTTCTACCTGCGCGGCTGGCGCGGCCTCGCGGTCGAGCCGAACCCGCATCTGGCGCGGCTGGCGCGCGCGGTGCGCCCGCGCGACCTGAACCGCGAGGTGCTGGTCGGCGCCGCGCCCGGCGCCGCGACCTTCTATCGGTTCCGTGATTTCCATGGCCTGTCGACCACCCTCGCGAGTCACGCGCGGGCGGCCGAGCGGGAGACCGGGCACGTTCCCGAGCCGACCGTGCTCCCCGTCACGACGCTCGCGGCGCTGTGCCGGGAGGCGGCGCCGGACACGATCGACTTCCTCAAGGTGGACGTGGAAGGCGCCGAAGCGGACGTGCTCGCCGGCGCGGATTTCGCCCGTTTCCGGCCACGCCTCGTGGTCGTCGAGGCGATCGCCCCGCTCGCCCTGGCGCAGGCCTGGGAGGCCTGGGAGCCGCCGCTGACGCGGTCCGGCTACGCCTTCGTCTGGAGCGACGACCTCAACCGCTACTATGTGGCCGAGGAGGCGCGCGCGCTCGCGGCCTATTTCGCGACCGCGCCCAAATGGCTCGACGACGTGCCGCAGATCGGCACCTTCGGGCCCGCTGCGGAAGACGCGCGGCATCCCGACCACGCCGTGGCCGCGCGCCTCGCGCGCGCCGCCATGACGCGCCTGCCCCTCATCGACCCCGCGCTCGTCCTCGAGCTCGCCACCGCCGAGCTGACGCCCGCGGAGCTCGACCGCCCGGCCGGCCCGGACGACGCCGCGGCCGCCGGCGCGCGCCTGTTCGGCGCCGCCGGCCCGGACGATGCCGCCGGCCTCGTTCCGGGCGAGAGCGTGCGCGAGCTCTACGCGCGGCTCATCGCCGGCGACGCCTTCCGGGCCGTCTGCGGCCGGATCTCGGCGAGCTATGCCTGGTGACCCGCCGCCGACGCCACGGCGTCGCGAAGCCGCTTTTCAAGCCGCTCCGATCATTAAGGGGTGCACTGCACCAAGCCGTGCTGCGCCGCACCCCTCAGGCGGCGCAAATCACGTTGATAAGACACGCGGTTTTCCGCAATTGGCACGGCACCTGCTATGGCTTGCGGTGCGTGCGCCGCATTGGCTATACGGCCCGCGATTGAGCCGCGGTGCCGACCCCGCGGCTTTCCTCGGGACGCTGTCCGGGGGTCGCGGGACCCCGGCCGAGCTTGCGGCATTTTAAGGACCTCTGGCCATGCGTGGCGCGCTTGGCGGTCCGCGCGTGCTGTTGCGCCGTCTCCGCGAGGTGATGGCGGAGCCGGTCAGCGCGCAGGAACGCCTCGACAAGATCGTCGTGCTGATCGCCGCGAACATGGTCGCGGAGGTCTGCTCGTTCTATGTCCTGCGCGTGGACGGCACCCTCGAGCTCTACGCCACCGAGGGCCTCAACCGCACCGCCGTGCACCAGACCGTGCTGCGCTCGGACGAGGGCCTGGTCGGCCTCGTCGCCCGCGAGGCCAATGCCGTCAATCTCTCCGAGGCCCAGGCCCACCCCGCCTTCTCCTACCGGCCCGAGACCGGCGAGGAGATCTACCACTCCTTCCTGGGCGTTCCGATCCTGCGCGCCGGCATCACCCTCGGCGTGCTGGTGGTGCAGAACCGCGCCCGGCGCACCTATTCGGAGGAGGAGGTCGAGGCGCTCCAGACCACCGCCATGGTGCTGGCCGAGATGGTGGCCTCCGGCGAGCTCTCGGCGCTCGCCAAGCCCGGGCTGGAGCCGGCGGCGCGCCGCCCGCTGCATCTCACGGGCCTCGCGCTCTCCGACGGCATCGGCCTCGGCCATGTGGTGCTGCACGAGCCGCGCGTGGTGGTCACCAACTTCATCGCCGACGACGCCGGGCGCGAGCTCAAGCGGCTCGAGGCCGCGGTCGACAGCCTGCGCGCCGACCTCGACCTGCTGCTCGAGCACCGCGACGTCGCCGACGGCGGCGAGCACCGCGACGTGCTCGAGGCCTACCGCATGTTCGCCTACGACCGCGGCTGGCTGCACAAGCTGCGCGAGGCCGTGATGACGGGGCTCACCGCCGAGGCGGCGGTGGAGCGCGTGCAGTCCGACACCCGCGCGCGCATGCAGCGCCAGACCGATCCCTACCTGCGCGAGCGGCTGCACGACCTCGACGACCTCGCGGCGCGGCTGATGCGCCAGCTCACCGGCCAGGGCCACGCGCCGGCCCGCGACGAGCTGCCCGAGAACGCGATCCTGGTCGCCCGCTCCATGGGGCCGGCCGCCCTGCTCGACTACGACCGCAGCCGGCTGCGCGCGCTGGTGCTGGAAGAGGGCGGCCCGACCTCCCACGTCTCGATCGTGGCGCGGGCGCTCGGCATCGCCGCGGTCGGCCAGATCGCCAATGCGACCGGCATGGTGGATCCCGGCGACCCCATGATCGTCGACGGCTCGACCGGCGACGTCCATGTGCGCCCGCCCGCCGACGTCGAGGCCGCCTATGCGGAGCGGGTGCGCTTCCGTGCCAGGCGCCGCGCGCAGTACCTCGCGCTGCGCGACAAGCCGTGCGTCTCGCGCGACGGCCAGGCGATCACCCTGATGCTCAATGCCGGGCTCCTGATCGACCTGCCGCATATCGCCGAGACCGGGGCCGCCGGCATCGGCCTGTTCCGCACCGAGCTGCAGTTCATGGTCGCGGACGCCTTCCCGCGCACCGGCGAGCAGCTCGACCTCTACCGCGCGGTGCTCGACGCCGCCGGCGACCGGCCGGTCACCTTCCGCACCCTCGACATCGGCGGCGACAAGGTGCTGCCCTACATGCGCGCGGTCGAGGAGGAGAACCCGGCGCTGGGCTGGCGCGCGATCCGGCTCGGTCTCGACCGGCCGGGCCTCCTGCGCAGCCAGGTGCGCGCCCTGCTGAAGGCGGCCGGCGGCCGCGAGCTGCGCCTGATGTTCCCGATGATCGCGGCCGTGGACGAGTTCGACCGCGCCAAGGCGATCGTCGAGCGCGAGCTCACCCATCTGCGCCGCCACGGCCACTCGCTGCCCGACCGGGTGCATGTCGGCGCCATGGTCGAGGTCCCGGCCCTGCTCTACCAGCTCGACGAGCTGCTCGCGCGCGTCGACTTCCTCTCGGTCGGCTCCAACGACCTCGTGCAGTTCCTGTTCGCGGTCGACCGCAGCAACACCCGCGTCGCCGACCGCTTCGACCCGATCTCGCCGCCGGTGCTGCGCGCCCTGAAGATGATCGCCGACAAGGGCCGCGAGCACGGCAAGCCCGTGACGCTCTGCGGCGAGCTCGCCTCGCGCCCGCTCGGCGCGCTCGCCCTCGCGGCGATCGGCTATCGCGCGCTGTCCCTCTCGGCCTCGGCGGTCGGGCCCGTCAAGGCCGCGGTGCTCGACCTCGACGTCGCCAGGGTCGAGGCGCTGGTCGGCCCGTTGCTCGGCCGGATCGACGGACCCACGGCGCTGCGCGACAGGCTCGAGCACTTCGCGGTCGACGAGGGCGTTCAGTTGTAGCGGGCCTTCCCTCCCCCCCGCGGCCCGCGACCACCTACATAGATGTCACCGATGATGTTCTCACAAGCCAGGCTCGATACCTTGGTGGCCCGCCACGCGGAGCTCGAAGCCGGGCTCGCGGCCGGCCACGACCCGGACAGCTACGTCAAGAACTCGCGCGAGCTGGCCGAGCTCACCCCGATCATCGAGAAGGTGAAGGCCTGGCGCGCCGCGGCGAGCGAGCTGCACGACATCGAGGCCCTGCTCGCGGATCCGGCCACCGACCCCGACATGCGCGCCCTGGCGGCGGCCGAGAAGCCGGCCTTGGAGGCACGCCGCGAGGCGCTGCAGCTCGACCTGCGCCTCGCGCTCTTGCCCAAGGACGCCATGGACGAGCGCAACGTGCTGCTCGAGATCCGCGCCGGCACCGGCGGCGACGAGGCCGCGCTGTTCGCGGGCGACCTGTTCCGCATGTACGAGCGCTACGCCGCCCGGCAGGGCTGGAAGGTCGAGGTGATCTCGGCGAGCGAGGGCACCATGGGCGGCTTCAAGGAGATCGTCGCCGAGGTGAGGGGGCGCGGCGCCTTCGCCAGGCTCAAGTTCGAGTCCGGCGTGCATCGGGTGCAGCGCGTGCCCGAGACCGAGGCGTCGGGCCGCATCCACACCTCGGCCGCGACCGTGGCGGTGCTGCCCGAGGCCGAGGAGGTCGACGTCGCCCTCAACGAGACCGATCTGCGCATCGACACCATGCGGGCCGGCGGCGCCGGCGGGCAGCACGTCAACAAGACCGAGTCGGCGGTGCGCGTCACCCACATCCCGAGCGGCATCGTGGTGGTCGTGCAGGAGGACCGCTCGCAGCACCGCAACCGCGCCAAGGCGATGGCGCTGCTGCGCGCCAAGCTCTACGACGCCGAGCGCAGCCGCCTCGACGCGGAGCGCGCCGCCGAGCGGCGCGGCCAGGTCGGGTCGGGCGACCGCTCGGAGCGCATCCGCACCTACAACTTCCCGCAGGCGCGGGTCACCGACCACCGCATCAACCTCACGCTCTACAAGCTGCCGCAGGTGATGGAAGGCGAGGCGCTGCACGAGATCATCGACGCGCTGGTCGCCGAGCACCAGGCCGCGCTGCTCGCCGCCGAGGAGCCGGCGGCGTGACGCCGGGCCTCGTGCCGCCCGGGACCTCGCTCGCCGCCGCACGCCGGATCCTGGCGCAGGCCTTCCGCGCCGCCGGCCTCGACAGCCCGG
>PQAH01000243.1 GCA_003105195.1 Bradyrhizobiaceae bacterium
TCCGTAGGCACCCCGGAGCGCGGCCTCCTGCTCGCGCTTCTCGTGGTCCCGGCGGCGCTCCTCGGCCTGGGCGGCCCAGCGCGCGGCCGCCTCCTCGGCGAGCCGCATCGTCTCCTCGGCCTCGCGCTTCGCCCGCTCCTCGGCTTCGATGCGCGCGGCCTCCACGGCGGCCCGGATCGCGGCCTTCTCGGCGGCGCGCCGGCGTGCCGCCTCCTGGCGTTGCGAGATGCGCTCCCGCACGGCATCGCCCGCCTGCGAGCCCCAGGCGACGAGTTGGGCCGCCACGCGGCCGAGCGGACCGCCGGTCCAGACCAGCTCGTAGGGCGAGAACAGCCGCCAGCGGTCGTCGCCGTCGAGGATCGCGTGCGCGATCATGAGCCCCGCCATGGCGGAGGTGTCGATGCCGTGGTTGCCGAAGGCCCCGGCGAGCCAGTAGCCCGGACCGAGCTCGCCGACCTGCGGCATGCGGTGCACCGCGTAGCCGAGCGTCCCGGCCCAGGCATAGTCGATCTCGACCTCGCCGAGCTGCGGATAGACGCGCAGGAGGTCGCGCCGCATGAGCGCCTTCAGGCGCCGCGGCGGGGAGGTGCGCGCGCTCAAACCCATGCCCCACATCAGCCGGCCGTCCGCCAGCACCCGATAGTAGTTGCCGGTGCGCCGCGTGTCGGCGACCGCGCCGCCGTAGCGGATCGCCTCGGCGAGCGCCGCGCCGAGCGGCTGCGTCACCGCCAGGTAGCTCGCCATCGGCAGCACCGTCCCGGCCACCGCGGGCGCGAGCGCGCCGAGGTGCACGTTGCCGGCGAGCACCACATGGGCGGCGCGGATCCGGCCTTTGCGGGTCTCGATGCGCTTGCGCACCCCGGCCGGGTCGAGGGCCGTCGCCGCCGTGTTCTCGAAGATGCGCGCCCCCGCCGCTTCCGCCTGCGCCGCGAGGCGCTGCGCGTAGTTGAGCGGGTGGACCTGGAACGCGCTCGGGTAATGGACGGCTTGGTAGTAGCGCGGCGTGCGCAGCACCTCGCGCACCTGCTCGGTCGGCCACACCTCCGCATGCTCGCCGAAATCGACGTTGAGCATGGCGACGTGGCGGATGATCGCGTCCTCGTCGTCGACGCGCTGCACCGAGAGCCGTCCGCCCGGCGTGGTCAGGCCCTCGCCCGCGGCGCGCACGTAGTCGACTCCCTCCTGGGAGAGCGCCCACAGCTCCTTGGCGCGCGGCAGCCCCACCCGGTCGACGATGGTGTCGAGCCGCTCGGCGAAGCCCGCCGAGACCATCCCGGCATTGCGCCCGGACGCGTTCCAGGCGACGCGCCTTCTCTCCAGCACCACCACCGACCAGCCGCGCCGCGCGACCTCGCGCGCCACCGTCAGGCCCGCGAGCCCGGCGCCGATCACGCAGACGTCGACGTCGAGGTCGTGGCCGAGCGGCGCCCGCTCGGGCACCGGATCCATGGTCGCGGCCCACCAGGTGGCGCCGAACGGTTCGGGCTCGTTCGTCATCGTGCTTCGTTGTCGCGCTCGGGGCGGTCGCATGCCGGCCGGCCCGGCATGCTAGCGCATGTTCCGGCGAAGTGGATGCCGGGTCGCCGACAAGAGCGTGCGCCGAGCGGGAAGCTACCGCCATGTCGGATCGAGGCGGTGGTCCGAGCCGATTCGATTCGAGTGGAAATGCCTGTAGACTTGCGCCCGACCGGAATCGATGGCGAACGAAGGACCCCATGCGCCGCCTCATGCTGCTGCGACACGCGAAGTCCGACTGGAGCATGCCGGACATGCGCGACCACGACCGCGTGCTCACCGAGCGCGGCCGCGAGGCGGCCCCGCGGATCGGATCCTACATGGCCCGTCATGCGCTGCGCCCCGACCTCGTCCTGGCGTCCACAGCGACCCGCGTCCGGCAGACCCTCGACCTCGTCCTGCCCGCCTTCCCCGAGCCGCCCCGGATCGTCTACGACGATCGCCTCTACGAAGTCGAGGCCGGCGCGCTCCTGGAGGTCCTCAAGGAGACGCCGGCCGACGCGCATGTGCTGCTGCTGGTCGGGCACAATCCCGGCCTGGCGGAGCTCGCCGAGCTGCTGATCGGAACCGGCGACGTGGAGACGCGCCAGCGCCTGCTCGAGAAGTTCCCCACCGCCGGCCTGGCGGTGATCGATTTTCCTCTCGACGATTGGCGCAAGCTGCATCCCAAGGCCGGCCGCCTCGACCGTTTCGTGATGCCCCGCACCATCGAGCGGGCGGCGGATTGAGCCGGGCGCGCCCGCGCACCATATGATGCCGGAACCATGCCCTCCTTCCGCGACATCGCCGACGACGTCCGCAACGCCGCGCAGGCGCTGATCGAGTACGGCAGCCAACTCGCCCAGCCGACCGTGCGTCTCGGCGTGACCGGCCTCTCGGGCGCCGGCAAGACCGTGTTCATCACGGCGCTGGTGCACCACCTGCTCCACGGCGGGCGCCTGCCGGTGTTCGAGGCCTTCGCCAGCGGGCGCATCGCGGGCGCGCGGCTCGAGCCGCAGCCCGACGACGCGGTGCCGCGCTTCGACTACGAGGCCCACGCGAACGCGCTCCTCGCCGAGCGCCGCTGGCCCGAATCGACGCGGCAGGTCAGCGAGCTGCGCCTCGCGATCGACTACCAGTCGGCGCGCGGCAGGGAGCGCACGCTCACCCTCGACATCGTCGACTATCCGGGCGAATGGCTGCTCGACCTGCCGCTCCTGCGCACCAGCTATGCCGAATGGGCCGCCGCGACGCTGACCCTTTCGCGCACCGGGGCGCGCCGCGCGCTCGCCGCCGGCTGGCACGCGCACCTCGCGACGCTGCGCCCGGACGCCCCCGAGGACGAGCAGCAGGCGCTCGCCGCCGCGCGCCTCTTCACCGACTACCTGCGCGCCTGCCGCGACCAGCGCTACGCCATGAGCCTCCTGCCGCCGGGGCGCTTCCTGATGCCGGGCGATCTCGCGGGCGCCCCGGCGCTCGCCTTCGCGCCCCTGGAGGCGCCCGGCGAGCAGGCGCCGGGCGCCGGCTCGCTGTGGTCGATGATGGAGCGGCGCTACGAGGCCTACAAGAGCGTGGTCGTGCGCCCGTTCTTCCGCGACCATTTCGCCCGCCTCGACCGGCAGATCGTGCTGATCGACGCGCTCGCCGCCTTCAATGCCGGGCCCGAGGCCGTGAGCGACCTCGAGCGGGCGCTCGCCGCGATCCTCGCCTGCTTCCGCAGCGGCCGCGCCACCTGGACCAGCGCGCTGTTCCGCCCGCGCATCGACCGTATCCTGTTCGCGGCCACCAAGGCCGATCACCTGCACCACACCAGCCACGATCCGCTCGAGCGCATCCTCTCGCGCATGACGGCCGCCGCGATCGCGCGCGCCGAGTTCGCGGGCGCCGCCATCGACGTGGTGGCGCTCGCCGCCGTGCGCGCGACGCGCGAGGCGCAGGTCGCGCGCGGCCGCGAGCGCCTGCCCGCGATCATCGGCACGCCCATCGCGGGCGAGAGCGTGGGCGGCGAGACCTTCGACGGCGCCGCCGAGGTCGCGGCCTTCCCGGGCGACCTTCCCGAGGACCCGGAGGTCCTGTTCACGCCCGAGGGCGCCTTCAAGGGCACCAGCGCGGGCGCCATCGCGGAGGCGGATTTCCGCTTCCTGCGCTTCCGGCCGCCGCGCGCCGAGGCCGTGGACGGGAGCGCGCCGCTCCTGCCGCACATCCGCCTCGACCGCGCATTGCAGTTCCTGCTCGGGGACCGTCTCGCATGAGCAAGCATCCGCGCAGGCCCACCGCCTTCCGGCTCGACGACCCGCACGTCGTGGTCGGCGACGCGCACGGCGAGGCGCGCGGCGTGCGAATCACGCCGGAGCCGGAGCCCGTGGATCTTTCGCTGCCGGCGGCGCCGGTGGAGCCGCGGCCGCGCCGGCGCTGGGCCTGGGGCCGCCTGTTCTGGACCGCGGCCGGCGGGCTCGTCACCCTCGCGCTCGGGCTCGCCGTCACGGCGCTGATCGAGGAGCTCTATGCGCGCGCGCAGTGGCTCGGCACGCTCGGGCTGGTGCTCGCCGGCCTCGCGGGGCTCGCGCTCATCGCGCTCGTCGCGCGCGAGCTCGTCGGGCTCCTGCGCCTGCGCGCGATCGAGAAGCTGCACGCGCGCGCCGTCGCGATCCTCGCTTCCGACGATCGCGTCGCCGGCCGCGCCCTGGTGCAGGAGCTCGTCGACCTGTTCGCGCCGGTGCCGCGTCTCGCCCGCCATCGCGCGAGCCTGCAGTCGCATCTCGGCGCCATCATCGACGGCGCCGACCTCGTGCGCCTCGCCGAGCGCGAGCTGATGGCCCCGCTCGACCGCGAGGCGAGCCGCCTCGTCGCGAGCGCCGCCAAGCGCGTCTCCGTGGTGACCGCGGTGAGCCCGCGCGCCGCCGTCGACATGGCCTTCGTGCTGATCGCGGCGCTCGGCATGATCCGGCGTCTCGCCGTGCTCTATGGCGGGCGGCCCGGGCTGCTCGGGCTCCTGCGCCTCGTCCGGCTGATCGTCACCCATCTCGCGGTCACCGGCGGCATCGCGGTCGGCGACGGGCTGATCCAGCAGGTGCTCGGCCACGGCGTCGCCGCCAAGCTCTCGGCGCGGCTCGGCGAGGGCGTGCTCAACGGCCTGCTGACCGCCCGCCTCGGGCTCGCCGCCATCGAGGTGGCGCGGCCCCTGCCCTTTGCGGCACTGCCGCGCCCGGCCTTCGGCGATCTCGCCGGCGACCTGCTGCGCCGCCGCGAGCCCCCGGCCGCGACGCCGTGATTGCGCTCGCTCCGGTGACGCGCGCTGTGGCAGTATTCTCCCGCACGGGGAGGGTCTGCCATGTACAAGAGGATTCTCGTTCCGATCGACCTCGCCGATCCGGAATTCGCGAAGCCCGCGGTGGCGAGCGCCGTCTCGCTGGCGAAGAGCTCCGGCGGGGCGGTGCGGCTGATCAACGTGATCGCGCTCACCCCCGTGATGCTCGCCGAATACGTGCCGCCCGACTTCGACGTGCAGCAGAAGGGCTCCGCCGAAGAGGCGCTGGCGATCGTCGCGCGCGAATCCGGGCTGCCGGCCGACCGGATCTCGTCCGTGGTGCGCCAGGGCGGCGTCTATCACGAGGTGCTCGAGGAGGCCCAGAGCTTCGGCGCCGACCTCATCGTCATGAGCTCGCACCGGCCCGCCATGAAGACCTACTTCCTCGGCTCCAATGCGGGGCACATGGTGCGCTACGCCAAGTGCTCGGTGCTGGTCGTGCGCGGCTAAAGGCATCGCAGCCGTGGAGGGTGCGATAGGCGCGAAGCGCCGTATTGCACCGGCAACGTTTCCCCGCAGTGAGACGCAAGGGTGCGATACGCCGTTCGCGGCTATTCCCACTGTGTCAGAAACACATTCGCGGCGTCATCCCGGCCAAGCGAGCACCGATCTCGCGCTTGCGCGAGATCGGCATTGATAGATGCCCAGGTCGGCAACAGCCGACCTGGGTGCGAGCGCGAGCCGGGATCCATCCCCGGTGATCGAGATGCGGAAACACGGAGGTTTGGATCCCGGCTCTCGCTTCGCTCGGCCGGGATGACGCCCAGAGTGCAGTTTCTGACACAGTAGGACTATCGCGCCCTACGCGTTCACCCGGCTCTCGGCAGCACGGCGCCGGGCAGCGCCTCCGGCCGATAGCTGCCGGGCCGGTTGCGCAGGAAGAAGCTGCCGGCCTGCCAGATGAACAGGGCGAAGAACACGCCGACGAAGGCCGCGCCGGCGAACGAGCCGTCGAGCAGCGCCCGCGCGAGCAGCCAGAGCAGCGCCGTGCCGGTGCCGAGGAAGACCAGCGCGCCCGGCCAATAGAGCAGCGGCGGCGAGCCCGTGACGTAGCGCGCGTTAGGCGCGGCCGCCGCGAGCCGTCGATGCAGCTCCGTCACGAAGGCGCGATAGCTCGCGTCGAGCCGCTCCTGCTCGACCAGGCTCTTCCAGGAGGTCGAGGCGATCTCCATCTTCGCGCCGCCCGCCGGCCAGATCTCGGCGAGGAAGCGCTGGTTCTGCAGGGTGAGCGGGCGGAACGACAGCCGCACGCGCCGGATGCGATCGTACGGCACGCGGATCACGCGCGATCCCATGGACCATTCGATCGCGTCGGGCGCGAGCCGGTACACGAAGGCGGCGCCGACCAGCGAGCGCTTGTAGGCATAGATCGGATCGCCGGTCTCGGGATCCGTCGCATGGGCCTGCGGTGCTGCGGGAACGTCCATTGCGCCCTCCTCCGCGCTGTCTAGCGCAGAATCGGGGCCCCTGGATACGGCGTGCGGCCGCCCGCCGCGCCGCGGAACAGGTCGGTGCGCCGGCGCGTTTGCCCCGCAAGGGGCGGCGCTCGAGCGGGAGATGATCGAATGAAGCTTTACGCGGCAGCAGCCTTGCTTGCCGGGCTGATCGCAACGACGCCGGCGTTCGCGCAGAACCGCGCCGACTGTGCGCCGGGCGTCACGACCGGCAGCGCCCCCAAGCTCGATCGGGACGGCAATCGCGTGGACCCGGGCGCGCCACTCGGCGACAAGCTCGCCCGTTCGGACGGCATCATCTGCCCGCCCGAAGGCGTGGATCCGGAGATGCAGGTCCAGCCGAAGGAAGGGGGCGAGCTGCGCGTCATTCCGCCGCCCGGCTCGCCCGGCGGCGACCCGCGCGCGCAGCCGAAGTAGCGCGCGGCTTGCGGCGGCGCGAATCCGGCGCGCCGGCGGCGCCGGCGCTTCTCTTCAGCGCCTGGCGCAGGTCGGTCGGCCGGTTGTGCTTGCGCAGGAGATCGGCGAACGCCTCGTCCGCGAGCTCCTGCATGGTCTTGAGGCTGTCGCGCGCGAGCAGGTCGAGCGCCTGCCACGTCTCCACGTCGAAAGCGATCAGCTTGCGGCGCGGCGTCTCGTCGGCACCCTGTCCCATCATGACCTCATGCGATCGCCCGCCGGGCGCCGATGGCGGCCCGGCGGGCGGGCGAGCTGTCCTGTCGGCTCAGCTCGCGGCCTTCATGTTGACCTTGCTCTCGGCGATCTGGGTCAGCTTCCTGTCCGCCGCCTTCTCCTCCTCGAGGGTCTGGGCGAGCACGCTGGCGCAGTCGCTGCGGCCGAGCTGCTTCGCCCAGGCCATCAGCGTGCCGTAGCGCGTCATCTCGTAGTGCTCCACGGCCTGCGCGGCCGAGATGATGGCGGCGTCGAGCACCTCCTTGTCGGCGACGTCGCCCGCGACCTCCTCGGCCTCCTCGATGATACCGTCGATCGCCGGGCAGTCCACGCCCTTCGGCTTGGTGCCGTGCATCTGGAACACCTGCTCAAGCCGCTTCACGTGGGTCTCGGTCTCGGCGAGATGCGCCTTCAGGCCCTGCTTGAGGCTCGCGTCGCTCGCCTTGTCGATCATGGTGGGAAGCGACTTCAGGATCTGCTGCTCGGCGTAATAGATGTCCTGCAGTCCGTGCACGAACAGGTCGTCCATCGTCGCGATGTCTTTCGTAAACAGGCCCATGGCTTGTTCCTTGTTGCTGTCGGAGTGGGAGGAACGGCGGGCGCCATCGCGCCGCGGGCGCCCCCGATCCTTCGACAAACGTTCCAGGGGGTCGACGGTTCCTGCGAGCCCCGCCAACTCCGTGCGCCGCGCACGGAACAAGCGGCCCCGGCATGAACTTTCCACCCATGCCGGGCGACGAAGGAGCGTCGCGAAGCGAGGCTCGCCGCGCGTGATTGCGTCGGAATACCGGCCCCGCAGCGGCAGGAAGGAGAAATGGGTGTCATGCGCGCATTCATGGATCCGGCCGGGCGCCGTGCGCTGGCTCTCGCGCTGACGACGTCGGCGCTCGCGCTCTCGTTCCCGGCCGATGCGAGCACCGCGCTCGGCAAGCGGCCGCTGGTGATCACGCCGGTGCCGGTCGCGACCCAGAAGGCGCAACCGCACAAGCCCCAGGTTCGGAAACGAGCCCGCCAGCAGGTGACCGCGCGCCGCACGCCGCGCAGCGCCGAGCCGGCGGAGACCGAGCAGGGGCCTCCCGCGCGCCGGCCGTTCACGGCCGCCGACCAGGAGGCCGCGGCCATTCCGGGAATTCCCGACGCGCGTTTCTTCGGCGACGCCGAGAAGGACTTCCTGCGCGCGGTCGGCAGTGTCGAGGGCGCCTGGATCGCGCTCTCCGGCGGCGGCGAGGAAGGCGCCTTCGGCGCCGGGCTGATGGCCGGCCTGAGCCAGGCGGGGCGGCGTCCCGACTTCGCGGTCGTCACCGGCGTGAGCACCGGCGCGCTGATGGCGCCCTACGTGTTCCTCGGGTCGCGCTACGACGCCGCCTTGAAGGCGAACTACACGGGCATCACCGCGGGCGACATCTTCGAGCTCGCCAAGACGCCGGAGAGCTTCTTCGACACCTGGCCGCTCAAGAAATTGATCGAGAAGCAGGTCACGCCCGAGCTGCTCGGCGAGATCGCGGCCGAGCACCGCAAGGGCCGCCGCCTGCTCGTGATCACGACCGGCCTCGATTCGGGCCGCCCGGTGGTCTGGAACATCGGCGCCATCGCGGGCCGCGGCGACGAACGCGCGCTCCGGCTGGTGCGCGACGTGCTGCTCGCCTCCTCGAGCATCCCGGGCTTCTTCCCGCCCGTGCACATCGAGGTCGAGGCGAACGGCAAGACCTTCAGCGAGATGCACGCCGACGGCACGATCCGCGCCCCGTTCTACATCGCGCCCGAGAGCCTGCTCGCGGGCTCCGGCGTGCGGCTGCCGGCCGCCCAGCTCTACGTGGTGGTCAACAGCCGCCTCGGCGCCGGCTTCGAGCTCACCTCGCGCAGCCCCCTCTCGGTGCTCGGACGCGCCATCACGGTGGCGCTCAAGGCGACCTTGCGCGGCGAAATCCTGCGCGCCTACGCGGCCGCCCGGCGCCACGGCACCGGCTTCCAGGTCGCGCTGGTGCCGTCCGACTTCGAGCATCCCTGCCACGGCGTGTTCGACACCGCCTGCATGCAGGCGCTCTACGAGGTCGGCGTGAAGCAGGGCACCAATGGCGACGCCTTCCGCGCCATCCCGCCCGGCATCCCGGCCACCAGCTCCGCCATGGGCATGACCGGCGCCACGGCACGCTGACGCCCCCCGGACGCGCGTCCGACTTTCGAGGAAAACCGCGCGCGCCCAGCGAGTTGGACCGCGCTCGTGATTCTCTCCAGGAAGTTCAGCGTCCTGATCCTCTACAGGAGGGTCAGGATCCGGCCGCTCCGCGGCCGCCTCAGCGCACCAGCTCGCGCATCGCGCGGTCGAGGCCCTCGAGGGTGAGCGGATACATCCGGTTGCCCATGAGCTGGCGCATCAGGCGGATCGAGGCCGTGTAGTCCCACTGCGACTCGGGCACCGGGTTGAGCCACACGCAGGCCGGATAGGTGCGCGTGACGCGCTCCATCCAGACCGCGCCGGCCTCCTCGTTCATGTGCTCCACCGAGCCGCCCGGCGAGGTGATCTCGTAGGGACCCATCGAGGCGTCGCCGACGAAGATCGCCTTGTAGTCGTGCGGATAGGTGTGCAGCACCTCCCAGGTCGGCGTGACGTCGTTCCAGCGCCGGCGGTTCTCCTTCCACACCCGCTCGTAGAGGCAGTTGTGGAAGTAGAAATGCTCCATGTGCTTGAACTCGCTGCGCGCGGCGGAGAACAGCTCCTCTGTCTCCCTGACGTGCCAGTCCATCGAGCCGCCGATGTCGAAGAACAGGAGCACCTTCACGGCGTTGTGCCGCTCGGGCCGCATGATGATGTCAAGATAGCCCTTGTGCGCCGTGCCCCTGATGGTGCCGTCGAGGTCGAGCTCGTCGGGAGCGCCGGTGCGCGCGAACTTGCGCAGCCGCCGCAGCGCCACCTTGATGTTGCGGGTGCCGAGCTCGACCGTGTCGTCGAGGTCCTTGAACTCGCGCTTGTCCCACACCTTCACGGCGCGGAAGCTGCGGTTCTTGTCCTGGCCGATGCGCACGCCTTCCGGATTGTAGCCGTAGGCGCCGAAGGGCGAGGTGCCGGCGGTGCCGATCCACTTGCTGCCGCCCTGGTGGCGCCCCTTCTGCTCGGCGAGCCGCTGCGCCAGGGTCTCGAGCAGCTTGTCGAGGCCGCCGAGCGCCTGGATCTGCTGCATCTCCTCCTCGGTGAGATACTTCTCGGCGAGCTTCTTGAGCCACTCGGCCGGGATCTCGGCCGTCATCTCGCTCATCAGCTCGAGGCCTTTGAAGACGCGGCCGAACACCCGGTCGAACTTGTCCAGGTTGCGCTCGTCCTTCACCAGCGCGGCGCGGGAGAGATAGTAGAAGTCCTCCACCCGCCGCGAGGCCAGGTCCTTGTCCATGCCCTCCATGAGCGTGAGGTACTCGCGCAGCGTCACCGGGACGCCGGCGGCCTTCAGCTCGGTGAAGAAGGTGACGAACATGGGTCTCGCCTCGCTCGGTCGCACAGCAGTATCGGCTGGGCCGCCCGAGTTCAATTCTCGCGCCGATATCGACCCCGCCTCTGGGAACCCGGTCCGGCCCGTGTCCACCGCCGTTTCGGCGACGCGGCGCGCCGCCGCATCCCACATAAACGGAAATTATACCCGAAATGGGCGATTTCTGGGGACCGACCGAGGGAGGTCCGCCGGTGCCAATGATGCCTGTGCTTGCGGAGCTGGGGACGATCGCCGACGTGCTGCCGGAGATCTGCGCGAGCCTGGTCGCGCGCGGCCGGCTCCAGGCGCGGCAGTTCGGACTGTCGGTCGCGGTCGCGACCGGCGCCGATGCGGTGGCGCAGGCCGCCCCCGCCTGGCGCTTGATCGAGGACGCGGGCGGCGCGAACACCCCCTTCCAGACCCTGGCGGTGGCCGAGGCCGCGAGCCGCGCGCATGTCGCGCAGGGCGAAACGCCGCGCATCGTGGTGGTGCGCGAGCACGACCGCCCGGTTGCGATCTTCCCGACCGTCACGGCGACCTGGAACGGCTTCCCGGCGATCCGCTTCCTCGGCGATCCGTTGATCCAGTACGGCGACATTCTCGCAGCGCCCGAGGCGCGCGACCGGCACCTCGCGGCGGCCTGGGAGGCGGCGGCCGATCCGGCCTTCGGCCGGATGGTGTACCTGCGCAAGGTGCGCGCGGACGCGCGGATCGCGCCACTGCTCGCGCGCGAGACGGTCGCGCTCAACCCGCAGGAGGCGCCCTTCGTCGCGCTCGACCGGCCGCCGGCGCAGGGACGCGCGGCGCGCGAGCTCGGCCGTTTGCGGCGCCGGCTCGCGCAGCACGGGGACCTGCGCTTCGAGGTGTTCGCGGCCGATGCGGCGCTCGCGCCCCTGCGCGAGGCGCTCGCGATCAAGGGCGCCTGGCTCGCCGAGCGTGGGCTGCCCAGCAAGGTGATCGGCTGCACGGACTGGGAGGACGCGCTGGCGCGGCTCGCCGCAGACCCGCGCGGCGGCCTCCGGGTCGCGCGGCTCAAGGCCGGCGCGGCCACCGTGGCGATCGAGATCGCGCTCGAGCACCGCGGCGCCTGGTACGCCTTCCTGGGCGCAACGGTGCCGCGGTTCGCCAAGGCCGGGCCGGGCCATGTCCAGATGGCCGACACCATGGACCACTGCCGGGCGCGGGGACATGCGCTCTACGACCTGCTGGCGCCGGCAGAGCCCTACAAGCGCACGATGGGAACCGGAAGCGTGGCGGTGAGCGACCATGCGGCCGCGCTCGCGACGACGGGTCGTCTTGCGCTCCTGCTGGTGCAGTCGAAGCCGGTGCTCAAGCAGTGCCTCGACGCACTCCCCTCGCGCCTGCGCGCCGCGCTCCTGGCCATGCGCCGGGCCTGATTCCCGTGCCTCCGCCACGGTTCGCCGTCCGCCTGCCCTGATCTTGCCGCGACCGCCTCCTACGACCTAGCCCGGGAGGTGGGATCTCATGCGCCTGGCCGTCGGAATCTGCCTGCTCGCGGCCGCCTGCGGCCTCGCGGGCCCGGTCTTCGCCCAGGACGGTGCGCCCCCCGCCCCGAGCGCCCCGCTGCGCATCCTCCCCGGGGCTCCGCCCGCGGCGGGCCCCGAGATCCGGATCGACTGGCAGGTGACGAACCGGTTCCGCCTGTTCCGGCACGAGGCGGATTTCAACCGCCTGGCCGCGGCCATGCGCGGCCGCGGCGTGCTGGAGGCCGAGCAGCTGCTCGCCGTGGAGACCGACGGCCGCGGCTGGGCCGCGCCGCTGCTCGGCCGCCTCTGCCTCGATGCCGCCGGCGAGGTGCCCGCCACCTGCGAGCGCGACGGCGCGCGCGAGAGCTATCTGGCGCCGCCCGATCACCGGGTCGCGGTGACCCTCGCGGGCGCGCCGCAGGGTGCGACCTGCGCCTGGAGCTTCGAGGACGGGCTCGCCGCCGGGCGCGGCTTCGCGGGCCCCTGCGCCGAGACGGTGCGCATCCCGGTCGCCTTCGGCCGCCCGACGCTTGCGACCGTGGACGTCACGGGCAGCGACGGCGAGACCGTGCGGGCCGCGACCGAGATCGCGGTGCGCGACCTCCTGATCGCCGGCCTCGGCGATTCGATCGCGGCCGGGGAAGGCAATCCCGACAAGCCGGTCGCCCTCGACGACGAGGGCTTCTGCTTCCGCCGCTTCATCAGCGGCGCCCATCGCGAATACTTCCGGCCCGGCCGCGCCGGCTTCAAGGGCAACAAGACCTGCGAGAGCGCGCGCGCCGCCGCCGAGAGCGGCGACTGGGCGCGCCTCGGCGCGCGCTGGCTAAGCCCGCCCTGCCATCGCTCGCTCTACGGCTACCAGATGCGCGCCGCACTCGCGCTCGCGATCGACAATCCGCGCATCGCCGTCACCTTCCTGCCGCTCGCCTGCACGGGCGCGACCATCGCGGACGGGCTGTTCGGCGCGCAGCGCGCGCGCGAGATCAACTGCGGCCGGCGCGACTGCGCCGCGCGGGTGCCGGCGCAGCT
>PQAH01000244.1 GCA_003105195.1 Bradyrhizobiaceae bacterium
GCCGACCTCGTGAACCGCATGCGCGAGCGGGACCTCGCGGACCTCCTCTACGAGTACGGCGAGGAGCGCGCCTCGCGCCGCATCGCCCGCGCCATCGTGAAGGACCGCGAGGCCGGCCGCATAGAGACGACGCGCGCGCTGGCCCAAATCATCGAGCGCGCCGCGCCCGGAAAGCCGGGCGACATTCACCCGGCGACGAAGAGCTTTCAGGCGCTGCGCATCGCCGTCAATGACGAGCTCGGCCAATTGGTCGCGGCGCTGGGCGCCGCCGAGCGCGCGCTGAAAGCCGGCGGGCGGCTCGCCGTGGTGACGTTTCATTCGCTGGAAGACCGCATCGTGAAGCAATTCCTGGCCGAGCGCTCGGGTCGCGGCGAGACGCGCTCGCGCCGCCTGCCGGGCGAGCCGATTCCGCCGCCGCCGACTTTCGTCAGCGAAGGGCGCCAGCCGGTGACGCCTTCGGACCGCGAAATCGCCGCAAACCCGCGCGCGCGCTCCGCCAAGCTGCGCGCCGCCGAGCGCACCGACGCGCCGGCGCTCGCGCGCGACAGCGCGGAGCTGCTGCCGCGCCTGCCCACCCTCGCCGACGCGATGCGGGGGCGCTGATGTTCTGGCGCGTGCTGCATGTCTGCGTGATCGCCGCCTTCGTGCTGGCCGCGATCGACGTCTACAAGATCAAGTACGAATCCACCCTGCAGGCCGAGCGGGTCGCCAAGCTGCGCGCCGAGATCCGCCGCGAGCGGGAGGCGATCGCGGCGCTGCGCGCCGAGTGGAGCCGGCTCGACCGCCCCGACCGCATCCAGGAGCTCGCCGGCCGGCACCTCACCTTGCGCCCGGTCGAGACCAAGCAGTTCGACAGCCTCGCGAGCCTGCCCGACAAGCCGGTCGACGTCGTCCCGCCCAACGCCACCGACCCGATCGCCGCCATCATCGAGAGCTTCGCGGACGCCGAGGCGATCACGGGCTCGGCGCGGCCGCGGGAGGCCGAGTGATGCAGCCCGGCCTCAACCATCCCCATCCGCCCGCGGAGACCTGGCACCGCCGCTTCGTGCGGGTGATGCTCTACGGCAATGTCGACCGCAACGCCAAGGCGCGCGCCCGCATCGGCCTCGCCCTCGTGGCGTTCGCGGCGGTCTTCGGCGTGATCGCGGGCCGGCTCGTGATCTTCGCGGCCACCGGCGACGGGCCGGCGGCGCGCCGCGCCGGCGCCGCCGACGCGATCTCGACCGCGCGCCCGGACATCCTCGACCGCAACGGCGAGATCCTCGCGACCGACGTGAAGACGCCTTCGCTGTTCGCCGAGCCGCGCAAGCTGATCGACGTGGACGAGGCCGTGGAGCTGCTGACCGCGGTGCTGCCCGAGCTCGACACCCACGACCTGCGCAACCGGCTCGATTCCCGGCGCGGCTTCGCCTGGCTGCAGCGCGAGATCACGCCCAAGCAGCAGCAGCAGATCCACCGCCTCGGCCTGCCGGGCATCGGCTTCCTGCGCGAGAACAAGCGCGTCTATCCGAACGGCGCCGGGGTCTCGCACCTGATCGGCCACGTCAACATCGACAACCAGGGCATCGCCGGCATCGAGAAGTGGCTCGACGGCCGCGGGCTCGCGGCGCTGCACGCGGCGGGCCTGGCGACCCAGCGCATCGAGAAGCCGGTGCATCTCGCGGTCGACCTGCGGGCGCAGCACGCGCTGCGCGACGAGCTCACCGCCGCGCGCGCCAAGTTCAAGGCCCAGGCGGCGGCCGGCCTCGTCACCGACGTGCGCACCGGCGAGATCATCGCCATGGTCTCGGTGCCGGACTACGACCCGAACAACCCGCGCGAGGCGCTCGACCCGACCCGCATCAACCGGCTCACCACCGGCGTCTACGAGATGGGCTCGACCTTCAAGGCGCTCACCGTCGCGATGGCGCTCGATTCCGGCAAGGTGACGCTCAATTCGAGCTTCGACGCGCGCGTGCCGCTGCGCTACGGCCGCTTCAACATCTCGGACTATCACGCCCAGCGCCGCGTGCTGAGCGTGCCCGAGATCTTCACCTACTCGTCCAACATCGGCACCGCGCGCATGGCGCTCGCCCTCGGCGTCGACCACCACCGCGCGTTCCTCAAGAAGATGGGCCAGCTCGACCGGCTGCGCACCGAGCTCCCCGAGAGCGCCGAGCCGCTGGTGCCGAAGCGCTGGGGCGAGCTCAACACCGTCACCATCGCGTTCGGCCACGGCCTCTCGGTCGCGCCCTTGCAGGCGGTCGCCGCAGTCGGTGCGCTGATGAACGGCGGCACGCTGATCCCGCCCACCTTCCTCAAGCGCAGCGAGGCGCAGGCGCGCGCGCTCGGGCGCCAGGTGATCCGGCCCGAGACCAGCGCCGCCATGCGCTACCTCATGCGCCTCAATGCCGAGAAGGGCACCGCCGCCAAGGCCGACGTGAAGGGCTACTATATCGGCGGCAAGACCGGCACCTCCGAGAAGGTGGTCAACGGCCGCTACGTCAAGAACCGGCTGCTCAACAGCTTCATGGCGGTGATCCCGGCGGACCAGCCCAGATACCTGCTGCTGATCATGCTCGACGAGCCGCAGGCGCTGCCCGAGACCCATGGCTACGCGACCTCGGGCTGGAACGCCGCGCCCACGGCCGGCAAGGTGATCGCCCGGATCGCCCCGATCCTCGGCCTCCAGCCTCGCCCCGACCTGCCGACCGCCGACAAGCAGATCCTCGCGGCCTTCCGGGCCGAGCCGCGCCCGCGCGAGGTCACGGGCTCGGTTCCTGAGCCGTAGGGTGCAATAGTCCCACTGCGTCAGAAGGCTAACTCTGGGCGTCATCCCGGCCGAGCGAAGCGAGAGCCGGGATCCATAACCTCCGTGTTTCCGCATCTCGATCACCGGGGATATGGATCCCGGCTCGCGCTCGCACCCAGGTCGGCTGTTGCCGACCTGGGCATYTRTCAATGCCGATCTCGCGCAAGCGCGAGATCGGTGCTCGCTTGGCCGGGATGACGCCGCGAATGTGTTTCTGACACAGTAAGGATAGCCGCGTAGCGGCGTATTGCACCGGCCGCGCGTCCGGACGGCCGACGGTGCAATACGGCGCATGCAAGTCGGCTGTTTCCTGCCGTGTCAGAAGGTGACTCCGCTGAGAGTGCACCCTTCCGGCGGCCGCCTTTGCTATAAGTCCCCGACTCGGACCCACCCCGGAACCCGCATGCAGCTCGGCCAGCTTCTCGACGACGCCGCGGAGATCGATCCGCGCGAGGCCGCGCGGGAGGTGGCCGGGGTGGCGGCGGACAGCCGCAAGGTGAAGCCCGGAGACCTGTTCGTGGCGATTCCGGGCACCCGGTCGGACGGGCTCGGCTTCGTGCCGCAGGCGCTCGCGGCCGGCGCGGTCGCGGTCGCGGCCGAGCGGCGGCCGGAGGCGCTGCCGGACGGCGTCGCCTTCGTGCGGGTCGCGAACGCGCGCCAGGCGCTCGCCTGTGCGGCCGCCCGGGTCCATCCGCGCCAGCCCGGCATCATCGCGGCAGTCACCGGCACCAGCGGCAAGACCTCGGTCGCGGCCTTCACGCGCCAGATCTGGACGGCGCTCGGCCACGCGGCGGCGAGCATCGGCACCATCGGCCTGGTCTCGCCGCAGGGCGAGGTCCATGGCGCGCTCACCACGCCCGACCCGGTCGCGCTGCACCGCACCCTCGACCGCCTCGCCGCCGAGGACGTGACCCATCTCGCGCTCGAAGCCTCCTCGCACGGCCTCGACCAGCACCGGCTCGACGGCGTGCGGCTCGCGGCCGGCGCCTTCACCAACCTCTCGCGCGACCATCTCGACTACCACCCGAGCCTGGAAGCCTATCTCGCCGCCAAGCTGATCCTGTTCGAGCGCCTGCTCGCGCCCGGCGCGGCGGCCGTGATCGCGGCGGACGGGGAGCATGCCAGCGCCGTGATCGAGGCCGCACGCCGGCGCGGGCTCGAAGTGACGACGGTCGGGCGCGCCGGCACCGGCCTTCGGCTGGTCGAGGCCGCGATCGACGGCTTCTCGCAGACCCTGCGGGTCGAACATGCCGGCACGGTCGCGCGCATCCGCCTGCCGCTGGTCGGCGCCTTCCAGGTCGAGAACGCGCTGGTGGCGGCCGGGCTCGCGATCGCGACCGGCAGCGAGCCGGCGCGCGTGCTCGCGGCGCTCGAAGGGCTCGAAGGCGCCAAGGGCCGGCTCGAGCTGGTCGGTCAGCGCAGCGGCGCGCCGATCTTCGTCGACTATGCCCACAAGCCCGACGCCCTCGCCAAGGCGCTGGCGGCGCTGCGCCCCTATGCGCCGGGCCGGCTCGCCGTGGTGCTCGGCTGCGGCGGCGACCGCGACGCCGGCAAGCGGCCGCTGATGGGCGAGATCGCGGCCGCGCATGCCGACCGCGTGATCGTCACCGACGACAATCCGCGCAGCGAGGACCCGGCCGCGATCCGCGCCGCGATCCTCGCGGCGGCGCCGGGCGCGACCGAGATCGCCGACCGGGGCGCGGCGATCCGCGCCGCGGTCCTCGCGCTCGAGGCCGGCGACGTGCTGCTGATCGCCGGCAAAGGCCATGAAACCGGCCAGATCGTCGGCGACCGGGTGCTCCCCTTCAGCGATCACGAGGCGGTCGCGGCCGCGCTCAAGGAGAGGGTCGCATGAGCCTGTGGACCGTCGAGGCCATGGCGGCCGCCATGGGGGCCGCGCGCGCGGGCGCGCTGCCCGCGGCGGTGCCGGGCCTCTCCATCGACACCCGCACGATCAAGCCGGGCGAGGCCTTCTTCGCGATCACGGGCGAGAACCGCGACGGCCACGAATTCGTCGCGGCCGCGCTCGCGGCCCGCGCCGGGCTCGCGGTGGTCGCGCAGAGCGAGCGCGACCGCTTTCCCGCGGATGCGCCGCTCCTGGTGGTGCCCGAGGTGCTCGCCGCGCTCGGCGACCTCGCCGGCGCGGCGCGCGCGCGCACGAGCGCGGGGATCGTCGCCGTCACGGGCTCGGTCGGCAAGACCGGCACCAAGGAGGCGCTGCGCCTCGTGCTCGCCGACCAGGGCGCAACCCATGCCTCGGCCGCCTCCTACAACAATCACTGGGGCGTGCCGCTCTCGCTGGCGCTGTTGCCCGAGCGTGCGCGCTTCGGCGTGTTCGAGATCGGCATGAACCATGCCGGCGAGATCACGCCGCTCACCCGCCTGGTGCGCCCGCAGGTCGCGGTCGTGACCGCGGTCGCGCCGGTGCACCTGGAGTTCTTCCCCTCGGTCGAGGCGATCGCCGACGCCAAGGCCGAGATCTTCCTCGGCCTCGAGCCGGGCGGCGCCGCGGTGATCAACCGCGACAGTCCCCATTACGAGCGCCTCGCGGCGCGCGCGCGGGCGGCGGGTGCGCGCATCGTGGGCTTCGGCGCGCACGAGGCCGCCGAGGCGCGGCTCCTCAAATGCGCGCTGCAGGCGGACCGCTCCACGGTCTCGGCGCGCATCCTCGGCCACGAGGTCAGCTACCGGCTGGGCGCGCCCGGCCGCCACGTGGTCGAGAACTCGCTCGCCGTGCTGGCGGCCGCCGCCCTTCTCGGCGCCGACCTCGCGCTCGCGGCGCTGGCGCTCGCCGAGCTGAAGCCGCCCAAGGGCCGCGGCGAGCGCATCGCGCTCGCGCTGCCGGGCGGCGAGGCGCTGCTGATCGACGAGAGCTACAACGCCAACCCGATCTCGATGCGCGCCGCCCTGGCCCTGCTCGGCCAGGTCCCGATGCGCGGCCTCGGCCGGCGCATCGCGGTCCTCGGCGACATGTTGGAGCTCGGCGCGCAGGGCGAGGCGCTGCACCGCGGCCTCGCCGAGGCGGTGCTCGAGAACCATGTCGATCTCGTCTTCTGCTGCGGGCCGCTGATGCGCGCGCTCTGGGAGGCTCTTCCCTCCGAGCGGCGGGGCGGCTATGCGGAGACCTCGGCCGCGCTCGAGGCCGAGGTGCTCGGCACCGTGCAGGACGGCGACGTCGTGATGGTGAAAGGCTCGCTGGGCTCGCGCATGGGCCCGATCGTCAAGGCGCTGCAGCGCCAATACTCCGAGCCCGTGCGAGGCTAGTGCCGCCGATTTGAAGTTCCTGCAGCGTCCGCTGCAAGTTCGTTCAGGAACTTCAAATCGATAAGCGGCACTAGAAATGAATAGGCTTCCAGTGCCCCTGATGCTTCCGAAGTTCGTGTCAGAGGGTGCCGAAATGAATCACGAACTTCGGAAGCGGGGCACTGGCCTATGCTCTACTGGCTGACCGAGTTCGCCGACAAGATCACCTTCCTCAACGTGTTCCGCTACCTCACGGTGCGCACCGGCGGCGCCATGCTGACCGCGCTGGTGTTCGTGTTCCTGTTCGGTCCCGCGATCATCAACCTGCTGCGGCTCAAGCAGGGCAAGGGCCAGCCGATCCGCGACGACGGGCCGAAGTCGCACCTCGTCACCAAGACCGGCACGCCCACCATGGGCGGGCTGATGATCCTCTCGGGGCTGGTGGTCGCCACGGTGCTGTGGGCGAACCCGAGCAACCCCTATGTCTGGATCGTGCTCGGCGTCACCCTCGGCTACGGCCTGGTCGGCTTCTACGACGACTACCTGAAGGTGACCCGGCAGACCCATGCGGGCTTCTCGGGGCGCACGCGGCTCGCGATCGAGCTCCTGATCGCGATCGCGGCGGTCAGCGCCATCGCGATGATCGGCAGGCCCGGCCTCTCCACCGCGCTCGCCCTGCCGTTCTTCAAGGAGCTGGTGGTCGACCTCGGCTGGATGTTCGTGATCTTCGGCGCCTTCATCGTGGTCGGCTCGGGCAATGCCGTGAACCTCACCGACGGCCTCGACGGCCTCGCCATCGGCCCCGTGATGATCGCGGCCGGCTGCTTCGGGCTGTTCTCCTACGTGGTCGGCAACTCGGTGTTCTCCGAATACCTGCAGCTCCATTTCGTCGCCGGCACCGGTGAGCTCGCGGTGCTGTGCGGCGCCGTGATCGGCGCCGGCCTCGGCTTCCTCTGGTTCAATGCGCCGCCCGCCTCGATCTTCATGGGCGACACCGGCTCGCTCGCGCTCGGCGGCCTGCTCGGCGCGGTCGCGGTCGCGACCAAGCACGAGATCGTGCTCGCCGTGGTCGGCGGCCTGTTCGTGCTCGAGGCCGTCTCGGTGATCGTGCAGGTGGTCTCCTTCAAGCTCACCGGCAAGCGGGTCTTCAAGATGGCGCCGATCCACCACCACTTCGAGCAGCTCGGCTGGACCGAGCCGCAGATCGTGATCCGCTTCTGGATCATCTCGATCGTGCTGGCGCTGGCCGGCCTGTCGACGCTGAAGCTGCGGTGAGGGAGGTGAATCTCCGCTTGCCGCAGCGCGCAGGGTGCAATAGGTGCGAAGCACCGTATTGCACCGCCACCGCATCCGGACACGCCATCGGTGCAATACGCCGCTGCGCGGCTATTGCACCCTATCTGCCGGGGACTCTCCCATGATCCCTGCGACCACCTTCGCGCATCGCAAGGTCGCGCTGTTCGGGCTCGGCTCCTCCGGGCTCGCGACCGCGAGCGCGCTGCTGGCGGGCGGGGCGGACGTGGTGGCATGGGACGACGAGCTTGCGAGCGTCGCCAAGGCGCACGAGGCGGGGATCCCGACGCAGGATCTCAGGCACGTCGACTGGTCGCGCATCGCGGCGCTGGTGCTCGCGCCCGGCGTGCCGCTCACCCATCCGGCGCCGCACTGGAGCGTCGGCCTCGCGCGCAACGCCGCCGTCGCGGTGATCGGCGACATCGAGATCTACTGCCGCGAGCGCCGCGCGCTCGCCCCGGCCTCGCCCTTCGTCGCCATCACGGGCACCAACGGCAAGTCCACCACCACGGCGCTGATCGCGCACGTACTGAACGAGGCGGGCTACGACGCCGAGCTCGGCGGCAATATCGGCGTGCCGGTGCTCTCGCTCAAGCCCCCGGCCACCGGCCGCGCCCACGTGGTCGAGTGCTCCTCCTACCAGATCGACCTCGCGCCCGGGCTCGACCCGCGGGTCGGCATCCTGCTCAACGTCACGCCCGACCATCTCGACCGCCACGGCACGCTGGAGATGTACGCGGCCATCAAGGAGCGCTTGGTCGCCGGCGTACAGGACGACGGCACCGCGGTGATCGGCGTCGACGACAACTGGTGCCAGGCCGCGGCCGACCGGATCGAGCAGCGGGGCAAGCGCGTGGTGCGGGTCTCGGTGCGCCGCCCGCTCGCGGACGGGATCTATGTGGAGGCCGAGCAGATCATGCTGGCGGCCGGCGGCACCGCGCGCGCGCTCGCGAGCGTCGGCGCCATCGGCTCGCTGCGCGGCAGCCACAACGCCCAGAACGCCGCCTGCGCGGCCGCGGCCGGGCTCGCGCTCGGCCTCGACGCCGCGACCCTGCAGCGCGGCCTGCGCAGCTTCCCGGGCCTCGCCCACCGGATGGAGCAGGTGGCGCGCAAGGGCCGCGTGCTGTTCGTCAACGACTCCAAGGCCACCAATGCGGATGCCGCCGCCCGCGCGCTGGCGAGCTTCAGCGACATCTTCTGGATCGCGGGCGGGCGCGCCAAGGCGGGCGGCATCGCGCCGCTCGCCGGCTACTTCCCGCGCATCCGCAAGGCCTACCTGATCGGCGAGGCGGCGAGCGAGTTCGCGGCCACGCTCGAAGGCAAGGTCGCGCACGTGGTCGCCGGCACGCTCGAGCGCGCGGTCGCGCTCGCCGCCCGCGACGCCGAAGCCTCGGGCGCCGCCGAGCCCGTGGTGCTGCTCTCGCCGGCCTGCGCGAGCTTCGACCAGTACCGCAACTTCGAGATCCGCGGCACCGCCTTCCGCGAGCACGTGATGGCGCTGGAGGGAATCGCGCCGCCGTAGCCCTACGCGCCGTCCTCCGCCTCGAAGCGCAGGCCGACGTTCCAGTCGCGGCGCCAAGTCTGCACGCATCTGCGCTTCACGCTGCCGCGGCGCGTGAAGGCGAGCAACAGCCAATCCGGCAGCTCGGTCGCAGGGTCGATGGCGATGCGCGCGCCGCGCTGCGAGATGTCGATCACCCGGCAGGGGCCGACGCGCGTGCCGTCGGCCGAAAACAGCATCGCGTCATGGGCGAGCGCCTTGCGGGGATGCCTGCGCTGGTTCTCGGGCACGGCGGTCTCCTGGCTCGGCCGCGATCGCCGCCGGGATAGCGCGGGATGATTGAGAATTCGTCAGCGCCGGGCGGGCCGCGAAGAACCCGAGGCCGATTGATCGACCGCAATGCGCGCGCCGCCGCCGCTGCTAGGTTTTCGGCGTCTGGCGGCCCATCCGCCGGGCTGAACGGCCCTCGCCGAACGCCCTCGGGCGCTGCGACCGGGGCCGTGCACTTTTTTGGAACCCCGGGAGGGGCGAGGCGCGGCGGTCCTGCACGCGGACCCCCGAATATTCCGCCCCGCCGCGCTGCCGTTAACGGCGCATTAACCATAGCGGGCCAATCCTTAACGGATCGCAACGATTTGCCGGGGTGCCTGCCGTGTCGACCGCCGCGCGCCAACCGATCCGCTTCCTCGGACGTTCCTACATGGCGTTCTGCTTCACGCCGGAGGCGCCGCTCGAAGCCTGGCTCGCCGAGCTCGACACCCATATCGCGCGCTCGCCCAACTTCTTCGCCGGCCGCCCGGTGGTGCTCGACCTCGCCAAGGTGAAGCTCAATCCCGGCGAGATCGCCGGCCTGATCGAGGAGCTGCGCCGGCGCGGTATCCGCGTCATGGGCCTGGAGGGCGTCGACGCCAAGTCCCTGCGCGCCGAGTTCCCGCCGCTGATCCACCACACCCGTGCGCGCCACGTGCAGGAACTCACCATTCCGGCCGAGACGGAACCGCCCGCGCCGAAGCCCGCCTCGCTGATCATCGAGCAGCCGGTGCGTTCCGGTCAGGCGATCGCCTTCGAGGGCGACATCACGGTGCTGGGCTCGGTCGGCTCGGCGGCCGAGCTGGTCGCCGGCGGCTCGATCCACGTCTACGGCACGCTGCGCGGCCGCGTGATGGCGGGCTGCGCCGGCAATCCGCGCGCGCGCATCTTCTGCCAGAAGATCGACGCCGAGCTGATCGGCATCAACGGCTACTACCGTACCATCGAAGAGATCGACGAGACGCTGCGCCACCGGCCCGCCCAGGCCTGGCTCGACGGCGACGACATGAAGATCACCGCGCTGCAGTGATCGTGGAAGGAGGCTCGAATGGGTAAGGTCCTGGTTGTGACGTCCGGCAAGGGCGGGGTCGGCAAGACCACAACGACCGCCGCCCTCGGCGCCGCGCTCGCGCAGGAAGGCGAGACGGTCGCGGTGGTCGATTTCGACGTCGGCCTACGCAACCTCGACCTGGTGCTCGGGGCCGAGCGGCGCGTGGTGTTCGACCTGATCAACGTGGTCACCGGCGTCGCCAAGCTGCCGCAGGCGCTGATCCGCGACAAGCGGCTGGAGAACCTCTGGCTGCTGCCGGCCTCGCAGACGCGCGACAAGGACGCGCTCACCGAGGAGGGCATCCGCGAGGTGGTCGGGGCGCTGCGGGCGCAGTTCGACTGGGTGATCTGCGACAGCCCGGCCGGCATCGAGCGCGGCGCGACGCTGGCGATGCGCTACGCCGACGCGGCCGTGATCGTCACCAACCCCGAGGTCTCCTCGGTGCGCGACTCGGACCGGATCATCGGCATGCTCGACTCCAAGACCGAGCGCGCCGAGCGCGGCGAGCGCGTCGAGAAGCACCTGTTGATCACCCGCTACGATCCGGCACGGGCAGCGCGCGGCGAGATGCTCTCGATCGACGATGTTCTCGAGATCCTCTCGACGCCGCTGCTCGGCATCATCCCGGAGAGCGAGGAGGTGCTGCGCGCCTCCAATATCGGCTCGCCGGTCACGCTCGCCAACGCCGCGAGCGAGCCCGCCCGCGCCTACATGGACGCGGCGCGCCGGCTGATGGGCGAGGCGGTGCCCGAGATGCTGGTGCCGCGGCTCAAGGCGGGCTTCTTCGATCGCCTGTTCGGCCGGAGGGCGGCATGAGCCTGTTCCGCATGTTCCGCAGGAGCGGCGGCTCCGCGCCGGTGGCGCGCGAGCGGCTGCAGATCCTGCTCGCCCACGAGCGCCGCGCGCTCAACCAGCCCGAGCTGGTCAGCATCCTGCGCGAGGAGATCCTCGCCGTGATCGGCCGCCACGTCGTCATCGAGCCCGACAAGGTCCAGATCAAGATGGACCGCGGCGGCAACGTGTCGACGCTGGAGGTCGAGATCGAGATCCCCAACCGCGGCGTGCTGGCGGGCGCGGCCTGACAGGACGCTCCGCGGTCATCCCGCCATGCGCGCGTCAGCGCGCGAATCGGGATCCATACCCTCTGTCGGGCCGCATCTTGTCGACCGGGGCTATGGATTCCGGCTCTCGCTCCGCTCGGCCGGGATGACGCCGATAAGGTGTTTCTGACGCGGCAGGGAACGGCCGGCTTGGATTCAGCCGCCCGGAGGCCGTGGCGTGTAGTTCGGACCGTGAATGCCGCCGGTCCCCTCGGGGCAGTAGCCCGCGGCCTTCACGGCGGCCCGGGCGGGCGCGCCGTCCTGGACTGCCTGGCGGCATTTGCCGATCATCGCGGCCTCGCGCTCGCGACAGGTCTTGCCCCATTCGCCGCTCAGGAGGCCGGCATTGATGCCTTCGCAATCGCAATTCACGGCCTGGGTGCAGAAGTCGCGGGCGCGCGGCGGCGGCGGCAAGCCGAACACCGCGCGGATCAGCCGCCCGTAGGAGCTGTTCGGGTCCATGACCTCGGGCAACGCACGCTCGGCCGCGTAAATGCCGGCGAGCTTGCCGACCGCAGCACAGAAGAGCGCAGCAGCAACCGGCCAGGGCAAGAGGCCAGTGAATGCTGCCGCATCCACGGCGGCGTGGAACACGAATTCGCCGTGGCCGATGTGGCCGTTCATGTAGGAATAGACGTTCAGCGCCGCACCAGCGACGCCGAGGCCGGCGCCGATCAATGCGCCGGCCGAAGGGCGGGGGAAGCGATACATGTCTCCCGTCGGCTGGTAGCTCGGAAGGCGCTCCGGCGCGCGCCCCAGCATGCTTGCCAGGCGCGCGTCGTTCCGGAAGTCGCGGTGCAGGTTCAAGGCCTCGTCCGCGAGCGCGCCGATGCGCCCGCGCTCCGCGAGCGCATATCCGGCATTCTGATAGGCGTATAGAGCCGAACGGAATTGGCGCATCGCCTCGCGATAGCCGCCGCGCCACTCGGGATCGACATTGGCGCGGTTGAGGAGCGAGGCGAGCGCTTCGCGCGGGCTCTGCAGCCGGCTGCTGTCGGCGATATGGCGGGGATCCACCATGTGGCCGCGCAGGTCGGCATGGAATTCCCGCACCGTGGTCGGCTGATCGCGCAGCCGGCCCAGCGCTTGCATCACGTGAGTGACTTCGTGGACGGCGGTGCCAGCCAGGCTCCGGCTCACGGTCGGCAGGCCGCCGCCCAGGCGCGCCAGATCGGCGAGATGCGGCTGGCGAAAGACATGCGCCACATGCGGCTGCGATCTGTTGTACACGGCGCCGTAGAGGCCTGGCTCCGGGGGGCGGACATGAGTCGCCAACGCCACCTTGTTCTCGTAGACCGCCTGCAAGGTCTCCTGAAAGACCAGTCGCGCACCGGGCGTGGTGGCCGGATCCCGGATACCGCGCTCGAAATAGTCGATGATCCGCAGGGCATCGCGGGGCCGGTCGCCGGTCGGGGGTGTCACGTTGCCGGGTATGTCCGGCAGGGCCCCGATCCGTGGGCGAACGCCGAGCGGTCCGAACGGCGATTCCGGGTTGAGGCCGGTGGGATCGAACGCGCGCAACGGATTGTTGGCCGCATAGGCGTAAGGATGGGGGCCGCCGGCGAGACCGACGGGGTCCGGCGCCGTGAAGCGGCCCAGCGCCGGCAGGTAAGCGCGTGCGCCCATGAACACGATCCCGGCCTCGCGATCGGTGAGGGCGCCGGCAAAGCCGACCAGACCGGCGGCCGGATCCGCACCGCCGCGCCATTCGCCCCAGGCCGAATAGGTCGACGCGTCCACGCGGCCGTCGCGGCCGAGCGAGGCGAGCGGCGTCCCGAATTCGTCGACGACGAGCGTCGCGGCTCCGCCGGCCGTGTGCACGCGGACCGGCGCCATGGCAGCGGGCAGCCGCTCGAGCCAGGCCAAGCGGCGGCCCTCGCCGTCGTAGGCCGCGATCAGCTGGTCGCCGTCATAGAGATACCGGGTGACCGCATCGCCGCGCCGGCGCTCGACCAGGCGACCGCGGAAATCATGGCGGTAGCGCACGAGCTCGCCGCTCTCGAGCCTCGCCGAGACGACGCGGCCATGGGCGTCGTGCGTCAGCGTCACGGCGTCGCCGAGCCCGGCGAGATTGCCGTCGGCATCGTGCGTGACCGCATCGGCGTCGATCGCCGTCGGGCGAAAGGCCTTGTCGTAGGTGAGCTTGGTCGCGCCTTTCCCCACGATGTTGCCCGAGGCATCGTAATGATAGCTCTCGCGCTGTCCGTCGGGATCGGTCGCTTCGGCGAGCCGGCCCGCGGCATCGTAGCGGTAGCGCCAGGTCCGCTCCGATTGGGTGACGGCGAGGGTGTCGCCGGCCGCATCGCGCTCGTAGCGCCGATCGAGCAGTGGAGTCCCATCGCGCCCGGACAGCCGTAATGCGCTCAGGCGGGCGTGCGCGTCTTCGGTCGCGTGGAGCACGTCCCCGCCGGGCAGCGTGATGCGCACCGAGTCGCTCGCCGGGTCCGCGGCGAGGCTCGTCTCGCCGTCGGCGCCGCCGACGGCGGCCACCCGGCCGTCCGGCCCGTAGCGATAGGTGATGCGCTCGCCGCCGGGGCCGGTCAGCGCGATGCGCCGGCCGATGGCGTCGTATTCGTAGCGGATCGTGCGCCCGAACGCGTCGGTCGCGCTCAGCAATTCGCCGCCGGGGCCGTGGGTGAAGACCTGCTTGCCGAGCCCATCCTCGACCTCGACCAGCCGGCCCAGTGCGTCGTAGCGATAGCGTCGCGCGGTCTCGCCTTCGGTCGTTTCGCTCGCGATTCGCCCGAGCCGGTCGCGCGCGTAGCGGACGCTGCGGCCGGCGCGCCCGATCGCGGCGAGCGCGCCTGCAGCGTCATACTCGTAGCGGACGGCGGCACCGCCGCGGATGCCGTAGCCCGTGAGCCGGCCGACCGCGTCGCGCGCCAGTTCGATCCTGCGCCCGTCGTCGTCTTCCTGCGCGCGCAGGAGCCCGCCGGCCGACCACTCGTAGCGGCGCGCCGCACCGCCGGGGTCGGTCAGCGCCGTGAGCTGGCCGCTCGCATCGTAACGCTTCAGCCAGCGACCGCCGCGGGCATCGATCTCGGCGCTGGCCAGCGGCGAGCCGTCTTCCGGATACTCGAAGGCCGTCCGGCCGTTCGCCGCGACGAGACGGCCGAGCGGATCATATGCGAAGGTCTCGTTGTGCTTGCCGCGGCCGGCGCGGACCAGCCTTCCTTCGGCATCGTAGGCGAAACTCAGCTGCTCCGCGCCGATCCGCTGAACCGCGAGGCGGCCGAAGGCGTCGTATTCGCGGGCCTCCTCCACGCCATCGGGATGAACGATGCGCGCGAGCGCGCCGAATCCGTCGTAGCCGTACTGCCATTCGAGGCGGAAATTGCCCGACACGAGCCTCCGCCCGGCAACTCGGCCGTCGACATCGTAGGCAAACGTGCTGCGCGCGCCATCCGGCGCCGTCAGCCCCGTCAGGCGGCCCTGCGCGTCGTATTCGTAGCGCGTCTCCCCGAGCGCGTCGCGCTGCAGGATCAGGCGGCCGGCCTTGTCGTATGCGGCTTCGCGGCGAGCTCCGCGCGCGTCCTCGACGGAAACCAGGTCGCCTGCGGCGTCGTAGGCGAGTTTGAACGCGGGTCCGGCGCGCGAGGCCGCGCCCGCGAGCCGGCCGGCCGCGTCGTAGTCGAGTTTCCAGACATCGCCGTCGGGAGCCGAAATGCTCTCGAGACGGCCATTGGCGTCGTGGGCGTAGCGGACCATGCGGCCGGACGCACCCGACGCGACGAGGCGGCCCGCTGCGTCATGCTCCTGCCTGCTCTCGCCGAGCCCGACCTGCCTCTCGGCCACGACCCGGCCGTTCCAGTCGCGGATGCTGCGCGCGACCTCGCGCCCGCGATAGAGCGTGACGGTCGTCAGGCCGTCCTTGTCGGCGATGGCGCGGTCGATGCGGTCGCGGTTGCGGCGGATGTCGAGGGTTCCGGGCGCGGGCCGGTCGAACGCGAGGCTGTTGGCTCCGTCCCGGACGTGCGCGAGGGCCCCGTTCGAATCGTATTCGAATTCCGTTCGGCGTCCGTTCGGCGTCTTCACGGCGGTCGGGTTGCCGAGGGCGTCGTATTCGAAGCCGGTGACATTGCCGTGCGGGTCGCGGATCGCGGTGATGCGGCGCGCGGCATCGTATTCGAACGAGACCTGCCGACCGGCCGCGCGGGTGCGCAGCAGAAGGCCGGATTTGTCGTAGTCGAACGCGGTGGTCGGCTGCCCCTCGGTGCGGATTTCTCGAAGGCCGAGCGGGTCGTACGCGAAGTCGGTCTTGAGGCCGCGTGCATCGACCAGGCTGAGGACGCGGTCGCCCCAGTCATAGGTGTACCTCGTCTGCCGGCCGGTCCGGTCGACATGTCGCTCCAGCCGGTCGGCGGCGTCGTAGTGGAAGCGCTCGGCGCTCCCGGCCGCGTCGCGGATTTCCGTGAGCCGCCCGATCTCATCGTAACGGGGCGTCAGCGTTTCGCCGTCGACCTCCACCGTCTGCGGGAAACCTCGCGCGTCGTGGCGCTGTGCCGGTTCCCGCGGCGCGAAGCGCTGGACGGCGGCGCGGACGGCGTCGAGATTCTGCTCCTTCCCGGTGAAATCGCGGAACGATGACGCGCGGCCGCCTTCGTCGAAGGCCATCGCGGCTTCGCGGCCGTCCGGCAGGGTGAAACGCGCCGCGCGGTTCTGCCGGGAGACCGCGACGCGCTGGCCGAGCCCATCGGTCAGGGCAACCAGGCTGCCGTCCGCGGTCCGGCGCAGGTCGAGCACCGTCCTGCGGTCCTCGGCATCGGTCGCGACGATCCTGCTGTCGGTCTCGCCCGGTCCGGCCTCGTGCTCGAACCTGGTCTGCAGCAGGCCGGGCCCGAGCAGAAAGGAGACGCGATCGAAGACGTCGTAGACCGCCGCCACGGCGCCGAGCGGCGGCGCATGGACGCCGACCAGGAGGCCCTTCTTGTCGTAGATGAAGGCCGTCCAGCGTTTTGCGCCGTCCGTGACGCGAACCGGCCGGTCGTGCTGATCGTAGCGGAATTCGGTGCGCCGCCCGAGCGGGTCCACGAGGGCCGCGATCAGCCCATTCGGGCCCCACTCGATGGTGATTCCGCGGCCGTCCGGCGTGGTGACGCGGACCGGGACCTTGTCCTTGTAGGCGATCGTGAGCGCGACCCCGCTGCGGCCGAGCCTTTCGACGAGCAGTCCCTCGGGGCTGAAACGCTCGCCGCGGCCGTCGGCGTAGGTGCGGACATAATCTCCGGCGGCTTCGCGCCGGAGCACGTGGTCGAGCCGACCGTCGCTCGGACGCCACGATCCGTCGGCCGCGCGTGTATATCGGCTTTCGAGGCCGTCGGATTCGCGGACGGTCACCGCCTCGCCCTGCGGGACCAGGAATATGCCGTAGCTCCACGACCATCCGGCGCCGAGACCGCTGTTCCACCGGTTGTCGCTGTTGTAGGTGCGCACGAACTCGAGCGGCCAGCCGCGCGCCGGAACCGCGATATCGCGGAAGGTCATTTGCAGAGCGCCGCTCGGCGAAACCAACCGGGCGTGCAACCGTGACGGCAGATCCATGCCGATCGGGTAAGGCGCGGCGCGGCCGGCGACGGCCGCTGCTTCGGGTCGCGCCGGCTGCACGCCGGCGGCCAGCAGCGTCAGCCCGAGCAGCATCGGCGCTGCGCCGCGCCGGGCCAGGCGCGCGGCCGTCCCGATACCGATCTCGCGCGGGCCGGAGTCAGTCGGCATCGTAGCGCTCCAGTGCGCGCCGGGTCTGTTCGGAGCCGAAGAGCACGTAAGCGGTTCGCAGCGAGGCGATCGCTTCCTCGTCCGGGCGGCGCAATCCACGGAGCGCGACGGCGCGATCCTGCCACGTGACCCACCAATGCGGCGAGAGCCCGAGGCTGTCCTCGAGCTTGGCGAGCGCTTCGGGATAGTCTTCGAAGTGCAGGCTGATGCGGCCGAGAGCGCTCGATGCGCTGTCGAGCCGGGGATCGAGCCGCACGGCCTCGGCCAGTGCCGCGCGCGCCGCCTGCAGGTTGCCATGGCCGAAGATGCGTGCCGGCTGCCGCCCGCGCTCGGCGAGCGTGAGGTGCTGACGGCCGAACTGAAGCTGCAGCAAGGCATCGTCCGGGCTCAGCGATCGGGCGCGCTGAAACTCGTCCAGCGCCTCGGTCAGCTTCCCCTTGTGATTATAGGCCTCGCCGCGACGGCTATGCGCGAGGGCGAGCTGAGCCGGCGGCAGCCCGCCTTTGGCGATGATGGCGGAGAAGCGCTCGATCGCGGCGTCGACCTTGCCGCCGAACAGAAGCGCCGAGGCCGCCTTGATCTCGGCGTCGTCGGCCGCAGCCCCGGGAATGCCGAGCTGCGCGAGAACGAGCATGCCCGCAAGACGAATCCATCGCATGGCCGGGCCCCAGCCGTCTTCGCCTCGTGAATCAGCATGCGCCTGTTTCCGACCGCGCGCAAGGCTGGCACCGGTGAGACCTTGGCCGTCTCGCGACGCCTCCGACCGCAAGGGTATCGCGTTCGACCGCAATGGTATGATCGAGACCTTTCTTCGTCGGCGGTTTCAACCTATCATTCCTTTTCCGCCGTTGGAGGGCGACATGAGCAGGTTCGCTCGGGCGTACGGACTTGCCACGGCCGCGACGTCGCTCGTCTTGCTCGCGATCGCCATCCCCTGCTCCTCGGCGCAGCCGGCGGCTTCCTCCGTCGAACCGCTGGGCAAATTGCTTCCCGCGGCGGAGGGTTCGAAAGTCTGCTACGCGCGCTCCTACGGCGCGTCTCACTTGCGCCGCCACCCCAGGCAGACCGTGACCGCGATCACCCTGTTGTTGTTCTATGGAGAACACCCGTCGAGCGGCAGGAAGGGCGAAGGTCCACGCGGCTACTACTTCAATCTCTCGGCACGGCTGAAGGGCCAGTCGCGGATCCAGCGGACGAGCGGCGAATGTACCGTCAGGGGCACCCGGGTGTGGTGCGGCGTTGAATGCGACGGCGGCGGCTTGTTCGTCGATGGTTCGTCGAACGGGATCACGCTCGGATTCGATCCGAGTGACGCCCGGATCAGAATGGCGCAACCCTGCGAGACCGCGGATGCGGTCGAGATGAAGCCCAGCGTTCGGGGCGAGGTGATGAAGCTCTTCAAGACCGAGACCGCGCGCTGCGTGGGAGCGCCGCGGTGAGCGCGCGGTGGCGACGGGGGCGATCGCAGGCGAAGGCTGGCACGTTCGCTGCCTTGACAGGATCGCGCCGGCCTCGCCGTCGATTGCCCATGCGACCTCTCACGCCGCCGCGAGCGTGACCTCGCCCGCGAAGGCCGCCGCGCGGACGCGCCGGTCGTAGTCGGCGGCGAGCGCGCGCAGCGCCGCGGCGCCGTCGCCCGTGAAGGTCGGCCCGTGCATCAGCGCGAGCCGCTGCGGCGCAAGCTCGGCGAGGCGCCGGATGGTCGCGCCCATGCCGGGATTGAGGCTCGAGAATTGGAACAGGTCCTCGGCCGCGATCGCCGGGCCGACGATGTCGGATTCGGTGAGCGCCTTGCCGTCGCCGACCTGGGTGAACAGGTCGCCGCACAGGAGCGTGCCCGAGGACTCCTCGTAGAGCACGCCGGCGTCCCAGCCGTGCGGGATGTGCGGCGTGTCGAGATAGCGCAGGCGCCGGCCGCGGCCGAGGTCGAGGCTCTCGCCGTCCTGCAGCACGCGCGGCGGCCGGTCCGCCATGTCGTTGAGCGACACCAGGGCGCCGGTCTGGCCGTGGGCGATCTCGGCCTGGGGCGCGACCGCGAGCCACTCGTTCATGGCGCCGCACTCGTCGGCCTCGTAGTGGCCGAAGCTGATCCAGCGCAGCCGCTCGGGCGGAAGGAGGCGGCGCACGGCCGCGAGCGCGCTCGGGAACATCCGGCGCAGGCCGGTGTGGAAGAGCAGGGGCTCGTCGCCGAGGACGACGAACTGGTTGAAGGTGAAGCCGGCCGGGGGCGCGATCTCGGGCACGAAGGTGGAGAGGCGGTAGATGCCATCGGAAATCTCGTCGATGCGGGTGTCCATGGGGTGTCTCCTGGAAGGCGGCGTGCTGGACGCGCGCCTCATTTCGATGTACATATCTGTGTAATGAAAATATGAGGCCCGGTCAATAATGGATGCACATTACTGTGCAATGAAATTTCCGTGACCCGCACCTACACCCTGAAGAAGCGTGCCGCGCAGCAGGCCGAGACCCGCCGGCGCATCGTCGAGGCCGCGGTCGCGCTGCACGGCAGCGTCGGCCCGGCCGCGACCACGCTCAGCATGGTGGCCGAGCGCGCCGGCGTGCAGCGCCACACGCTCTATGCGCATTTCCCGGACGAGGAGGCCCTGCTGATGGCCTGTTCGGGCCTGGTGCAGGAGCGCGACCCGCTCCCCGACCCCGAGCCCTGGCGCGCCATCGCGGACCCGGCCGAGCGCCTGCGCACCGGCCTTGCCGCGATCTACGGCTGGTACGCCCGCAACGCAGAGCTCGCCGGCTGCGTCCTGCGCGACGCCGAGTCCCACCCGCTCGTCCGCAGGATCAACCAGCTGCGCATGGGCCCGAGGCGCGCGGCCACTGCCGAGGTCCTGGGCGCCGGCCTCGACGCGCGCCAGCGCGCCATGCTGGCGCTCGCGCTGAGCTACTTCACGTGGCGCAGCCTCACGCGCGAGGGCGGGCTCGGGCAGGAGGAGGCGGTGGAGGCGATGGCGGAGGCCGTGAGGGGGGCGAAACAGATGGGCATGGCCTGGCCTGGCGGTGAAACATGTCCAGCATAAGGGCTCTCGCATGGATGGCCGGCATGCGCCGTCCATGACGAGGAGAGCTTGGACGCAACGGAGAGAATCGGCCGCATGGAACCGCCCCGTCTTAATCCCCTGGTAACCATGGTGGAGTCACCACTCCTCCATGTGTCTCCCGAGGACTCCCCATGGTCTCGCGCGTTGAACGGACGCCGTTTGCGGCCTGGTGGTGGACCATCGACCGGCTGACGCTGGCCGCGCTGGTGGCGCTGATGCTGGCCGGGATCATCCTGTCGCTGGCGGCGAGCCCGCCGGTCGCGGAGCGGATCGGGCTCGACGCCTTCTACTTCGTCAACCGCCATATCATGTACCTCGCGCCCGTGCTGGTGGTGCTGGTCGCGACCTCGTTCCTCACGCCCAGCCAGGTGCGGCGCGTCGCGCTGGTCGTGTTCGTCATCGGCATGGCGCTGCTCGCGGCGACCCTCGTGCTCGGCGCCGAGGTGAAGGGCGCGCGGCGCTGGATCGTCATCGCGGGCGTCAACATCCAGCCCTCGGAGTTCGTCAAGCCGGCCTTCGTGATCCTGATCGCCTGGCTGTTCGCCGAATCGGTGCGCCGCCCCGAGATGCCCGCGAACACGCTCGCGCTCGGCCTGCTGGCGAGCGTCACGGTGCTGCTCGTGCTGCAGCCGGATTTCGGCCAGACCATGCTGGTGGTGCTGGTCTGGGCCGCGCTGTTCTTCCTCGCCGGCATGCGCATCATCTGGGTCGCCGGGCTCGCGGGCGCGGGCGCGGCCGGGCTCGTCGGCGCCTATCTCACGGTGCCGCACGTCGCCAAGCGCATCGAGCGCTTCCTCGACCCGTCCTCGGGCGACAGCTACCAGATCGCCAACGCGCTCGAGGCCTTCGCGCGCGGCGGCTGGTTCGGCCGCGGCCCCGGCGAGGGCACGGTCAAGCGCATCATCCCGGACAGCCACGCCGACTTCGTGTTCGCGGTCGCGGCCGAGGAGTTCGGCATCGTGCTCTGCCTCGCGCTCGCCGGCCTGTTCGCCTTCATCGTGCTGCGCGCACTGGCGCGCGCCTTCCACGACTACGACCCGTTCACCCGCTTCGCCACCGCCGGGCTCGCGATCCTGTTCGGAACCCAGGCCGCCATCAACATGGCCGTGAACCTGCACCTGATCCCGGCCAAGGGCATGACCCTGCCGTTCATCTCCTACGGCGGCTCCTCCATGATCTCGCTCGCCTACGGCATGGGCATGCTGCTCGCGCTCACCCGCGAGCGTCCGCGCGCCGAGCTGATCGCGCGGGTCGACTTCGCCTATCCGGACGGGAGGCCGTAGTGGCCACCGTCCTGGTCGCGGCGGGCGGAACCGGCGGCCACCTGTTCCCGGCCGAGGCGCTGGCGACCGCGCTCGCGGCACGCGGCGTCGCGGTCGACCTCGCGACCGACGAACGCGCCGAGCGCTACGGCCAGGATTTCCCGGCGCGCGCCATCCATATCGTGCCGAGCGCGACGCTGCGCGGCCGCGATCCGGTCTCGCTCGCGCGCACCGCCGCGGTGCTCGCGGCCGGAACCTTCCGGGCCTTCCGCCTGCTCGGGCGGCTGAAGCCCGCGGCCGTGGTCGGCTTCGGCGGCTATCCGACGCTGCCGCCGCTGATGGCCGCGACGCTGCGCGGCATCCCGTCGGTCATCCACGACGCCAATGCCGTGATCGGCCGCGCCAACCGGCTGCTCGCCGGCCGCGTCACCGCGATCGCGACCAGCTTCGAGGGCGTGGTCACGGGCCGGCTCGCCGCCAAGGCGACCCGCACCGGCAACCCGGTGCGCCCCGCCGTGGTCGCGGCTGCGGCCATTCCGTTCCCGGCGTACGATGCCGACCAGCCGCTGCGCCTGCTCGTCACCGGCGGCAGCCAGGGCGCGCGGGTCATGGCCGACGTGGTGCCGCCCGCCATCGGCGGGCTTTCGCCCGCGCTGCGCGCGCGCCTCCGGGTCGTGCAGCAGGCGCGGCCCGAGGACCTCGCCCGCGTCACCGACACCTATCGGCACCTCGGCGTCGCGGCCGAGGTCGCGCCCTTCTTCGCCGACCTGCCGCAGCGCATCGCGCAGTCCCACCTGGTCGTGTCGCGCTCGGGCGCCTCCACGGTCGCCGAGCTCGGCGCCATCGGCCGCCCGTCGATCCTCTGCCCGCTGCCGCACGCCCTCGACCAGGACCAGCTCGCCAATGCCGATGTCCTGGTGCGCGCCGGCGGCGCCATCCTTTTGACCCAGGACCGGTTCACGCCGGTGCGCCTCGCCGCCGAGATCGCCGGCCTCGCAGAGGCGCCCGCGCGGCTCGCCGCCATGGCGGCCGGCGCGCGCAGCGCCGGCAGCCTCGACGCCGCCGAGCGGCTCGCCGATCTGGTGTTGCGCGTGGCCGGTGTGGTACCGGCTGCCCGCTGACCACGTCTGCCCCAGGACAGGGAACCCCTCGCATGAAGATGCCGCGCGACATCGGGCCGATCCATTTCGTCGGAATCGGCGGCATCGGCATGAGCGGCATCGCCGAGGTGCTGATCAATCTCGGCTACACGGTGCAGGGCTCGGACGCGGCCGACAACGCCAATGTCAAGCGCCTGCGCGACAAGGGCGCCAGGATCGCGATCGGCCACGCCGCCGGCAATGTCGACGGCGCCGACGTGCTGGTCGTCTCCTCGGCGATCAAGCCGGACAATCCCGAGCTGGTCGCGGCGCGCGCGCGCAGGCTGCCGGTGGTGCGGCGCGCCGAGATGCTCGCCGAGCTGATGCGGCTCAAGAGCTGCGTCGCCATCGCGGGCACCCACGGCAAGACCACCACCACCTCCATGGTCGCGGCCCTGTTCGACGCCGGCGGCTTCGACCCGACCGTGATCAATGGCGGCATCATCAACGCCTACGGCACCAATGCGCGGCTCGGCACCGGCGACTGGATGGTGGTGGAGGCCGACGAGTCCGACGGCACCTTCCTGAAGCTGCCGGCCGACATCGCGATCGTGACCAATGTCGACGCCGAGCACCTCGACCACTTCAAGACCTTCCAGGCCGTGCAGGACGCGTTCCGCCACTTCGTCGAGAACATCCCGTTCTACGGCTTCGCCGTGATGTGCACCGACCACCCGATCGTGCAGCGCCTGGTCGGCCGCATCGAGGACCGGCGCATCGTCACCTATGGCGAGAACCCGCAGGCCGACGTGCGCCTCGTCGACCTCGCCCAGGCCGACGGCCAGTCGCGCTTCTCGGTGCTGTTCCGCGACCGCGACGGCCGCGTGGTGCACGAGATCCGCGACCTCGCGCTCCCCATGCCCGGGCGCCACAACGCGCTCAACGCCACCTCGGCGGTGGCGGTCGCGCGCGAGCTCGGCATCCCGGACGAGCGCATCCGCACGGCGCTCGCCGGCTTCGGCGGCGTGAAGCGCCGCTTCACCCGCACGGGGGCGTGGAACGGCGTCACGGTCATCGACGACTACGGCCACCACCCGGTCGAGATCGCGGCCGTGCTCAAGGCCGCGCGCGACTCCACCAGGGGGCAGGTGATCGCGGTCGTGCAGCCGCACCGCTACACGCGGCTCGCCTCGCTGTTCGAGCCGTTCTCGACCTGCTTCAACGACGCCGACGCCGTGATCGTCGCCCACGTCTATGCGGCCGGCGAGCCGCCGATCGAGGGCGTCGACCGCGACCACCTGGTGCAGGCGCTGCGCGCCCGCGGCCACCGCAACGTCGTGCCGCTGGACGGCCCGCAGGACCTCGCCCGCATCGTCCGCGACCTCGCGCAGCCCGGCGACACCGTGATCTGCCTCGGCGCCGGCAACATCACCCAATGGGCCTACGCGCTGCCGGGCGAGCTGGAGGCGCTGGGGAGATGATGAGGCGGCATGCTCGATCGGACCCGCGTCATCCTGAACCCGTAGGGTGCAATAGGTGCGAAGCACCGTATTGCACCGCTTGCGCCTCCGCGCGCTGCGCCGGTGCAATACGCCGCTGCGCGGCTATTGCACCCTGCGGGCTCCGACGTCATCCCGGCCGAGCGAAGCGAGAGCCGGGAGCCATATCCCCCGTGGAGGCCGTTGCGGCGAGACAGGGGTCATGGATCCGGGATCGCCGCTGCGCGGCGTCCGGGACGACGTCGGAGCGGGTGGAGCCTTCTCCGCCATGACCTTCCCCGACATCGTCCCCGAGCTCAAATCGCGGCTCCCCGATCTGCGCGGGCGGCTCATCGCCAACCAGTCGCTCGCCGAGCTCACCTGGTTCCGCGTCGGCGGGCCCGCGCAGGTGCTGTTCATGCCGGAGGACGAGGCGGACCTCGCCCATCTCCTGGCGAATCTGCCGCCCGAGTTTCCGGTCACCGTGATCGGGCTCGGCTCGAACCTGATCGTGCGCGACGGCGGCGTCGAAGGCGTGGTGATCCGCCTCGGCCGCGGCTTCAGCGAGATCACGGTCGAGGCGGGACACCGCCTGCGCGCGGGCGCGGCGGTGCCGGACGTGCGGCTCGCGCGCGCCGCGCAGGAGGCGGGCCTCGCCGGGCTCGCCTTCTACCGCGGCATCCCGGGCGCGATCGGCGGCGCGCTGCGCATGAACGGCGGCGCCTATGGGCGCGAGACCCGGGACGCGCTGGTCGAGGCGCGCGGCGTCGACCGCGCCGGCAGCATCCGCAGCTACACGAATCCCGAGATGGGCTTCAGCTATCGCCACTGCGCGGTCCCCGAGGACGTGGTCTTCACCTCGGCGCTGTTCCAGGGTACGCCGGGCGACGCCGGAGAGATCGCGGCCGAGATGGACCGCATCACCGAGTCGCGCGAGGCGACGCAGCCCGTGAAGAGCCGCACCGGCGGCTCGACCTTCAAGAACCCGCCGGGGCAGAAGGCCTGGCAGCTGATCGACGCCGCGGGCTGCCGCGGCCTCACGGTCGGCGGCGCGCAGGTCTCAGAGCTGCACTGCAACTTCCTGATCAATCTCGGCGGCGCCACCGCGGCCGACATCGAGACGCTGGGAGAGACCGTGCGGGCGCGCGTCCAGGAGACGTCCGGCGTGACGCTGGAATGGGAGATCAAGCGGATCGGGCTGGCGAAGGGCGCGTGAATCACCGCATGCCTGCCGCAATACGGAGGACGCGGGGATGACGAAGCACGTGGCGGTCCTGATGGGCGGGTGGTCGGCGGAGCGCGAGGTGAGCCTGCGCTCGGGCAAGGCCTGCGCCGAAGCGCTCGAGAAGCAGGGGTACCGGGTCACCCGCATCGATGTCGGGCGCGACATCGCCAACGTCCTGAAGCTGCTCAGGCCCGACGTGGCGCTCAACGTGCTGCACGGGCGGCCCGGCGAGGACGGAACCCTGCAGGGCGTGCTCGAGATCCTCGGCATCCCGTATTCGCATTCGGGCGTGCTCGCCTCGGCGCTGGCGATGCAGAAGGATGTCGCCAAGGTCGTGATGGCGGCGGCCGGCATCCCGGTACCGGAGGGACGGGTGGTCTCCCGCTTCGAGGCCGCGCACGCCCACCCGCTGCCGCGCCCCTACGTGCTGAAACCGATCGCCGAGGGCTCGAGCGTCGGCGTCTTCATCGTCACCGAGGCGCACGACCACCCGCCGCAGGAGCTCACCCGCGCCGATTGGGCCTTCGGCGACCGGCTCCTGTGCGAGACCTTCATCCCGGGCAAGGAGCTCACCTGCGCCGTGATGGGCGAACAGGCGCTGGGGGTGATCGAGATCGTCCCGACCGCGCGCTTCTACGACTATGAGGCCAAATACGCACCCGGCGGTTCCCGCCACCTGCTGCCGGCCCCGGTTTTACCAGATGTTTACCAAGAGGTCCGAAGACTGGCGCTCGCGGCCCATCGCGCGCTTGGCTGTCGCGGGGTGAGCCGTGCGGACTTCCGCTACGACGATACCAAGGGGGGCATCGGGGGACTCGTTTGTCTCGAGGTCAACACCCAACCCGGCATGACCGAGACCTCGCTGGTGCCCGAGCTCGCAAGCCATGCGGGCACAACATTCGGTGAACTGGTTCGATGGATGGTCGAGGACGCCACGCTCAATCGCTGATGCGATGGACGCTACGTCCCGCTGACGCCGGCGCCCGCGCGGATGTACCGCGGCGCCGGCGTACTCCATCGTCGCGCCCGCCGGCGGAGGCCGGCCGCCTCACGCGCCTGCGCTTCTCGGCCGCGCGCTGGTCGGCGCCGCTGCTCGAGATCCGGGTGCCGCGCTTCGCCGGGCTCGCCGGCGCCGCGCTGTTCCTCGCGAGCGTCGGCGCCTATGGCGCCGTGAAGGGCGATCACGTGCCGGCCCTGGTCACCGCCGTGAAGGACGCGAGCGACCTCGCCGCGAACCGGATGGGGTTCCGGATCGCGACCGTCTCGCTCTCGGGCCAGCGCCAGCTCGGCCGCGACGCGATCTTCGCGGCCGCGGGGGTCACGGCCCGTTCCTCGCTCCTGTTCCTCGACGTCGCCGAGGCGCGCCGGGCGCTCGAGGCGAATCCGTGGATCGCGGAAGCCACGGTGCGCAAGCTCTATCCGGACCGGCTGCTGATCACGATCAAGGAGCGCGAGGCCTTCGCGCTCTGGCAGCTCGACGGCAAGGTGTCGGTGATCGCGACCGACGGCACGCTGCTCTCCGAGACGGTGCCGCCGCGCTTCGCGACGCTGCCCTTCGTGGTCGGGCGCGGCGCCGCGGCCAAGGCCAAGGACTTCCTCGGTGTTCTCGACCGCCATCCGGCGATCCGCGACCAGGTGCGCGCCTCGATCCTGGTGGCGGACCGGCGCTGGAACCTGCGCCTGAAGAACGGCATCGACGTGCGCCTGCCGGAAGACGACCTCGACGCGGCGCTGACGCTGCTGGCGACGCTCGACCGCGAGCGCAGGCTGCTCAGCCGCGACATCGCGGCGGTCGACCTGAGACTGCCGGACCGCGTCACCGTGCGCCTCTCGGAAGCCGCCGCCGCGGCGCGCGAGGAGGTGCTGAAGGCGAAGCCGCCGAAGCGGAAGGGGAGCGACGCATGAGCTCCCTGCAGCACGGCATGACGCCGAAGATGAAGCCGATCCCGCCGCGGCGCTCGACGGTCGCCTGCGCGCTCGAGATCGGGACCTCGAAGGTCGTGTGCCTGATCGCGCGGCTCAAGCCGCGCGGGCCGCAGGACGTGCTGCGCCGGCGCAGCCACGCGATCGAGGTGCTGGGCATCGGCCACGTGCAGGCGCGCGGCATGAAGTCCGGCACCGTGGTGGACATCCGGGAGGCCGAGGAGGCGCTGCGCCTCGCGGTGGACGCGGCCGAGCGCATGGCGGGCGTGCACGTCGAGTCGGTGGTCGTCTCGGTGACGGCGGGCCGGATGGCGAGCGAGCTCTATGCCGCGACCGTGCACCTGCAGGGGCCGAGCGCGGCGGAGGGCGACATCGCGCGCGTGCTCGCCGCCGGCGGCCGCCACTCGGTGCGCGAGGGGCGGGCGGTGCTGCACTCGCTGCCGATCGGCTATGCGATCGACGACGCGCGCGGCATCCGCGATCCGCGCGGGATGCTCGGGCGCAGGCTCGGGGTCGACATGCACGTGGTCACCGCCGACGTCGCGGCGGCCCGCAACCTGATGCTGGTGGTCGAGCGCTGCCACCTCGACGTCGAGGCGATGGTCGCCGCCCCTTACGTCTCGGGGCTCGCGGTGCTCGCCGACGACGAGGCCGATCTCGGCGCCGCGGTGGTCGACATGGGCGCCGGCACCACCACGCTCGCGGTGTTCGAGGCCGGCCGCTTCGTGCACGCCGACGGCTTCGCGCTCGGCGGCAGCCACGTCACCATGGACGTCGCGCGCGGGCTCACCACCACGGTCGCGGACGCCGAGCGCATGAAGACGCTGTGGGGCGCCGCGATCGCCGGCGCCTCCGACGAGCGCGACATGATCAGCGTGCCGGCCGTCGGCGACGACGACCACGATCCGCCGCGGATCATCCCGCGCGCCGGGCTCGTGCGCATCATCCGCCCGCGGGTGGAGGAGATCCTCGAGATGGTGCGCGACCGGGTCGCGGCCTCGCCGTTCGCGGCGGACCCGCGCGGGCGCGTGATCCTCACGGGCGGCGCGAGCCAGCTCACCGGCCTGTCGGAGCTCGCCGCCCGCATCCTCGGGCGGCAGGTGCGCATCGGCCGGCCGCTCGGAATCGGCGGCCTGCCCGAGGCCGTCAAGGGATCGGCCTTCGCGGCGGCGGCCGGGCTCCTGGTCTATCCGCAAGTCGCCTATCTCGAACACTGCGAACCGCGGCGAACGCGGCAGCTGATGACAGGGACGGACGGTTACTTCGCACGGGTCGGACGATGGCTTCGGGAGAGCTTCTGATGACCACGCATTCCCCCTCCACACAGGCCGGTCCGGCCGGCGGCGAACCCGCGTCCGCGTACTGAGAGGTCACCCATGACGATCAACCTTCAGATGCCCGACATCCGGGAGCTCAAGCCGAGGATCACCGTGTTCGGTGTCGGCGGCGCCGGCGGCAATGCCGTCAACAACATGATCACGGCCGGCCTGCAGGGCTGCGACTTCGTCGTCGCCAACACCGACGCGCAGGCGCTGACCATGTCGAAGGCCGAGCGCATCGTGCAGATGGGCGTGCAGGTCACCGAGGGCCTCGGCGCCGGCTCGCAGCCCGAGGTCGGGCGCGCGGCCGCCGAGGAGGTGATCGACGAGATCCGCGACCATCTCTCGGGCGCGCACATGGTGTTCGTCACCGCCGGCATGGGCGGCGG
>PQAH01000245.1 GCA_003105195.1 Bradyrhizobiaceae bacterium
CCGCGCGCGCCCCACAGCAGCGCGTTGTTGGCCGGCAGGCCGCGCGCGAAACGCTCGGTGTTTTCGACCAGCACGTCGCGCACCCGGTCGATGCCCTTGAGAAGCGACATGTCGACGCGGTTGACGCGCGGAATCGGCACCAGCCGTCGTCCGTCCGGATGCCAGACGAAGGCATCCGCCGCGGCGAAATCCGGGACCGCCGGCGGACGCGGGCCCAGGCGCTCGAGCGCCTCGGCGATGCGTTCCAGGGTCTGCGCCAGACGGGCGTCGGGCGTGCTGTGCGGCATGGATCGAAGCCCCCGATTGACGCCGAGAGCCATATCCGGGCCCCTTCCGCGCCGCAAGGCGGGCGCCATGCCGCCCCGACAGGACACGGGCTGCGCCGGCGCGGCCCGAAGGGCGCCGAACAGCGCGCCCGCGCGCGTCCCGGCAAGCGTTTCGTGCAGGGCGCGGGCAGGGCCGGGCCGTAACGTTGCAATTGGGCGGGCGGCCAGTATAGTCCGCGCGGTTTTCGGCGGCGGGCGCGGTGTTTTCGGCCGCAGCGGCCGGCGCGTCGAGGAAAACGGAAGGACATCAATGCTGATTACGCCCGCCTACGCCCAAGGCACCGGGGGCGGCAGCGACATGCTGTTTTCGCTGCTCCCCTTCATCCTGATCTTCGTTATCATGTATTTCCTGATCCTGCGGCCGCAGCAGAAGCGCGTGAAGCAGCACCAGGAGATGGTCAAGAACCTGCGGCGCGGGGACACCGTCATCACCTCGGGCGGCCTGATCGGCAAGGTCACCAAGCTGGTCGACGACGAGCACATCGAGGTGGAGCTGACCGAAGGCGTGCGGGTGCGCCAGATGCGGCAGATGATCTCCGACGTGCGCGCCAAGGGCGAGCCCGTGAAGGACGAATCCAGCGCCGGCTGAGCGCCGGGCGCGTCATAGGCGAGCGCGGGAGCACCGAGGCTGATGCTGCACTTTTCGCGGTGGAGGACGGCGGCGATCCTGATCGTCACCTTCGTGATCTGCCTGTTCGCGGGCACGTCGCTCCTCTCCGAGCAGACCTTCAATCAGCTGCCCAAATGGGCGCAGCGCCACCTCGTGCTCGGTCTCGACCTGCAGGGCGGCTCGCACATCCTGCTCGAGGTCGATTCCAACGCGGTGCGGCGCGAGCAGGCCGAGCAGCTGCGCGACAACGTGCGCCAGGCGCTGCGCGAGGCGCGCATCGGCTATACCGGCCTGGTGGCGCGCGGCCTCACCGTGGAGGTGCGGGTGCGCCAGCCGGGCGACATGCCGCAGGCGCTCACCAAGCTGCGCGCGCTGTCGCAGCCGCTCGGCGGCCTCCTGAGCGCGACCGGCCAGCGCAGCCTCGACGTGGTGGACGCCGGCAACAACCTGATCCAGCTCACCATCACCCAGCCGCAGATCACCGAGCGCATCCGCCAGTCGGTCGAGCAGTCGATCCAGATCATCGAGCGCCGCGTCAACGAGCTCGGCACCGTGGAGCCGTCGATCCAGCGCCAGGGCGTCGACCGCGTCCTCGTGCAGGTGCCGGGCCTGCAGGATCCGCAACGCCTCAAGGAGCTTCTCGGCAAGACCGCGAAGCTCACCTTCCGCATGGTCGACCAGACGACCAGCGTCGAGCAGGCGCAGCAGGGGCGGGTGCCGCCGGATTCGGAGATCCTGCAGGGCCCCGAGAAGGAGGGACGGCCCACCTATCTGATCGAGAAGCGCGTGGTGGTCTCGGGCGAGGACCTGACCGACGCGCAGCCCGGCTTCGACCAGCGCACCAGCGAGCCGATCGTCACCTTCCGCTTCAACACCAACGGCGCCCGCCGCTTCGCCCAGGCGACCCAGGAGAACGTCGGGCGGCCCTTCGCGATCGTGCTCGACAACGAGGTGATCTCGGCGCCGGTGATCCGTGAGCCGATCCTCGGCGGCTCGGGCCAGATCTCGGGCAGCTTCACGGTCGAGCAGGCGAACGACCTCGCGATCCTGCTGCGCGCCGGCGCCCTGCCGGCGCCGCTCACCATCATCGAGGAGCGCACCGTCGGCGCGGGCCTCGGCCAGGATTCGATCGACAAGGGCATCCGCGCCTCCTGGATCGGCTCAATCCTCGTGATCCTGTTCATGATCGCGACCTACGGCGTGTTCGGGATCTTCGCCAGCCTCGCGGTCACCATCAACGTGGTCATGATCCTCGGCGTGCTCTCGATGCTCAACGCCACGCTGACGCTGCCGGGCATCGCCGGCATCGTGCTGACGGTCGGCATGGCGGTCGACTCCAACGTGCTGATCTACGAGCGCATCCGCGAGGAGGCGCGCGGCGGCCGCTCCGCGGTCAGCTCGCTCGATTTCGGCTTCACGCGCGCGCTCGCCACCATCATCGACGCCAATGTCACGACCTTCATCGCCGCGGCGGTGCTGTTCATGATCGGATCCGGCCCGGTCCGCGGCTTCGCGGTCACCCTCGGCATCGGCATCATCACGACGGTCTTCACCGCCTTCACCCTCACACGCCTGATGGTCGCGTCCTGGTATCGCTGGCTGCGCCCGCAAAGCGTTCCGATCTGACGAGAACCGCCCGTGCGCCTTCTCCGCATCGTTCCGGACGACACCAAGTTCGACTTCATGCGCTTCCGGCGCGTCAGCTTTCCGCTGTCCGCCGTGCTGTCGATCGCGGCCATCGCGATCTACTTCACGATCGGGCTCAACCTCGGCATCGACTTCATCGGCGGCACCCTGATCGAGGTCCAGTCGAAGTCGGGGCCTGCCGACCTCGCGCGCATGCGCTCTACGCTCAACGGCCTCGGCCTCGGCGAGGTCCAGCTTCAGGAGTTCGGCTCGCCGTCCGACGTGCTGATCCGCGTCGAGCAGCAGCCGGGCGGCGAGGAGGCGCAGCAGCAGGCGGTCGCCAAGATCCGCGGCGCGCTGGGCGACCAGGTGGACTATCGCCGCGTCGAGGTCGTCGGCCCGCGCGTCTCCGCCGAGCTCCTCGCCATGGGCACGCTCGGCCTGATACTCGCGATCGGCGGGATCCTGATCTATCTCTGGTTCCGCTTCGAATGGCAGTTCGCGCTCGGCGCCATGATCGCGAACGTGCACGACCTGGTGCTGACGATCGGCTTCATGTCGCTGATGCGGCTCGACTTCGACCTCTCGACGGTGGCGGCGCTGCTGACCATCCTGGGCTACTCGCTCAACGACACCGTCGTCATCTTCGACCGGATCCGCGAGATGCTGCGGCGCTACAAGAAGATGCCGATCGAGGACGTGCTCAACCAGTCGATCAACTCGACGCTGTCGCGCTCGGTGATCACGCACGTCACGGTGACGCTCGCTCTGCTCTCGCTGCTGATCTTCGGCGGCCCCGGCATCCACAGCTTCACGGCCGCCATGACCTTCGGCGCGGTGCTGGTCGGCTCCTACACCTCGATCTTCATCGCCTCGCCGATCCTGATCTATCTCGGCGTCGGGCGGCTGCGCGGCCAGGACGAGCCCGCGAGCGAGCGCGCAGGCGCGGCCAAGCCGGCCGCCGCCGGCCGCTGACCCGTGGCGGAAGCGGGCGGCTTCTTTCCCGGCACGGCGACGATCGACGCCTATGGCCGCGGCGGCTTCCGCTTCGCCGGCATGTCGCACCGCGGCTCGCTGCTCTGCCTGCCGCGCGGCATCGCGGCCTGGCCGGTGGCGCGGGTCGAGGACGTCACCGAGGCGGCGCTCGCACCCGTGTTCGCCGAGGCCGAGGCCATCGACCACTTCCTGCTCGGCTGCGGCCGCGAAACCTGGATCCTGCCCGAGGCGCTGCGCTGGCGCTTCCGCGATCGCGGCATCGTCGCCGAGCCGATGTCGACGGGCGCGGCCGTGCGCACCTACAATATCCTGCTCGGCGAGAAGCGCCGCGTCGCGGCCGGGCTGATCGCGGTCGACTAGCTCGGGGAATTCCCGCGATGGACGACGCCTATCGCCATTGCGAGCGGCTGACGCGCGAGGCCGACAAGGATCGATTTCTCGCCGGCCTGTTCGCGCCCGCCGATCGCCGCGGTGCGCTGTTCGCGCTCCACGCCTTCGACATCGAGATCTCCCGCGTCGCCGACGCGGTGCGCCAGCCGCTCGCCGGGGAGCTGCGCCTGCAATGGTGGCGCGACGTGCTCGTGGGCGAGCGCGGCGGCGAGGCGCAGGCGAGCCCGGTCGCGGCCGCGCTCGGCGACGCGATCGCGCGCTTCGCGCTTCCGGTCGAGCCACTGCTCGCGCTGATCGAGGCGCACGGCTTCGATCTCTACGAGGATCCGATGCCGAGCCTCGCCCATCTCGAGGCCTATGCGCGCCGGACCGTGGTCGCGCCCATGCGGCTCGCCGCGCAGGTCCTCGGCGCCGGCCCCGCCGCCGGGATCGAGCCGGCCGGCCTCGCGCTCGCCCTGACGCGGCTGCTGCGCGACGTCGCCCGTCACGCCTCGCGCGGACGTCTCTACGTGCCCCTCGATGTCCTGGAACGACACGG
>PQAH01000246.1 GCA_003105195.1 Bradyrhizobiaceae bacterium
CGCGCGGCGCGGCGCGGCGCGGCGGCCCGTTCGAGCCGCGCGCCGGGCCGGGACGATCGTGTCGAATGCGCCTGCTGGCGCGGCTGGCGGCGGCGCTGACCATGATGGCGGCGGAAGGAGCCCCCATGCCGGCCGCGGTTGCGAACGAGGTCGTGTCACGAGGGTCTTCGACAACGAGCTGGCCGACCCGCGTCTCGCGGCCCGCTTGGGGTTTCGCCGCCATGGTCGCGACGCCGAACGCCGCGGTGCTGTTCGACACGGGAAGCGACGGCGCTGTCCTGCGCGAATATGCGGAAGCTACGCCTCACCTGGTCTCGGCAGCGCCGGGGGAGGTCGATGCCGTCGTAGGCACCTTCCGCGCGCTCGGCGTCCGGCGCGTCGCGTCGTCGCACTGCACGGGCGACGCCGCCCGTCGCCGCTTCGCGGACGTCTACGGACCGGATTACATCGCGGGCGGAGCCGGAAGGGTCCTCAGGTTCGAGGCCGCGCGCGATTCACGGCCGTGAACGAAGCGGCTCCTGCGCCGGCAGCGCGTGAACGTGCACGTCCCGGCCGGAGTGCTCGGCCAGAATGTCGACGGCGCGCTTCTGGTCCCCGGCATCCCAGGTCCTCACCCACAGGAGCAGGCCGCCATGGCTCAACTGCTCCTGCAAGCGGCGGGCATGGCGGTCGCCGACCCATTTGGCCGCAACCGACCGCTGCCGACCTGAACGGCGACAACGCCGACAGGAGGACGCTCATGTCTCCCGATCATGCGATGTCCAAAGTCATGGCGAGGACGGCATGTGCTTTGCCGACGGTCGCGTCATTCGTCTTCGTCGTGATGCTGTTGCCGACCGCCATTCATCCCTGGCGCATGTGACCGGGCATGCCGGCCACCATCGTCAGGACGACGGTTTCTGCACCGCTTCCTCGGGTTTCGGCACGTCCACCGTCGTTCGCGTCCGCTCCTTGGCGTCATAGATCTTGACCTGGACGGACGGATAATTCCTCTTGATCTCCCTGCCGGCCGCGAAGGCCGCCTCGGGGGCGGAATATTCGGCCTTCAGCTTGCCATCGACTTCCACCACATAGCCTTCGGTGGGCAGAGCATTGGCGCGCGGGTTGCGCGGGCGATTGTTCTCGGCCGGTTCGCCGGCTGCGACGGGTTTGCGTGCCATGTGTCGTCTCTCCTGTTGGTCGTCGGATTCCGGTGGCGCTCGCTATATGAACGACCCCGCATACGCAAGAGTCGGCTGCGTGCCCGCAGGTCAATCGGCTGCGCTCTCGAGCTGAAAGCGATCGACCACGCTGGCCTGGCACACGCCGGCATGCAGGGTCAGCAGGACCAATCGGGCATCGAGATTGGTTCCCGAAATGAGAGCGAGCTCGATCCGCTCCTCGACCTCGCGCGCGAGCTGCGCGTCATTGGCGGCCGCGAAGGCGTCGGCCCCGATCATGCAGTAACCGACGACCTCGGCCGCCGCGCGGTAGGCGGGCGCAGCCGGCTCCCCGCCCCGCGCGCACTCCTTCAGGAGACCGACGAGAGCGAGCTTGACGGCTTCCGGCACCAGGCGCGGATGAATGTCCACGGCGCGCAGCGCCTGGTCGACCTGCCGCAGATCGCCGGAGCGCCCGAAAATGCCGAACAGGCCGATGGAGGAGAAACGGCGGGCCATGGCGGAGACAATATAGGCGCGGGGAAGCAAGGTCAGCTTCCGCACGCGCGGTCATTCGCCGCTGAACACGCCGCGGCGATGACGCGCTCGGCGAGGCGGGGAGGCCGGGCTTGCCCGGCGGAAGAGCGGGGTACGCCCCCGCGAGCCACGTCCCGCCCGGCGGGCGCGGCGCCGCCGCGGCGATGCGTCCCTGACGGATCCTTCATGGAACCCGGGCCGCGCCGGCTCATTGTACGTCGTGCGCCCGGGGTTGCTGCGGCGGGACGCCGCGGGAGGTCTGCTTGCGACGTCGCGATTTCGTCATGGGAGGCCTGTCGCTTCCGCTCGCCGCAGCTCTCGCGCGCGGGGGCGCGCGGGCGCAGCCGGCCGGGGAGTGGACGCCGTTCGCGGCGCCGTCGGTGCGCGAGATGGCGCGCGAGCTCGCGAGCAAGCCGTTCCGGGCGCCCAACTGGGAGCTGCCGCAGGCCTTCCGGGAGCTCGGCTACGACGCCTATCGCGGGATCCGCTTCGTGCCGGACCGCGCGCTGTGGCGCGGCGACAACCTGCCGTTCCAGGTGCAGCTCTTCCATCGCGGCTTCATCTTCACGGACCGGGTGGACATCCACGAGGTCGTGCAGGGCCGCGCGCGGCTGATTCGCTACGCACCGGACCTGTTCACGTTCAACGAGGGCCTTCCGCAGCCGCAGCCGAATGCCAATCTCGGCTTCGCGGGGTTCCGGCTGCACGCGCCGATCAACCGGGGCGACTACCACGACGAGATCGGCACCTTCCTCGGCGCGAGCTACTTCCGCGCCGTCGGCAAGGGGCAGGTGTTCGGGCTCTCGGCGCGCGGCCTCTCGCTGAAGACCGGCGATCCCAAGGGTGAGGAATTCCCGGCCTTCCGCGCCTTCTGGATCGAGCGCCCGCAGCCGCAGACCAACTCGATCGTGGTGCACGCGCTGCTCGACAGCCAGAGCGCGGCGGCCGCCTACCGCTTCACGATCCGGCCGGGCGAGGCCACGGTCTACGACGTCGAGATGGGGATCTATCCGCGCGTCGCCGTCGACCAGGCCGGCATCGGCACGCTCACCAGCATGTTCTGGTTCGGCCCCGGCGATCGCAACAATGCGGACGACTTCCGCCCGGCGGTGCACGATTCCGACGGGCTCGCGATCCGCAACGGCCGCGGCGAGCAGCTGTGGCGCCCGCTCGCCAATCCGCAGGACCTGCAGATCAGCGCCTTCGCGGACACCAATCCGCGCGGCTTCGGGCTGCTGCAGCGCCGGCGCGAGTTCGCGGCCTACCAGGACCTGGAGGCGCAGTACCAGAAACGGCCGAGCGCCTGGGTGGAGCCGATCGGCGACTGGGGCGAGGGACAGATCCTGCTGGTCGAGATCCCGACCCGCAACGAGTACAACGACAATATCGTCGCCTTCTGGCGGCCGAAGGAGCCGTTTCAGCCGAAACGCGACTACACCTTCGTCTACCGGCTGCACTGGGGCCGCGAGGCGATGCTGTCGGCGGAGCTCGCGGCCTTCACGCAGATGCGCGTCGGCGCCGCCGGGGAGTCGGAGCGGCAGTTCGTGCTCGAGGTCACCGGCGAGATGTTCAAGTCCCTGCCGGCCGATGCCGAGGTGATCGGCAAGGTCACGGCCGACAAGGGGCAGATCCGCCACGTGGTGACGCAGCCCAATCCGCACACCGGCGGCTGGCGGCTGAGCTTCCGGCTCGCGCCCGAGCGGGCGCCGCTGGTGGAGCTGCGCGCGCAGCTCCTGCACCAGGACAAGCCGGTATCCGAGGTCTGGGTCTATCGATGGACGCCATGATCCGTCCCGCCGTGCCGGTCGCGGCGCCGCTGCGGACGCTGCCGGAGACGGCGCCCTGCGCCATGCCGGTGCAGTCGCTGCGCCACGCGCGGCCGGCTGCACCGGTGCCGCGGCCCGCGACGCTGGCGCCGCGCCGCGCGCTGGTGATCCTCGGCACCCTGGCGATGACCGCCGGCGCCGCCTACGAGATGCATCTGGTGCTGCAGGTCGGCGGCCTGACGCTCCTGGAACGGCTGGTGCTCGGCCTGTTCGTCGTGCTGTTCGCCTGGATCGCGTTCTCGTTCATCTCCGCGCTCGCGGGGTTGTTCGTGGTGCTCGCACGCCGGCCGCAGCCGATCGACGTGCCGGCCGACGGCCCGCTGCCGCGGCTTTCGGAGCGCACCGCGCTGCTGCTGCCGGTCTACAACGAGACGCCGGCGCAGGTGATCGCGCGCCTGCAGGCGGTCTACGAGTCGGTCGCGGCGACCGGGGCGCTCGACCGTTTCGACTTCTTCATCCTGAGCGACACCACGCGGCCCGACATCTGGATCGCCGAGGAGGCCGCCTTCCTGGCGCTGCGCGCGCGCACCGGCGGGCACGCGCGGATCTTCTACCGCCACCGGCGGCGCAACGAAGGCCGCAAGGCCGGCAATGTCGCGGACTGGGTGCGCCGCTTCGGCGGCGCCTACGCACATTTCGTGGTGCTCGACGCCGACAGCCTGATGACCGGCGACACGCTGGTGCGGCTCGCCGGGGCCATGGAGCGCCACCAACGGGCCGCGCTGATCCAGACGCTCCCGGTCGTCGTCAACGGCCGCACGCTGTTCGCGCGGCTGCAGCAGTTCGCGCACCGGCTCTACGGCCCGACCATCGCCCACGGCATCGCCTGGTGGCACGGGGGCGAAGGCAACTACTGGGGGCACAACGCGATCATCCGCACGGCCGCCTTCGCGGCGGAGGCCGGATTGCCGGCCTTGCCGGGACGCAAGCCGATCGGCGGCGAGATCATGAGCCACGACTTCGTCGAGGCGGCGCTGATGCGCCGCGCCGGCTGGGGCGTCTACATGGCGCCGGCGCTCGGCGGCTCCTACGAGGAGAGCCCGCCCTCGCTCACCGACTACATCCTGCGCGACCGACGCTGGTGCCAGGGCAACCTCCAGCATCTCGGCGTGCTGCCGGCGCGCGGGCTCCACTGGGTGAGCCGGCTGCACCTCCTGACCGGCATCGGCAGCTACATCACGGCGCCGCTGTGGCTCGCCTTCCTGATCACCGGCATCGTGATCGCGCTGCAGGCGCAGTTCATCCGGCCGGAATATTTCCCGTCGGGGTTCACGCTGTTCCCGCGCTGGCCCGCGCAGGACCCGGTGCGCGCGGCTTACGTCTTCGCCGGCACCATGGGGCTGCTGCTGGCGCCGAAGCTCTTCGGCTTCCTCGCGATGCTCGGCGATGGCCGCGCGCGGCGCAGCTTCGGCGTCGTGCGCGGCTTTATCGGCATGCTGGTCGAGACGCTGATCTCCGGGCTGTTGGCGCCCGTGATGATGCTGGCGCAGTCCGTCACCGTGGTGTCCACGCTGCTCGGCCGCGATGCCGGCTGGAACGTGCAGCGGCGCGACGACGGCTCGCTGCCGTGGCGCGAGGTCGTGCGTCGCTACGTTTGGCACACCGTGTTCGGCGCGTCGCTCGCGGGCGCCGCCTATGCGGTGTCGTGGCCGCTGTTCCTGTGGATGACGCCGGTGATCCTCGGGCTCGCGCTCGCGGTCCCGCTCGCCGGGCTGACGGCCGGCCGGCGGACCGGCGAGGCGTTCCGCCGCGCCGGCCTGCTGATCGTCCCGGAGGAGCGCGCGCCGCCGGCCGTGCTCGCGCGCGCCAATGCGCTCGCGGCCGAGCTGGAGTCGGAAGCGACGGAGCCCTCCTGGCGCGCGCTGCTGCGCGATCCGGAGCTCGCCGACGCCCACCGCCAGATGCTCGAGCCGCCCCCG
>PQAH01000247.1 GCA_003105195.1 Bradyrhizobiaceae bacterium
TCGCGCGCCTGCTTGGCGGAGCCGCCGGCCGAGTCGCCCTCGACGATGAACAGCTCGGCCCCGTCGGCCGCCGAGCTGGTGCAGTCGGCGAGCTTGCCGGGCAGGCGCAGCTTCTTCACCGCGCTCTTGCGCTGGATCTCCTTCTCCTGGCGCCGCCGCAGCCGCTCGTCGGCGCGCTCGATCACCCAGTCGAGCAGCCTGTTGGCCTGGGTCGGATTGCCGGCGAGCCAGTGGTCGAAGGCGTCCTTGAGCGCCTGCTCGACGAGGCGCTGCGCCTCCGCGGTGGCGAGCCGGTCCTTGGTCTGGCCCTGGAACTCGGGCTCGCGGATGAACACCGACAGCATGGCGGCGGCGCCGATCATCACGTCCTCGGTCGTCACCGAGGCGGCGCGCTTGCCCTGGCCGACGCGCTCGGCATGGTCGCGGATGCCGCGCGTCAGCGCGGCCCGCAGGCCCGCCTCGTGGGTGCCGCCGTCGGGCGTCGGAATCGTGTTGCAGTAGGACGAGGCGAAGCCGTCCGCGTCGGCGACGAACGCGACCGCCCACTCGATGCCGCCGTGCGCGCCGGGCTTGCCCGAGCGGCCCGCGAAGATGTCGGGATGCACCAGGGTCTGTCCGTGGATCGCATGCGAGAGGAAGTCGCGCAGACCGTCCGGGAAATGGAACGTGTCCTGCTCGGGCACGCCGTCGACGCCCGCGAGCAGCTCCTTGGCGCAGCTCCAGCGGATCTCGACGCCGCCGAACAGATAGGCCTTGGAGCGGGCCATCTTGAAGATGCGCGCCGGCTTGAAGCCGGCCTTGGCGCCGAAGATCTTCGGGTCCGGCTTGAACCGCACGGTGGTGCCGCGCCGGTTCGGCGCGCGTCCGAGGTTCTCGAGCCTGGTCTTGGGCAGCCCCCGCTCGAACACCTGGCGATGGAGCTGCTGTCCGCGCGCGACCTCGACCTCGACGCGCTCCGAGAGCGCGTTCACCACCGAGACGCCGACGCCGTGCAGGCCGCCCGAGACCTTGTAGGCGTCCTGGTCGAACTTACCGCCCGCGTGCAGCTGGGTCATGATGACCTCGGCCGCCGAGACGCCTTCCTCCTTGTGGATGTCGGTCGGGATGCCGCGGCCGTCGTCGCGCACCGTGCAGGAGCCGTCGGGATTGAGGGTGACGCTCACCTCGCCGGCGTGGCCGCCAAGCGCCTCGTCGACGGCATTGTCGACCACCTCGTAGACCATGTGGTGCAGGCCGGAGCCGTCGTCGGTGTCGCCGATATACATGCCGGGACGCTTGCGCACGGCGTCGAGGCCCTTGAGGACCTTGATCGACTCGGCGTCGTAGGCAGCCGGCTCCCTTGCGGGCGCGGCGGGCGTCTGGCGGGCGGGTTCAGCCATGCGGAGCTTCGACGAATCATGCGTGAAAGAAAGAACTCAGGTGGGGCTGATGTGACACGAAAACAAGACCGCGTACAGCGCAAAAAGACCCCAGTCAACCCATTGTAATCGCGCATCTTTCTGGTCCGGAAACAGGGCCTCGCGAGGGCTGTTTTCGGGCGCCTTCGCCGGCGCCGGCCCGCCCGTTTCGGGGCTCGGGCGGGGGCCGGAATCCGACGCGATCGCGCCGCGGTTGCGCGTCGCCGAGCGCGCCGGCCCTCAGCGCGCCGCGACGGCGACGGCCGCGCCCGCCATCAGGGTGCCGGTACCGCGGTTGACGAGGCGCATGGCGCGCGGGCTGCGCAGCAGCCGCCGCGCGCGGGCCGCGAGCGCGACATAGCCGCCGAACACGATGGCGAGTATCGCAAGGGTGAGCGCCACGAGCTCGGCATAGCCGAGGAGCGTGATGCGGCCGAGATCGAGCAGATGCGGCAGCAGCGCGAGGTAGAACACCATGACCTTGGGATTGCCCATGGTGACGGCGAGCCCGCCGAGGAACAGCGCGGCGGGACGCTCGCGCGAGGGCGCCACCGCGAGGTCCGCGGCGACCGCCGGCGTGGTCCAGAGCTTCCAGGCGAGATAGAGCAGATAGGCGGCGCCGAGATACTTGATCGCCAGGAACACGCCGTGGAAGGTCTGCGCCACCACGGCGAGGCCGAGCACCGCGAAGGTGAGCCAGACCACGTCGCCGATCGCCACGCCGGCCGTGAAGGCGAGCGCGCCGGAGGTGCCGCGGCCGAGCACCCGCGCGACGATCGCGGCGATGCCGGGACCCGGCGAGGCGGCCGCCACGAACAGCGCGACGGCGAAGACGGCGAGTGCGGCGGGATCCATGGCGTGCCCCCGATAGCGGCGTGCCGATCGATAGCACGATCGGCGTCCGGAACCCAGGTCGCCGGCCGGGCGCGATCCGTTGCGAAGCGCTATGCGCGCGACGAGACGCGGCCCGGGGCGACGTCCAGGACCTGGGCGCGGAGCGCGATATCCGCGAAGGCGGCGGGATCCGCGCCGGTCATCCAGACCTGGGCGCCGAGACCGGCGAGCGCCGCATAGAGCGCGGCGCGGCGCGTCGGATCGAGATGGGCCACGACCTCGTCGAGCAGCAGCAAGGGCGCGAAGCCGGTCATCTCGGCGACCAGCCCCGCATGGGCGAGCACCAGGCCGATCAGCAGCGCCTTCTGCTCGCCGGTCGAGGCCTGGGCGGCCGCGATGCCCTTGGGGCCGTGCAGGACCTCCAGGTCGGTGAGATGCGGACCGTCGGTGGTGCGGCCCGCCGCGGCGTCGCGCGCCCGGTTCTCGCGCAGGACGCCGCGATAGCGGTCCTCGACGCGGGTGGCGGGCTCGGTCTCGAGCGCGTTCTCGACCCAGCCTTCGAGGGCGACGCCGGCCCAGGGGAACGGCGAGTCGAGGTCGCGGCTGCGCAGGAGCGCGCCGGCGAGACGGCGCACGGTCTCGCCGCGCGCGGCCGCCACCGCGATCGCGAGCTCGGCGGTCTCGTGCTCCACCGCGTCGAGCCAGTGGGGATCCGGGCTCGGCTGCTCCAGCAGCCGGTTGCGCGAGCGCAGCGAGCGCTCGAGCGCGTTGACGCGCGAGCCATGCTCGCCGTCGACCGCGAGCACCAGCCGGTCGAGGAAGCGCCGGCGCTCCGAGGCCGCGCCGAGGAACAGCCCATCCATGGCGGGCGTCATCCACACGAGGCGCAGGTGGTCCGAGAAGGCGGCCGCGGAGGGAACCGGCTCGCCGTCGATGCGGCAGCGACGCACGGGCGCTGCATCGCCCGCGGGCTGCGGCTCGATTCCGGTCCCGAGCGTGACCAGGCCGAATGCCCCCTCGACCTGCGCGGACACGGCCCAGGAGCCGTCGCCCTCCGCGAAGGCGACCTCCTCCAGGATGGCGCGGCGCAGCCCGCGGCCGGGCGCCAGGTAGGAGATCGCCTCGAGCACATTGGTCTTGCCGGCGCCGTTCGGACCGGTGAGCACGACCATGTCGGCCGCGACCGCCAGGCTCGCGGAGCGGTAGCTGCGAAAGTTGGTCAGCGTCAGCTTGCGGATGCGCGCGGCGGTCATCGGCTCTCGAAGGTCCGGAGCGAAGGAACCGGCGCAATCCCGCGTAACGCCCCCTTCTGGAGGCCGCGGGAAATGCCGGAACCAAGCCAAGTGGACGCGATTAACTCCCTAGACGGAGACGAAGGGGAGCCGCAAACCGCTGAGCATCCGACGGAGGCGAGGCCATGGCCGAGGGTGAATCCGCACACGACATCGCCAAGCGACACCTGCGCCAGGCGATCGACCGTCTCCAGCGGGAGATCGAAACGGTCGAGTTCTGGGTCGGAGCCCTGCGCGGGTTCGCGGAGCCGATTCCGGACTACGATCCGGCCTCGCTCAGGTTCCCGCTGCCGGGCCCGCACGGCTCGGGACGGCGCCCCGGTCAGACGCGCATCGGCATGAGGACGTAGAGCGCGTTGCCCGCATCCTTGTCCTGGATCAGCGTCGGCGAGCCCGGATCGGCGAGCTTGAGCACCGCCACCTCGCCCTCGATCTGTGCCGCGATGTCGAGCAGGTAGCGCGAGTTGAAGCCGATATCGAGCGGCTCGGAATCATACTCGACCTCGAGCTCCTCGGTGGCGCTGCCGGAATCCGGATTGGTCACCGTGAGCACGAGCTTGCCGGCCGAGAGCGCGAGCTTGACGGCGCGGCCGCGCTCGCTCGACACCGTGGAGACGCGGTCGACCGCGGCCGCGAAGTCCGGCTTGTCGACGATGAGCGTCTTGTCGTTGCCGAGCGGGATCACCCGGCCGTAGTCCGGGAAGGTGCCGTCGATCAGCTTGGACGTCAGGACCACGTCGCCGATCGAGAATCGGATCTTGCTCGCCGAGAGCTCGATCGCGATCTCGGCATCGAGATCCTCGATCAGGCGCTGCACCTCGTTCACGGTCTTGCGCGGGACGATGACGCCGGGCATGCCTTCCGCCCCGGCCGGCAGGTCGAGCTCGGCCTGCGCCAGGCGGTGGCCGTCGGTCGCGACCGCGCGCAGCCTGTCAGCCTGGCCGCTGCCGGCGGCGTGCAGATAGATGCCGTTGAGGTAGTAGCGGGTCTCCTCGGTCGAGATCGCGAACTGGGTCTTGTCGATCAGCCGCTTGAAGTCCTTGGCCGCGAGGCCGAACTTGTGGCTCATCTCGCCGGCCGCGAGGTCCGGGAAGTCGCTCTCGGGCAGGGTCTGCAGCGAGAAGCGCGAGCGCCCGGCGCGGATCGCGAGGGCGGCGCGGTCGCCCGAGGATTCCAGCACGATCTGCGAGCCTTCGGGGAGCTTGCGCACGATGTCGTAGAACATGTGGGCCGGCACCGTGGTGGCCCCGGCGGGGCCGACCTCGCCCGCGATGGTCTCGATCACCTCGAGGTCGAGATCGGTCGCCTTGAGGGCGAGCCTGCCCTTGTCGGAGCGCAGCAGCACGTTGGCGAGGATCGGGATGGTGTTGCGCCGCTCGACGACGCGGTGCACGTGGCCGAGGGACTTGAGGAGCGCGGCGCGCTCGACCGTGACTTTCATCGCGAGACCCCGCAGGCAAGGTGGGAACGCCCGACGCGGGAGGCAGGACCCCTCCGGGCCGCGGCGGCCCGGCCCGAGGGATGCCGGCGCCGGGCGCCGAAAATGGCGCGCCGGCGCGGCTTAGGCAAGGGCAAGGGGCATCGATCCCAAGAAACCTCGGGAGAAACCGCCTGAACCGCAGCGGAGGAGCGCCAGGCGACGCCCCGTCCCCAGCGAGCCGGGCCGGGAGAGCGCGCGCCGCGTACGCGGCACGCGGGCTCACTCACTCCTGCAGCAGGCGCTTGAGGAGGTCGATCTCCTCGGCGAGCACCGTATCCTGATCGACCAGGTTCTCGATCTTGCGCACGGCGTGCAGCACCGTGGTGTGGTCGCGCCCGCCGAAGCGGCGGCCGATCTCGGGAAGCGAGCGCAGCGTCAGGGTCTTGGCGAGATACATCGCGATCTGGCGCGGACGCACGACATTGGCGGTGCGGCGCGAGGAGAGGAGATCGGCGCGGCTGACATTGTACTGGCGCGCCACCACCCGCTGGATGTCCTCGATCTTGACGCGCTTGGGCTCCTGGGGCCGCACCAGGTCGCGCACCGCGCGCTCGGCCATCTCGACGGTGACCGGGTGGCCCGTGAGCTTGTTGTGGGCGAGCAGACGGTTGAGCGCGCCTTCGAGGTCGCGGCCATTGTGGGTGATGGTGCGGGCGATGAAGGCGAGCACCGGCTGGGGCACGTCGAAGCCCGGATGATAGGCGCGCGCGGCGGCGACGCGGCTCTTGAGGATCTCCAGGCGCAGCTCCTCCTCCTGCGAGCCGATCTCGACCACGAGGCCGCCGGCGAGGCGGGAGCGGACGCGGTCGTCGAGGCTCTCGAGATCGGCGGGCGGCCGGTCGGCCGCGATCACGACCTGGCGGCCGGCGTCGATGAGGGCATTGAGGGTGTGGCAGAACTCGTTCTGGGTCGACTTGCCCTGGAGAAACTGCAGGTCGTCGATCACCAGCACGTCGATGCCGCGCAGCGCCTCCTTGAAGGCGAGCGCCGTCTGCGCCTTCAGGGCGGCGACGAAGCCGTACATGAACTTCTCGGCCGTGAGATAGAGCACCTTGCGCTCGTGGCCGCCGTTGCCGGCCCAGGCGATCGCCTGCAGGAGATGGGTCTTGCCGAGGCCGACCCCGGCATGCAGGTAGAGCGGATTGAACATCACGGCGTCGCCGCGCCGCGCGGTCGCGACCTGGCGGGCGGCCGCGTGGGCGAGCGTGTTGGAGCGGCCGACCACGAAGCCGTCGAAGGTGAGCCGCGGGTCGAGCGGCGAGCCGCCGAGCGCCTCGTGGGCGGTCTGCGCCGGCAGGCTCGGCGCGCGGAACTCGATGCGCTCGGCGGCGCCGTCGACGCCCTCCTGCGCGGCCTCGGGATGCTCCGGCTTCGCCTTCGCCGCGGTGCGGATCACGGCCGAGCGGACCACCAGCTCGGTGCGGCGGACCGAGGCGAGCTCGGCCTTCCAGCAGGAGAGCACGCGCTCGGTGTAATGCGACTGGATCCAGCTCTTGAGAAAGCGGGTCGGCACCGACAGGCGCACGGTGTCGCCTTCCAGGGCATCGAGATCCATGCGCGCGAACCAGCTGGAGAACACGTCGTCGCCGACCTCCGTGCGCAACCGCTGCTTCACCCGCGACCAGCGCTCCTGCTCGTTGCTGTTCATCATGTGGCCCCACTCTGATCGGAAATATCGAGACCTGCGCGCATCGCGGCTCGTCGGCGGCGCGAAGGCCACGCGACATCGCCGGCACACGAACGGTGCAGCGTCCTGCGATGCAGGCAGATCGTGATGAAACGGAAGAGTCGCTACGCGCTCAGCTGCCCGGCGGCGCCGTGCGCCAGGCCCCGGCGATACTCACCGCGCCCGCGTGCGCGGCGAACGGGGCCGCATGCCCCCGCCTTTCGCGTCGGCCGCGCGCCGCGCGCGGCAGCCTGTCGATGCCATCCGGCCAAGCCGGCTCAAGCGGTAGCTCTTTCATGGTGCCCCCTGGTGGCGTCGCGACCGCCGTTCACGACACCCTCGTGCTGCACTGACAGGTCAAGTCCTGTTCTGGTTTGCGCCTGCGCCGCCACACACGAGACAATCAGCGCCGCAAGTTCATTCCAGTCTTCGCTTCCCTCGTTCCACGCGGATACTCTCGGCCGAGATCCCGATTCTCCGCAATTCACGCGCAGTACTCCCACTTCCCCTGTCGAAGGGGATGCAAGACCGAGCGTTTTGTTGAGATCGGCCGGGAGGGCCGCTGTGTTTTCCAGGATACATATCGATCGGGCCCGTGCAAGGACTTCCGTTAATGAATTATTACGTAACCGCGACGGTGCGCGCGGGTGTCCGGCCGCGAGCCGCAGCACGAAAATTCAAGCGCTTGAATCGTCGCACGGAATCCGCGCGCAAACCATGTCTTGAAAGCATCACAAGCAGGCCCGACACGCGCATCGGGCGGCTCCGTGCAAACACGGATGCGCCGAGGGAATCGAAGTACCTCGCACCACCTTGGGGATAAACGTTTGCGCGGCTATCGGTTTTTCTGCGCGACCGGGCCATGTAACCCGCCCCGAAAATTCGCGCTGCGACCGCGCGCGATGCGAGACTTGCGACGCGACGACGAATCCCGATCGCTTGTGACGATCGTGCAACATCGCAGAGCCAAGATGAAGGATGACACGGCGCGAGGCGCGGCGTCGACGACGCGCATCCGATCTCGCGGCGCCAATGCGCCGGTGCCGCAACGACATCATGAAAGCAGAAACAAGCGCCGCGACCGCGGCGCGCGTTCACTTGCCGAGCTTGGCGACCTGGTGCGCCAGGCGAGACACCTTGCGGCTCGCGGCGTTCTTGTGAACCACGCCCTTCTGCGCGGCTCGCATCAGCTCGGGCTCGGCGACCTTCAGCGCGGCCGCGGCAGCCGACTGGTCGCCGGACTTGATCGCGTCCTCGACCTTGCGAAGGAAATTGCGCATGCGCGAGCGGCGCGACTTGTTGACCTCGGTGCGGCGGGCGATCACGCGCGTCGCCTTCTTGGCGGAAGTGGTGTTGGCCATCTCGGTTCCGTCCGTGGGATGGGAACGACCCTGCGTGAGGCCGCCGAACACCCCGTGAATGTCTGAAAACGACGGCGGAGCCAGGCCCGCCATCGAAGGGCGCATGCATATAAGGCCGCGCCTCCCGCGTCAACGGCCCGGAAAACCGGGCCTCTTGCGGCCGCCAGAGTCTCGATCGGGTCGCATCTTCTACGCCGAACCGGTCTCCACTTCGGCGGAAAATGCTCCCTAGGCCACGCGTTTCGCCCGCGCCGCGTCGTAGCCCGCGATCACGGCGGCCCGGTCGGCGGCCGGGAAGGCGGCGAGCGGCGGCTTGACCCGGGCGAGCGCCGGGTCGCCGTGGATATGGGCGAGCAGCGCCTTGATGCCCGGGACGAGGGCCTTGCCGTCGAACAGCTTGCGGATGGTCACCGCGCTCTCGAGGGCGGCGGCATCGCCGTTGCGGAAGGCGCGGGCGCAAAGATCCGCGTTCAAGTTGGCGGTCGCCGAGATGCAGCCCGCGAAGGCCCCGGCGCGCGCCTCCAGGAGGACCGCCTCGGTGGAGGGGAACACCGCGAAGTCGCTGCCGAGGCCGGCGGCCTCGCGCGCATAGGGCATGTCGCCCGAGGAGTCCTTGAGCCCGGCGATGCGCGCGGCGAAATTCTCGCGCAGGCGGCGGATCAGCGGCACGTGCCAGGCGAGGCCCGAGAGCGCCGGGAAGTTGTAGAGATAGACCGGCAGCGCGGCGTCCGCCGTGGCCGCGACGATCGCGTCGACATAGCCGACCAGGCCGTCGTCCGGCACGCCCTTGTAGTAGAAGGGCGGCAGCACCAGCGCGCCCGCGAAGCCGAGCTCCGCGGCGTGGCGCGTGAGCGCGACCGCGTCGGCGACCGCGGCCGCGCCGGTGCCGACCATCAGCCGCGCGCCCGGCAGGCCGGCCTCGGCATAGGCGCTCATGACGCGCCTGCGCTGCTCGAGCGAGAAGGAGGTCGCCTCGCCGGTGGTGCCGAGCATGTTGAGGCCGTCGCAGCCGCCGTCGAGCAGGAAGCGCGCAAGCTTGACGGCGCGCGCGCAGTCGGGCTCGCCGCGCTCGTCCACGGGGGTCGCGATGGCGGCGATGACGCCGCGCAGGCCGGGCTTGCTCACGAGAGGCTCCTCAGGCTGTTGTCGGTTGGCGCATGGAACCGGCGCGCGTGGTCAGCCGCTGATGTTGTAGGCCGCCAGCGCCGCGATGTTGACGAGGTCGGTGTCCTTGGCGGAGAGATTCACGATCTGCACCGAATTGTCGAGGCCGACCAGCAGCGGGCCGATCACGGTGGCGCCGCCGAGCTCCTGCAGCATCTTGGTCGAGATGGCGGCGGAATGGAACGCCGGCATGATCAGCACGTTGGCGGGGCCGGAGAGGCGGCAGAACGGATAGGCCGTCATCAGATCGGGATTGAGCGCGACGTCGGCCGCCATCTCGCCGTCGTACTCGAAATCGACGCGGCGCTGGTCGAGGATCTCCACGGCTTGCTTCACCCGCGCCGAGCGCTCGCCCGGCGGGTGACCGAAGGTCGAGAAGGCGAGCAGCGCGAGGCGCGGCTCGTAGCCGAGCTTGCGCGCGACGCCCGCGGCCTCGACCGCGATCTCGGCCAGCTCCTCGGCGGTGGGCATCTCGGTCACCGCCGTGTCGGCGACCAGCACGGTGCGGCCGCGCGCGAGCACCAGCGACACGCCGATCACGCGGTGCCCGGGCTTGGGATCGATGCAGTGGAGCACGTCGCCGAGCGCCACCGAGAAGTTGCGGGTGACGCCCGTGACCATGGCGTCGGCATCGTTGAGGGCGACCATGCAGGCCGCGAAGTGGTTGCGGTCCTGGTTGACCAGGCGCTGGCAGTCGCGGACCAGGGCGCCCTTGCGCTGCAGGCGTTCGTAGAGATAGGTCGCATAGGCGGCGTTGCGGTTGGAGAGCCGCGCGTTGACGATCTCGATGCCGCCACCGAGCTCGATGCCGGCCGCGGTCGCGGTCTCGCGCACCTGGTCCTCGCGGCCGACCAGCAGCGCGGTGCCGAGCCCCTGGTGCACGAAGCTCGCGGCGGCGCGGATCACCTGCTCCTCCTCGCCCTCGGCGAAGACGACGCGCTTCGGCTGGCGGCGCAGCCGGTCGAAGATGCGCGAGAGCACGCTCGCCACCGGATCGCGGCGCGAGCGCAGCTGCTGGCGATAGGCGTCCATGTCGAGGATCGGCTTGCGCGCGACGCCGGTGTCCATGGCGGCCTTGGCGACGGCCGGCGGCACCGCCGAGATCAGGCGCGGATCGAAGGGCACCGGGATGATGTAGTCGGGCCCGTATTTCGGCCGGGCGCCGTAGGCGGCCGCGACCTCGTCGGGCACGTCCTCGCGGGCGAGGTCGGCGAGCGCACGGGCGGCCGCGATCTTCATCTCCATGTTGATGGTGGTGGCGCGCACGTCGAGCGCGCCGCGGAAGATGTAGGGGAAGCCGAGCACGTTGTTGATCTGGTTCGGGTAGTCCGAGCGCCCCGTCGCCATGATGGCGTCGCCGCGCACGGCCGCGACCTCCTCGACCGTGATCTCGGGGTCGGGATTGGCCATGGCGAAGATGATCGGCTTGTCGGCCATGGCCTTGACCATGTCCTGGGTCACGGCGCCCTTGGCCGAGAGCCCGAAGAACACGTCGGCGCCCGCGAGCGCCTCCGCGAGGCTGCGTGCCGAGGTCTTCACCGCATAGGCGGACTTCCACTGGTTCATGCCGTCCTTGCGGCCCTCGTGGATCACGCCCTTGGTGTCGCAGAGGATCAGATTCTCGGGCTTGAAGCCGACGGCGCGCAGGAGCTCCAGGCTGGCGATGCCGGCGGCGCCGGCGCCGTTGCAGACGAGCTTCGTCGTCGCGATCTCGCGCCCCGTCAGATGCAGGGCGTTGATCAGGCCGGCGGCCGCGATGATGGCGGTGCCGTGCTGGTCGTCGTGGAACACCGGGATGTCGAGCAGCTCGCGCAGGCGCTGCTCGATGATGAAGCACTCGGGCGCCTTGATGTCCTCGAGATTGATGCCGCCCCAGCTCTTGCCGAGCAGCTTGATGGCATTGACGAACTCGTCGGGATCCTCGGTCGAGACCTCGAGGTCGATGGAATCGACGTCGGCGAAGCGCTTGAACAGCACCGCCTTGCCTTCCATCACGGGCTTGGCGGCGAGCGCGCCACGGTTGCCGAGGCCGAGGATGGCGGTGCCGTTGGTGATGACGGCGACGAAATTGCCCTTGGTCGTGTAGTCGAAGGCCTTGCTCTCGTCCTCCGCGATGGCGAGCACCGGCACCGCGACGCCCGGCGAATAGGCGAGCGAGAGGTCGCGCTGGGTCGCCATGGGCTTGGTCGCCACGACCTCGAGCTTGCCGGGCCGCCCCTGGCTGTGGAACTGCAGCGCTTCCTGATCGGTGAAGGTCGGCCGCGCGCCCCGGCCGGAGGATTTTTCAGCCATTTCCGCCCCTTAACGCCGGCCTCGTGCGGCCGGGCCGGGCACCATAGCGGAGCGGATGGCCGCGGCTCAAGGACCGGACCCCAACAAAATGGCCGTGGCGGGCCCGCAAACGGCCGGCTCGCCACGATTGCACGGCGACATCGCTGTGGGCGGCAGCGTCCCGGCCCATGAAAGGCGCACGGCCATCTGTTAGGTTCGCGGCCCCATGGAATTGGCTCCCATCACGACCGTGGCCGAGGACGGCGAGGACGCGGCGCCCGGGCGCGGCGCGCCCAGGGCGGAGGACGCCTCGCGCGTGACGCCAATGATGGAGCAGTACACCGAGATCAAGCGCGCCCATCCGGACTGCCTGCTGTTCTACCGGATGGGGGACTTCTACGAGCTGTTCTTCGCCGACGCCGAGATCGCGGCGCGCGCGCTCGGCATCGTGCTGACCAAGCGCGGCCGGCATCTCGGCCAGGACATCCCGATGTGCGGCGTGCCGATCGAGCGCGCCGACGAGTACCTGCACCGGTTGATCGCGCAGGGGCACCGGGTGGCGGTGTGCGAGCAGCTCGAGGACCCGGCCGAGGCGAAGAGGCGTGGGCCCAAGAGCGTGGTGAAGCGCGACGTGGTGCGCCTGGTGACCCCCGGCACGCTCACCGAGGACTCGCTGCTCGAGGCGCGCGCCAACAACTTCCTGGCCGCGATCGCGCGCGCGCGCTCCTCGGCGGGCGAGGACCAGTTCGCGCTGGCCTATCTCGACATCTCGACCGGCGAGTTCCGGGTGACCGAGCGCAGCCGTGCCGAGCTTTCGGCCGAGATCGCGCGTATCGAGCCGGGCGAGATCATCGTCGCCGACGCGCTCTACGGCGAGGGCGAGATCGGGGCCTGGCTGCGCGGCCTGCCGGCGGTGACGCCGCTCAC
>PQAH01000248.1 GCA_003105195.1 Bradyrhizobiaceae bacterium
ATGCGGTCGTGATCGGCGCGCGAGACCATGAAGCGTCCTGCCAATGGGCCGCGAGGCGCGACCCTTGTTCCACCGCCGCGACGCGGCGTGGTGCGGGGCCGCCGTCCCGAGGCGGCGGACTGATTAGCATGTGCGACCCCCGAGTCAATGCGCGGGAGTGCGGGGGTGGGGACAGCAGCCCGTAGGGTGCAATAGCCGCGCAGCGGCGTATTGCACCGCTAACCTCGCCACCGCGCCTGCCCGCCGAGACGCCGCCGGTGCAATACGCGCGCTGCGGCGCGCTATCCTTACTGTGTCAGAAACACATTCGCGGCGTCATCCCGGCCAAGCGAGCACCGATCTCGCGCTTGCGCGAGATCGGCATTGAYARATGCCCAGGTCGGCAACAGCCGACCTGGGTGCGAGCGCGAGCCGGGATCCATATCCCCGGTGATCGAGATGCGGAAACACGGAGGTTATGGATCCCGGCTCTCGCTTCGCTCGGCCGGGATGACGCTCAGAGTGCAGTTTCTGACACAGTAGGACTATTGCACCCTACCGCTCGCTCCGCGTCATCCCGTCCGAGCGCGAAGCGCGAGAGCCGGGATGACGGCCGGCGGCCGACGGCGCGCTGTCCGGCCGCTTTTCAACACGAGGTTTTTCAACACAAGGTGATGTCGCCCTTGCAAGAGGCGTCTTGAGCCGCGCGCTTCGTCCGCTACATCCGGTGCAGCACTCCACCACGAGGCGACGCCGTGAAGCTGCCCGGACCCGACCACCCGATCGTGATCGCGCCGCACGACAAGCGCGTTCGTGTCACCTTCAACGGCCATGTCGTCGCCGATACGACCCGCGCGCTGGTGCTGCGCGAGGCGGGCTATCCGCCGGTCTTCTATGTTCCCCGCGAGGACGCCGACATGTCGGCCTACGAGGCGACCGACCACAAGACCCATTGTCCCTTCAAGGGCGATGCGACCTATCATTCGCTGCGCGTCGGCGATCGCCTCGCCGAGAACGCCGTGTGGAGCTACGAGCACCCGTATCCGGCAGTCGCGGCGATCGCGGGCCGCCTTGCATTCTATCGCAATCGGGTGGACGAGATCGCGGAGGGGCAGGACCCCGTTTCCTGAATCGAGGGCTCCGCATGGCGCTCGTGCTGCACGCCCATCCGCTCGGCGGCCGCGGTGGCGGATCTCGCGGTCGCCTATGACCTGATCGAGGGCCGCATCGGCGCGCCCTGGGCGGCGGACTTCGGCATCGCCGACTGCGCGGCCGCGCCGGCGCTGTTCTATGCCGCGATCGTGGCGCCGTTCCCTCCCGGCCACGCGAACCTCGCCCGCTATTCCGAGCGGTTGATGGCGCGGCCCTCGGTCCGCCGCGTCATCGCCGAGGCGCGGCCCTGGTTCCGGTACTTCCCGCTCCACGAGGCGATCCCGGCACGGTTCCTGGCGGAGCGCCCGGACACGGCGTGACCGGCACCATGCGGCGCGATCGGCCGGCAGGGTGCAACAGCCGCACCCAAGTCGGGCTTGCCCGACTTGGGCATGATCAATGTGCAAGTCGGCAACAGCCGACTTGCATGCGGCGTATTGCACCGACAATGCCGTATGCGCCGGCGGTGCAATACGGTGCTTCGCAGCTATCGCACCCGACGGGCTCGCGCCGCCGTCAGAACGCCCGCGCCTCCATGCCCTCGACGTAGCGCTTGAGGTACTGGCCGACGAAGTCGAAGCCGACGAAGCGCTGGTAGGCGCCGGCGAGGCGCTCGGTGACGGGGCCCCAGACCTGCCCCTCGGGGCCGATCGCGACGCCGTTGAGCCGGGTCACCGGGCAGATGCAGAGCGAGGTCGAGGTGAGGAACACCTCGTCGGCCGTGTAGGCGTCGTAGAGGTCGATGTCGGCCTCGCGCAGCGCGAGGCCCTCCTCGCGCGCAAGCTCGATCACGGTCTGGCGGCTGACCCCGGGCAGCACGAACTTCTCGCGCGGGGTGAGGATCTCGCCGTTGCGCACCACGAAGATGTTGGAGCCGAGCCCCTCGGCGAGGTTGCCGTTGACGTCGAGCAGCACCGCCCAGGCCTCCGGGTCGATGCTCTGCACCTCCTGGTCGGCGACGATCAGGTTCAGGTAGTTGTGGGTCTTGGCGCGCGGCGTGAGCGAGTCGGGCGGCACGCGGCGATGCGACGGCACGGCCACGCGGATCCCCTCCCGGAACAGCTTGGCGCGCTGCACGAAGGGCAGCGGCGCGCATTCGAGCACGATGTTCGGCCCGTGGTGGTCGAGATTGTCGCCCGGGATCTCCTTGACGCCGCGGCTGATGCGCTGGCCGACCCAGTAGTCGTCGTCGGGGCCGAGCAGGTGGCGGTTGCGCTCGAACAGCTCCTCGGTGAGCGCGCACATGCGCTGCGGGCCGAAGCCCGGATCGATGCGCAGGTACTTGAGCGAGCGGTAGAGCCGGTCGACGTGCTCCTTCACCTTGAACAGCCGGTGGCCGAAGCTGCGGGTCATGTCGAAGCAGCCGTCGCCGTAGATCCAGCTGGTGTCGCGGAACGGGACGCGCACCTCGCGCTCCGGCATGAACTCCCCGTTGAACCAGGCAAGGCGCTCGTTGCTGCGCGTGGACATGTCGACCTCCCGGGCGGACCTCGTGCAAGCTTAGCGCAAACTTCCGCGACCGCCGATACGGTGCGCGGTGCGATGACCGTCCACAGCCTAGGCGCTTGATTCCGCCGCAACTCGCCGTCCCGGGGTTCCGGCGGTTGACCGCATTGCATGCGGCACCGTAACCTTCGCGGGCAAATCTTTGCGGCGGCGGAATTTTCCCAGGCGGGCGCGGGCGGCGCGCGGCGCCGGGGCGACGGGGAGGCGATGAGCGAATCGAGCGCGATCGACGCGGCAACCCGGCGGCTCGCCGCGGCGCTCGACGCGCTGGAGGCCGCGGCGGAACGGCGGCGCGAGGCGGATCGGGCCGAGAGCAACCTCGCGGCGCAGGTGCACGCGTTCGGGACCGACCGTTCGCGCCTCGCCGCCGAGCTCGACGCTGCGACCGCCCGCTCGCGGCGCCTCGCCGAGACCAACCGCGAGATCGCGCGCCGGCTCGACGCCGCCATGGGCGGCGTGCGCGCGGTCATCGAGGCGCACGAGCGGTGAGCCCGATGTCGCATGTGAGCGTCACCATCAACGGCCGCCAGTACCGCATGGCCTGCGAGGACGGGCAGGAAGGCCATTTGATGCGGCTCGCGGCCGAGCTCGATCGCCGGATCGGCGAGCTGCGCGAGCGCTTCGGCGAGATCGGCGACATGCGGCTCACCGTGATGGCCGCGATCATGGTCGCGGACGAGGTCGGCGAGCTCGGCAAGCGCGTGCGGGCGCTCGAGGAGGAGCTCGCCGGAATGCAGGACGCGCGCGCGACCGCGGCCGAGCGCGCGCAGGCCATGCAGGCGGCGCTCGCCGCCGCGCTCAACTCCGCGGCCGACCGGATCGAGCAGGTGACGCGCAGCCTGAACGAAGGGCTCGCCGGAGACGAGGTCGCGATCGGGTGAGGGAAGGGTTTCGGCAGCGGTCGCGATTCTTCCTGCCCGGGTGGGTGGCGCCGCGGCCCCCGGCACACTACATTGCGCGGGCGGGGCTGCGGGGCGCGTCAGGAGACACTATCCCCGGGGCCTTATCGATCCTAACGGGAGCTGTCCCTGGCCTCGCCCCTGGGCTTGGTCACTACGGCGCCCACCTACCTCGTAGGTTTCCCGGGATCGACACTCCAACGGCTTTTGCGGCTCCGCACTCCTTCCCTCGTCCATCCCAGCGACTTGACGGCCCATGACGACTCCGGCCGATTCCGCCGCGCTGAAGAGGGCGCTGCGCGCCGCGGCCGTCAAGATTCGCGACGCGCTGCCGGCTGCCGCGCGCCAGGCCGCCGCCGAGGCGATCG
>PQAH01000249.1 GCA_003105195.1 Bradyrhizobiaceae bacterium
CGCGCGGCGGGCGGGGGCGATGGCGCGGGCCTCGCGGCCGGCGGTGCGGGCTGCTTGGCGGCCGGTGGTGGCGCAGGCGGCGTGGGCTGCTTGGCGGCCGGCGGGGGCTGCTTGGGCGGCGGTCCCTTCTTCTGCTTCGGGTCCTCCTGGGCGGGCGGCGCGCCCTGGGCGAGCCGGATCGTGTCGACGGATTGCGCGGTCGCGGGGCCGAAAGGCAGGGCCACCGACAGGATCGTGCCGGCGAGTAGCAGCGTCTTGGAGGTCATGCGGGATGGCTCACTCTGGTCGGGAACAGGAAGGCGGAAGACCGGACACGCACCGGGCGGCGCGCCTCGCCTACGCACGGGGCGCTCGCGCACACCCGCATGCCGGCGTCGGGATCATGCTCGACCCGAATCATGGCGATGCTATGGGGATCGGGGGATCGCGGCGCCCCGTGCGGCGTTCCGCGGCGTGGCGTCACAGGGCGACGTCACATGGCGACCTTTCGGTTCTCGCCGAGATCGGGCCGCGTGCCGGTGGCGGCCGCCGCCGCCATCTTGATGGTGCTGACGATCGTGCCGGGGCCGTCCCAGTACTCGGCGTCGTGCGGCGTCACCGCGAGCACGCGGATGTTCGGATCGTCGGCCGAGTCCCACCAGGCCTTGGCGGGCGTCGTGAACAGCTCGCGGATCCTGGCGCGATCGTTCGACACGGTCGCGCGCCCCGTCACCGAGACGTATTTCTGGCCGCCGGTCTCGGCGAAGGCGAGACAGACATTGGGAAACTGCCGGATCTCGTCGTCCTTGTGGCGCCGCACATCGGTCAGGAAATAGACCGCGTTCTCGTCGCGCCGCACATCGGCCGCCATCGGACGGGTGCGGATCCATTCGCCGTCGCGCGTGCCGAGCATGCAGATCGCGATCTTCTCCATCAGCGCCCATACGCGGTCGGTGTCGTCGTGGCTCGCCATTGCTCGCACTCCAGCCCGGGGGTCACGAGACAACGAGCGTGGCACCGATCGGTTCCCGGGAGCGCGGCGATCGCGGCCGCGGCCGCACCTCGAAAAGTGGCGGGGGAAGGCATATTCTCAGGGGAACTCGAAGGGAAGGCATCTCATGCTTTGGTCGATCGATATCGGGCGGATCGCCGGGACGGTGGTCCGCATTCACATCACGTTCCTCCTGTTCCTAGCGTGGATCTTCGTCGCGAGCTGGGTGACGGGCGGGCCGCAGGCCGCCTGGAACGGGCTTGCCTTCCTGATCCTCATCTTCCTGTGCGTGCTGCTGCACGAGTTCGGGCACATCCTCACGGCGCGCCAATTCGGCGTCGCCACGCCCGACGTGACGCTGCTGCCGATCGGCGGCGTGGCGCGGCTCGAGCGCATTCCCGAGAAGCCGAGCGAGGAATTCCTGATCGCGATCGCAGGACCGATCGTCAACGTGGTGATCGCCGGGCTGCTGATCGGGCTCGCGGGCGCGAAGATCGGCACGCAGCACCTCACCGCGATCGACAGCGCGCAGCTCTCGATGATCGACCGGCTCGCGGCCGTGAACCTGTTCATCGCCGCCTTCAACATGATCCCGGCGTTTCCGATGGACGGCGGCCGCGTGCTGCGCGCGCTGCTGGCGATCCGGCTCGGGCACCTGCGCGCCACCGAGGTGGCGGCGACCGTCGGCCAGTTCTTCGCCTTCGTGCTCGGCTTCCTCGGGCTGTTCGGCAACCCGATCCTGATCTTCATCGCGATCTTCGTGTATCTGGCGGCCTCCTCGGAGGCGCAGCTGGTCTCGATCCGCGCCATGTCGCGCGACGTGCCGGTGAACGCCGCCATGATGACGCAATACGCGACGCTCGCGCCCAACGCCCATATCGACGAGGCGGTCGACACGCTGCTGCGCACCAGCCAGCGCGACTTCCCGGTGGTCGACGGCGACGGCCGGCTGATCGGCCTGCTCGGCCGCGACGAGATGATCCGCGCCCTGAAGCAGCTCGGTCCCGACGCGCGCGTTGCCGACGCCATGCAGTCCGAGGTGCCGACGGTCGGCGCAAGGGCCTGCCTCGAGGAGGCGTTCCGGCTGCTGCAGGAGAAGCAGGCGCCCGCCGTCGGCGTCACCGACACGGCCGGCCGCCTCGTGGGCCTGGTCAGCTCGGAGACCATCGCCGAGATGCTGATGGTGCGCGAGGCGCTGCCGAGCGGCCTGCGCTTCGGCCCCTGGGGGCGCCGGCCGCAGGGGGTGTGAGGCGGTCGCGCCGACGTCAGCGCAAGCTCAGGCTCAGTGGCGGCAGGTCGATGCCCGTGAACCGGCTGGTCCAGGTCTCGCCGGCCACCGCCGGCATGGCCTCGGTGAGCGTCCCGGTCGTGACCAGTTCGCCGGCGCGGAGCGGCTCGCATGCGGGATAGCGCGCGATCTCATCGACCAGGAAGCGCAACGCCTGCAACGGGCCGCCGAGGACGTTCTCGCCGCACCCGTGGCGGCTGCGGCCTCGATCGTTCGACATCTCGACCTCGCATTGCGACAGCGCGCGCGCCCATTGGGTTCGATCCGCGGTGACGTCCCGCCTCTCCCCCGCAAAAAGCGCAGCATGCACGCCGAAGGCGGCCGCCGCATCGGCAGCGCTGAACCGCCAGCCCGGAAAGATCGAATGGACGATCTCGAAACCGGGCGCCACCCAGTCGATGCAGGAGATGAGCTCCGCTTCGTCCATGCCGGCCGATGGCGCGGTCGCGAGATGCAGGACGAGCTCGGGCTCGATCCGTGGCTCGGGAAAACCGTCCAACGTGCATGCGCTCGTGCCGGACGAGGCGTCGTGCACGGTGCGGTCGAAGACGTAATTCCAGATCGGACCCGAAATCCCGTATCCGCCCCAGACGCTCCGGTTGGTGAAGCCGATCTTTCGTCCGACCGGCACCTCGCCGCGCGTCCGCCGTCGCTCGCGGACCCGCTCTACAACGTCATAGGCCTCGGCGAGACCGAAACCGGCATATCGCTCGGAGAACGGCGGGATCTGCGCTCCCGTGCCGAGCAATGCCAGGGCCTCCGCGCTGAGCCGTTCCACTCGTGAGCGGTTCGCTTGCTCCATCATGTTCCCGTCGGTCGCCGCGCGGGAGCTTAGCCGAAACGCCGTAATGCTGACACGGCTGGTCTCGGTCGGCGAAGCCTTCTTGCCGGGCACCATTCGCCACCAGCGCGCGGAGCGAGCCGCGGGAGCCCGTGCTGCCCCGGCACGGCGCCGCCGCCGGCCATGCGGCCCCGTGCGTCGAATGGCCCTCGCGGACGCGCCGCGAGCCGGCGCGTTCTGTTGCACCGCCCTCCGGCCTGTGTTAGCAACCCCACGATTTCGCGGGGCATCGGCTCTCCGCGGTCCCGCCGACGTCAAGTCTCGCTTGTATTCCAAGGACTTGGCAGCCGCCCTGGGGGGACGGTGCCGGGCCCCTGGACGCAGGTCTTAGAGAAAGCATCCGGACGCAACGCCGTGGCAGGTGAAAACGGAATCGTCTCCGGCATGGCCGGACGCTACGCGACGGCCCTGTTCGAGCTCGCCGTCGAAGCCGACGCCATCGACGCCGTGAAGCGCGACCTCGAGGCGCTCGACGGCCTGATCGCCGCCAGTCCCGACCTCGCGCGCCTGGTGCGCAGCCCGGTGTTCGGGGCCGACGAGCAGGCGCGCGCGCTCGGCGCCGTGCTCGAGAAGGCCGGGATCACGGGGATCGCCGCCAACTTCCTCGAGGTGGTCGCGTCGAACCGGCGTCTGTTCGCGGTGCGCGACATGATCCGGGGCTTCAAGGGCCTGGTCGCGCGCCACAAGGGCGAGGTCACGGCCCAGGTGACGGTCGCCGAAGCGCTCAACGAGGCGCATCTTTCCTCCGTCAAGGACGCGCTCAGGTCGGTGACCGGCAAGGACGTGCAGGTCGACGTGACGGTCGACCCGACGATCATCGGCGGGCTCGTGGTCAAGCTCGGCTCGCGCATGATCGACGCGTCGCTGCGCACCAAGCTCAATTCAATCAAGCACGCGATGAAAGAGGTCTCCTGATGGACATCCGCGCCGCCGAAATCTCCGCGATCCTCAAGGAGCAGATCAAGAACTTCGGCCACGAGGCCGAGGTCTCGGAAGTCGGACAGGTGCTCTCGGTGGGCGACGGCATCGCCCGCGTCTACGGCCTCGACAACGTCCAGGCCGGCGAGATGGTCGAGTTCGAGAACGGCGTCCGCGGCATGGCGCTGAACCTCGAGACCGACAACGTCGGCGTCGTGATCTTCGGCGACGACCGCGCCATCAAGGAAGGCCAGACCGTCAAGCGCACGCGCGCGATCGTGGACGTCCCGGTCGGCAAGGGCCTGCTCGGCCGCGTGGTCGACGCGCTCGGCAA
>PQAH01000250.1 GCA_003105195.1 Bradyrhizobiaceae bacterium
GGTGGCGCTGCCGGCGCCCGCCGCCGCCCAGCGCGGCCTGCCGGTGGTGCGCGACGCCGAGATCGAGCAGTTGCTGCGCGACTACACGACGCCGATCCTGCGCGCCGCCGGGCTCGCCAAGCAGAACATCCGCGTCATCATCATCAACGATCGCACGTTCAACGCCTTCGTGGTCGACGGCCAGCGCATCTTCGTCAATGTCGGCGCGCTCACCGAGTCGAAGACGCCGAACCAGATCATCGGCGTGCTCGCGCACGAGACCGGGCACATCGCGGGCGGGCACCTCGCGCGCCTGCGCGACGAGCTCGCCAATGCGCAGACCGCGGCGATCATCGCCATGCTGCTCGGCGCCGGCGCCATGGTCGCGGGCGCCAAGTCGGGTAGCAGCGCGGGCGGCAATGTGGCCGCGGCCGCGATCACGGCGCCGCAGGAGATGATCCGCCGCTCGCTCCTCTCCTACCAGCGCGCGCAGGAGGAATCGGCCGACCGTGCCGGCGTCAAGTTCCTCACCGCGACCGGGCAGTCGCCGAAGGGCATGTACGAAACCTTCCGCCGCTTCGCCGACCAGATGCTGGTCCAGGCGCAGCGCGCCGATCCCTACCTGCAGTCGCATCCGATGCCGAGCCAGCGCGTCGCCGCGCTCGAGGCGCTGGTGAAAACGAACCCGAACTGGGACCGCAAGGATCCGCCCGAGCTGCAGCTGCGCCACGACATGGTGCGGGCGAAGCTGCACGGCTTCCTCGACCGCCCCGACACGGTCGCGCGGCGCTACCCGGCGAGCGACACCAGCCTGCCGGCGCGCTATGCGCGCGCGATCTCGGCCTACCGCTTCGGCGACCTGCGCAGCGCGCTCGCGCAGATCGACGGCCTGATCCAGGCCCAGCCCGGCAATCCCTATTTCCACGAGCTCAAGGGCCAGGCGCTGGTGGAGAACGGCAAGGCCGGCGAGGCGATCGCCCCGCTGCGCCGCGCCGCCGCGCTCGCCCCCAACGCGGCGCTGATCCGCATCATGCTGGCACAGGCGCTGATCGCGAGCGGCGACAAGCGCCACGCCGAGGAGGCGATCGGTCTCCTGCGCACCGCGATGCAGCGCGAGCCGGACGTGCCGGAGGCCTACGGGCAGCTCGCGATCGCCTATGGCCGCAAGGGCGACCTCGCCCAGGCCGACCTCGCCTCGGCCCAGGCCGCGCTCGCGCGCGGCGACGTGAAGACCGCGCGCGAGCTCGCGGCGCGCGCCAAGACCCGCTTCGCCACCGGCACGCCCGGCTGGGTCCGGGCGGACGACATCACCTCCATGAAGCTGCCGCGGGGACCGCGGCGGCCGTAGGCTTGCTCACGACGAATTCAGAACCCTGCCCGACGGAACGCAGGTAGATTGGCCTGCACGCGGCGGTTCCGCGCGCAAGAGATGGAGAACCGGATGACCTCGCTGGCCCGCCTGTCGGCCCTCCTCATGATCGCGCTCCTCCTCGCCGCGCCCGCGCGGGGGCAGAGCTTCTCGGACGGGCAGCGCGGCGAGATCGAGCGCATCGTCCGCGAGTATCTGATCCGCCACCCCGAGGTGCTGCAGGAGGCGATCGCCGAGCTCGAGAAGAAGCAGGCCGTGGCCGAGGCCGAGCGCGGACGGCGCGCCGTCAAGCAGCACGGCGAGGCCCTGTTCAACTCGCCGCGCCAGGTCACCCTCGGCAACCCGCAGGGCGACGTCGCCTTCGTGGAGTTCTTCGACTACAACTGCGGCTACTGCAAGCGCGCGCTCGCCGACATGATGGAGCTCATGAAGGGGGACCCGAAGCTCAAGGTGGTCCTCAAGGAGTTCCCGGTGCTCGGCAAGCCGTCGCAGGAGGCCGCCGAGGTGGCGGTCGCGCTGCGCATGCAGGATCCGACCGGCAAGAAGTATCTCGCCTTCCACGAGAAGCTGCTCACCGGCCGCGGGCAGGTCGACCGGGCGCGCGCGCTCGCCGCCGCCAAGGAGGTCGGCGCCGACATGGCGCGGCTCGAGCGCGACCTCAAGAGCGACGAGATCCGAGCCACCATCGAGGAGAGCATGAAGCTCGCCGAGGCGCTCGGCCTCAACGGCACGCCGAGCTACGTGATCGGCGAGGAGGTGGTGGTCGGCGCCGTCGGCGCGCGCGCTCTGAAAGAGAAGATCGCCGCCGCCCGCAAGTAGCCGGCCGCCGCGCGGCCGGAGCGGCGGACGGGCGCGGGCGCGCGGGACCAGGGGTTGTGGCCGTCCGGACCCGGTCCGGGCGGTACGGGCTCCAGGCTTCCCCTTTCGCCCCCGGGTCCCTATAAAGCTGCCCAGTTTTCGGCCCGGCCGCCGCCTCTTGCGGGCCGCGACGCCACGCCCTCCCAGGACCTCATGGCAAACACCGTCTATGTCATCAACGGCCCGAACCTGAACTCGCTCGGCACGCGCGAGCCCGAGAAGTACGGAACCGCGACGCTCGCCGACGTCGAGAAGCTGTGCCGCGAGACCGCGGCGCGCTTCGGCCTCACGGTGGAGTTCCGCCAGTCGAACCACGAGGGCGAGATCGTCGACTGGTTCCACGAGGCCAAGGCCAATGGCGCGCGCGGCGTGGTGATCAACCCGGCCGGCTACACGACCACATCGATCGCGATCCTGGACGCGATCTGGGCGGTCGGGCTGCCGACAGTCGAGATCCACATCACCAATATCCACGCCCGCGAGGCGTTCCGGCACAACTCCTACATCTCGAAGGCTGCACGCGCCGTGATCTGCGGGTTCGGCGTCGACGGCTACGCGCTGGCGATCACCGGGCTCGCCGCCATGGTGGGGGCCAAGAGCTGACGCCATGGCGAGCAAACCGATGGCCGAGAGCAAGATCCCCGACACCCAGGCGCTGATCCGCGAGCTCGCGGCGCTGCTCGAGGACACCGGTCTCACCGAGATCGAGGTGGAGCGCGAGGGCCTGAGGGTGCGGGTCGCCCGCGCCGCGGCCGCGACCCAGGTCGTGGTCGGCGGCGCGCCGGCCGCCACCGCGATCACGGCCCCGACCCCCGTGAGCGTGACCGCGGTCGATCCCGCCAAGCATCCGGGCGTCGTCGCCTCGCCGATGGTCGGCACCGCCTATCGCGCCCCGGAGCCGGGCGCCAAGGCCTTCGTCGAGGTCGGCACGGTCGTGAAGGCGAACGACACGCTGCTGATCATCGAGGCCATGAAGACCATGAACCAGATCCCGGCGCCGCGCGCCGGCACGGTGACGCAGATCCTGTTCGAGGACGGCCAGCCGGTCGAGTTCGGCGAGCCGCTGTTGATCATCGAGTGACGCATCGGCGCGCCACGCACCCCGCGGCCTCAGGGATTCCAGAATGTTCGAAAAGGTCCTGATCGCCAACCGCGGGGAGATCGCCTTGCGTGTGCTGCGCGCCTGCAAGGAGCTCGGCGTCGCCACCGTCGCGGTGCATTCCACCGCGGACGCCGACGCCATGCATGTGCGGCTCGCCGACGAGAGCGTGTGCATCGGCCCGCCGCCGGCGCGCGACAGCTACCTCAACGTGCCCTCGCTGCTCGCGGCCTGCGAGATCACCGGCGCCGACGCGGTGCATCCGGGCTACGGATTCCTCTCCGAGAACGCCCGCTTCGCCGAGATCCTGATCGATCACGGCATCGAGTTCATCGGCCCGCGCCCCGAGCACATCCGCATCATGGGCGACAAGATCGAGGCGAAGCGCACCGCCCGGCGCCTCGGCATCCCGGTGGTGCCGGGCTCGGAGGGCGGCGTCACCTCGGAAGCCGAGGCGGTCGCGCTCGCGCGCGAGATCGGCTTCCCGGTGCTGATCAAGGCGGCGGCCGGCGGCGGCGGGCGCGGCATGAAGGTGGCGCGCTCGGAGGGCGAGCTCGCCACCGCGCTCGCGACCGCGCGCGCGGAAGCCAAGGCCGCGTTCGGCGACGACGCGGTCTATATCGAGAAGTACCTCACCAAGCCGCGCCATATCGAGATCCAGGTGCTGGGCGACGGCAAGGGCCGCGCCATCCATCTCGGCGAGCGCGACTGCTCGCTGCAGCGGCGCCACCAGAAGGTCTGGGAGGAAGGGCCCTCGCCCGCGCTCAATGCCCCGGCGCGCAACCAGATCGGCGAGACGGTGGCCAAGGCGATGCGCGACCTCGGCTATCTCGGCGTCGGCACGGTCGAGTTCCTCTACGAGGACGGCCAGTTCTACTTCATCGAGATGAACACCCGCATCCAGGTCGAGCATCCGGTGACCGAGAGCATCACCGACATCGACCTGATCCTGGAGCAGATCCGGGTCGCGAGCGGCGGCGACCTCGGCATCGAGCAGGAGGACGTGGTGTTCACGGGCCACGCCATCGAGTGCCGCATCAATGCCGAAAACCCGGTCTCGTTCCGGCCTTCGCCCGGCAAGATCGTGCACTACCATCCGCCGGGCGGCCTCGGCGTGCGCATCGATTCCGCCGTCTACCAGGGCTACACGATTCCGCCGCACTACGACTCGCTGCTCGGCAAGCTGATCGTGCACGGCAAGACGCGCACCGAATGCCTGATGCGCCTGCGCCGCGCGCTCGACGAGTTCGTGGTCGACGGCATCGAGACCACGCTCCCGCTGTTCCGCGCCCTGGTGCGCGACCAGGACATCATCGACGGCCAGTACCACATCCACTGGCTCGAGCAGTTCCTCGCCGCCGGCGGCATGGAGCGGTAGCGCGCTCGCGCCGCACTGGACCGGGGTCCCGGCCTCGCCTATCGTCGGCGCCGGAACCCCGGTGGCGCCGTGACGAAGGCTCGCGAGATCGCATCCGCCGCCAGGCGCCTCGTCGGCGCCGCGGGCCTCGCCGTGGTCGCGCTCCTGTTCGCGATGCCGCCGGGCGGCGGCCAGAGCGGCTGTGTGCTCACCACCGACATCTCGGGCGCGATCGGCGTCGCCTCGGCGCGCCAGATCACCCGCGCGATCGAGCAGGCCCAGCGTACCGACGCGGCCCTGCTGGTCATCAGGCTCGACACGCCGGGCGGCCTCGTCACCTCCACGCGCGAGATCATCAAGGTGATCGTGGCCGCCCCGGTCCCGGTCGCGGTCTACGTGGCGCCGAGCGGCGCGCGCGCGGCCTCGGCCGGCACCTTCATGGTCTATGCGGCGCATGTCGCCGCCATGGCGCCCGGGACCAATCTCGGGGCGGCGACCCCGGTCCAGATGGGCGGCGTGCCGGGCCTGCCGCAGCCGAAGGAGGGGGAGCGCAAGGACGGCAAGGAGCAGAGCGAGAACGCCGCGCAGCGCAAGGCGATCAACGACGTGGTCGCGCTGCTGCGCAGCCTCGCGCAGCTGCGCGGCCGCAACGCCGAGTTCGCCGAGAAGGCGGTGCGCGAGGCCGCGACGCTCACCGCCGACGAGGCGCGGCGCGAAGGCGTCGTCGACATCGTCGCCGGCACCCTGCCGGACCTCCTGGCCCAGCTCGACGGCCGCCGCGTCAAGGTCGGCGAAAGCGAGCGTGAGCTGGCGACCCGCGGCGTGACGCCCACCGCCTACGAGCCCGACTGGCGCACGCGGCTGCTCGGCGCGATCTCGGATCCGAACGTCGCCTTCATCCTGCTGCTGATCGGCTTCTACGGGCTGATCTTCGAGTTCTGGAGTCCCGGCAGCTTCGTGCCCGGCACGATCGGCGCGATCAGCCTGATCCTGGCGCTGACCGCGCTGTCGACGCTGCCGGTGCATTACGGCGCGCTCGCCCTCCTGGTGCTCGGCCTCGCGCTGATGGTCGCGGAGGCGTTCACGCCGGGCATCGGCGTGCTCGGGCTCGGCGGGCTCGCGGCCTTCGTGGTCGGCTCGGTGTTCCTGTTCGAGGGCGCGGACGCCGACATCGATTTCGCGGTGTCGCTGCCGCTGATCGTCGGCGCGAGCCTCACCAGCGCGGCGCTCGCCTTCTTCGTGATCGGCGCGGCGCTCAAGGCGCGCCAGCGCCCGCCGGCGACCGGTGCCGAGGAGATGATCGGCATCAGCGGCCAGGTGGTCGAATGGGCCGGGGACCGGGGCCGGGTGCGCGTGCACGGCGAGGTCTGGTCGGCGCGCGCGCGCGTCGCCCTCGCGCCGCGCCAGCCGGTGCGCGTGGTCGCGCGCGAGGGCCTCACGCTGATCGTCGAACCCCACAGCTGAACCGGGAGGCTTGCGATGCCGATGGATCTCGTGAACTGGTCGGGTTTCCTGGTGCCGATCGTCGTCGTCCTCGCGCTGCTGTTCTACGCGATCCACATCCTGCGCGAGTACGAGCGCGGCGTGGTGTTCCTGCTCGGGCGGCTCTGGCGCGTGAAGGGGCCGGGCCTGATCATCGTGATCCCCTTCGTGCAGCAGGTGGTGCGGGTCGACCTGCGCACCCGCGTCTTCGACGTGCCGCCGCAGGACGTGATCTCGCGCGACAACGTCTCGGTCCGGGTCAATGCCGTCATCTACTACCGGGTGATCGACCCCGAGAAGGCGATCATCCAGGTCGAGCAGTTCAACGAGGCGACCAGCCAGCTGGCGCAGACCACGCTGCGCTCGGTGCTCGGCCAGCACGATCTCGACGAGATGCTGGCGGAGCGCGGCAAGCTCAACAACGACATCCAGCAGATCCTCGACGAGCAGACCGACGCCTGGGGCATCAAGGTGTCGAATGTCGAGCTCAAGCATGTCGACCTCAACGAGAGCATGGTGCGCGCGATCGCCAAGCAGGCCGAGGCCGAGCGGCTGCGCCGCGCCAAGATCATCGACGCCGAGGGCGAGCAGCAGGCGGCCGAGAAGCTCGCCCAGGCCGGGTCCATCCTGGCGGGCCGCTCGGAGGCGATGCAGCTGCGCTATCTCACGGCGCTGCAGAACATCGCGGGCGACCGGAGCCAGATCGTCATCTTCCCGCTGCCCATGGACTTCCTCGAGAAGCTGCGCGCCGGCTGAGCGTTGGCGGACGGGCCGAAGCCGCCTATATCGAGACCATGGCCAGCCGCGAATCCGCGCTCGTCGAGATCACCCCCGAGGTCCTGCTCAAGGCCTATGC
>PQAH01000251.1 GCA_003105195.1 Bradyrhizobiaceae bacterium
CGAGGCAATGGGCGATCGGCACGCGCATGTCGGGCGGGCCGAGCTGCGCGACGGTCGAACCGTCGCTGAATTCCACCAGCCCGTGCACGATCGATTGCGGGTGGACGAGAACATCAATGCGCTCGGACGGCATGCCAAACAGATGGTGCGCCTCGATCAGCTCCAGCCCCTTGTTCATCAGCGTGGCGGAATCGATCGTCACCTTCGCGCCCATCGACCAGTTCGGGTGCCGCAGCGCCTGTTCCTTCGTCGCCGCGCGGATCGCCTCGACCGGCCAGGTCCGGAACGGGCCGCCGGACGCTGTCAACACGATGCGCGCGACGTCGTCGCGGTGCCCGGCGCCAAGCGCCTGGAAGATGGCGTTGTGTTCGGAATCCACCGGCAAGAGGGTCGCGTCGCGGACGGCGGCCTCGCGCATGAAGACCGCGCCGGCGCACACCAGACATTCCTTGTTCGCCAGCGCGAGCATGGGCCCGCGTCTGAGCGCGGCGAGCGTCGGCTTGAGCCCGGTCGCGCCGCTGATCGCAGCCATCACCCAGTCGGCCGGTCGCTCCGCCGCCTCCACGAGCGCATCGGGTCCCGCCGTGGCCTCGATCGAGGTTCCGGCGAGTGCGGATTTCAGTTCGCCGTAGGCAGCGGGATCGGCAATGGCCGCCATGCGCGCACCGAGCAGACGGGCGCATTGCGCAAGCGCTTGCGCGTTGCTGTTGGCGGTGACGGCTTCGACCCGGTAGCGATGCGGTTCGCGCCGGATCAGGTCGATCGTGCTGGTGCCGATCGAGCCGGTGGCGCCAAGGATGGTGACCGAGCGTACGGGTGCGAGATCGGCCCGGCCCGCCCGCTCCTGCAGTACGCTCCGCGTCATGCAATCACCACGCGATGAGACCGGCGGCTGGCGACTGTCCGCCCGAGCGCAGCAGGCCGATGACAACGGCGGCTGTGACCGCGGTGACGAACCCGTCAATGCGGTCCATGACGCCGCCATGCCCGGGTATGAGCGCGCTCGAATCCTTGGCGTTGAACTGACGTTTCAGGTGCGATTCAAAAAGGTCGCCGGCCTGCGAAACGGCCGACAATACGAACGCAATCGCCGCGATCTTGCCGGCCGCCGCGACATTATCGGGCCAGAGCACGGCGAGGCCGGCCAGCACCGCCGCAAGACTGCCGCCGAGTGCGCCCGACCAGGTCTTCTTCGGGCTCACCGCCGGCCAGAGCTTCGGGCCGCCGAGCGCGCGCCCGACGAAATAGGCCAGGATGTCGGTCGCCCACACCACCGCGAACAGGAACACGATCGCGACGAATCCCAGGGCCGCATCGGCGCGCAGCACGACCACCGCGATCAGCAGCGCGCCGGCATAGACCACGCCGCCCGCGGTCCAGAGCCGGGCATCCCAGGGCCCGAGCCACGCCGCCGCGGCGGCGCCGGCGAGCGCCGCCAGGCCCGCGAGGTCCGCGCGCCCGGTCCCGACCAGAACCAGCGCGGCCACGAGCGCGACGCCGCCGGCGCCGAGCACCTTCGGCTCGGTGCGGCCGCACGCCAGGGCGAGCCATTCCCACAGCACGCCGGCCGCCGCGACGCCCCAGAAGATTGCGAAAGGCCAGCCGCCCAGATAGGCGGAGCCGACCGCCAGCGGCACCAGGACCAGCGCGGAGGCGACGCGGAGCCTGAGATCGCTGCTGCGCGCCGCCGCTGGCGCGCCGCCCGTCGCGGGACCGCCCCCCTGCATCGGATTCAGGACCCGGTCCTGGCGACGAGCCCACCGAATCGGCGCTCGCGGCGGCGATATTCCTCGAGCGCCTGCTCCAGCATGGCGCGATCGAAGTCCGGCCAGTAGACCGGCAGGAACACGAGCTCGCTATAGGCCGCCTGCCAGAGGAGAAAATTGGACAGCCGCTGCTCGCCGCTGGTGCGAATGATGAGATCGGGGTCGACGAGGTCCGGGCTGTCGAGGTGGCGCGAGAACTCCTCCACCGTGACATCCTCGGGCGAGAGCTCGCCCCGGGCGGCCTTCTCGGCGATGCGCCGCGCCGCGCGGGCGATCTCCTGGCGCGCCCCGTAATTGAACGCCACGATCAGGTCGAGACCGTCGTTGTCGCGCGTGAGCTGCTCGGCCTCCTCGAGCAGCAGCCGGATGTCGGTGGCGAGACCGTCGCGCGTGCCGATGATGCGCACGCGCACATTGCTGGAATGCAGCTCGGCCAGGTCGTGGCGGATGAAGCGCCGCAGTAATCCGAGCAGGTCCTGCACCTCCGCCTTCGGCCGCAGCCAGTTTTCGGCGCTGAAGGAGAAGATCGTGAGATAGCGGATGCCGAGCTCGCCGGCCGCGCGCACGGTGCGCCGCAGCGCCTCGACGCCGCGCCGATGACCCTCGCCGCGCGGCAGCCCGCGCGCCGCGGCCCACCGCCCGTTCCCGTCCATGATGATCGCCACGTGCCGCGGCACGTCGGGATGGGACGTCGCGGCGATCGGAGGCGCCTCGGACTCGGACATGATCTTTCCCGGGCTCCCTTCCCGCGTCTGGTGCCGTTTCCCGCCAGGTCGACCCGGGACTTGGGCAGAATTCCATCAATCGCGTTCGCCGGACCCCGACGCGGCGCAGGACGGGCGCCACCGCGCGAGGGCGCGGGTGGCCGGCGCGCTACACCGTCATGATCTCTTTTTCCTTGGCCGCGAGGGCCTGGTCGACCTCGGCGATCGCCTGGTCCGTGGCCTTCTGCACCAGCTCGGCGTCGCGGTCGTGATCGTCCTTGCTGATCTTGTGGTCCTTTTCCAGCTTCTTCAGTACGTCGAGGCCGTCCCGGCGAACGTGCCGCACGGCGACGCGCGCCGCCTCGGCGTATTTGTGGGCGACCTTCACCAGGTCCTTGCGCCGCTCCTCGTTGAGCTCGGGGATTCGCAAGCGGATGACCTGGCCCTCGGTCGAGGGCGTGAGGCCGAGATTGGCCGCGAGGATGCCCTTCTCGACCGCGTGGACCATCGAGCGATCCCAGACCTGCACCGAGAGCAGGCGCGGCTCGGGCACGCTCACGGTGGCGAGCTGGTTGAGCGGCATATGCGAGCCATAGGCCTCGACCTGCACGTGATCGACCAGGCTCGCGGAGGCGCGGCCGGTGCGCAACCCGCCGAGCTCCTGCTTGAGCACCTGGATCGCGCCCTGCATCCGGCGCTTGAGTTCATCGAGATTGTGTGTCGTCGCTGCCATGGGATCTCCGCATCGCTGGATCGAGCCGTCCGAGCCTTCGCCCGTCATCCCACGAAGGTCGCGTGCCCCTTTCCGCTGAGCACCGCCGCGACCGATCCCGGCTCGCGGATCGAGAATACGATGATAGGCATCCGATTTTCCCGGGCAAGCGCGAAGGCCGTGGCGTCCATCACCTTGAGGTCGCGCTGGATCGCCTCGAGATGGGTGAGCCGGTCGTAGCGCGTGGCGGAAGGGTCCTTCTTCGGGTCGGCGCTGTAGACCCCGTCCACATTGGTCGCCTTGAGCACGGCGTCGCATCCCATCTCGGCCGCGCGCAGGACCGCCGTCGTGTCGGTCGTGAAGAAGGGGTTGCCGGTGCCGCCCGCGAACAGCACGACCCGGCCCTCCGCGAGGTGGCGTTCGGCACCGCGCGGCTCGTAGGTCTCGCAGATCTCGGGCATGGCCACGGCCGACAGGGTGCGGGCCGGAACGCCGGCGCGCTCGATCGCGGTCTCCAGGGCGAGCGCGTTCATCACGGTCGCCAGGATGCCCATCAGGTCGGCCGTCACCCGCGGCACGCCCTGCTCGGAGACCTGCACGCCGCGGAAGATGTTGCCGCCGCCGACCACCACGCCCAGCGAGACGCCGAGCTTGTGCGCTGCAACGAGATCCGCCGCGATGCGATCGACGGTCGGCTGGTGCAGCCCGAAGCTCTGCCCCCCCATCAGGGCTTCGCCCGACACCTTGACCAGGATCCGGCGGTAGACGGGCTTGTGCATTTGAGGGCGCTCTCCGCGCGATCGGACCTGTCTCGAGGCGGCTAGCCCTGACCCGCGGCGGCGGCCACCTCGGCCGCGAAGTCGCTTTCCTGCTTCTCGATGCCCTCGCCGAGCGCGAAGCGCACGAAACCGGCGATCCGGATCGGCGCGCCGACCTTGCCCTCGGCCTCCTTGACGGCCTGGGCAACGGTCTTGCTCGGGTCGTGGATATAGGCCTGATCGACCAGGCAGACCTCCTTGTAGTAGGTCTTGAGGCCCGACTCGACGATCTTGGCGATCACGTTCTCGGGCTTGCCCTGGGCGCGCGACTTCTCGGCCAGGATGGCCTTCTCGCGCTCCACCGTCGCGGGGGCGAGGCCGCTCGCATCGGCCGCGAGCGGGTTGGCGGCCGCCACGTGCATCGCCACCATGCGGCCGAGCTTCGTCAGCTCGTCCGCATTTCCGGACGACTCGAGCGCGACGATGACGCCGATCTTGCCGAGCCCCTCGGCGACCTGGCTGTGGACGTAGCTGCCGACCGCGCCCTGCCCGACCGCGAGCACCGCGGCCCGGCGCAGCGTCATGTTCTCGCCGATGGTGGCGACCGCCGATGCGATCGCGTCGGCCACGGTGCCACTGCCGGCGCGCGCCGCCTTGATCGCCTCGACCTCGGCGCCGGCTTCGAAGGCGACCGCCGCGATGGTCCGCACCAGCGCCTGGAACTGGTCGTTGCGCGCGACGAAGTCGGTCTCCGAATTGACCTCGACCACCACGCCCTTGGTCCCGCGGATGGCGACGCCGATCAGTCCCTCGGCGGCGACACGCCCGGCCTTCTTGGCCGCCTTGGCGAGGCCCTTCTTGCGCAGCCAGTCGACCGCGGCCTCCATGTCGCCATCGGTCTCGGCGAGCGCCGCCTTGCAGTCCATCATCCCCGCGCCGGTCTTCTCGCGGAGCTCCTTCACCATCTGCGCGGTGATATTGGCCATGAAACCAGGATCCCTGTGAGGGGTGAGCGGCCGCGGCCGCGAGAAAGGTTACTCGGCGACGAATTCCTTCGCCTTGGCGATCCAGCCCTCGACGCGGCCCGGCAGGCCCACGTCCTCGCCGATCCGGCTCGCGTCGGTCCCGCTCAGCTCGGCGATCTGCCAGTAGTGGAAGACGCCGAGATCGTTCAGCTTCTTCTCGATCGCGCCGGAAACGCCGGGCAGCTTCTTGAGGTCGTCGGCGACCCCGCGCGGACCCGGCAGCGCCTGGAAGCCGCCGGCCGGAACCTCGGCCGGCACGTCCTCGACGACCGGCTTCTCGGCCGCCCCGAGATCGATGCCCATCTCGCCCTGCGCCCGCGAGATGCCGTCGATGGCGGCCTTGGCGATGAGGTCGCAATAGAGCGTGATGGCGCGGCCGGCATCGTCATTGCCGGGCACCACGAAGGTGATGCCGTCGGGATTGCAATTGGTGTCGACGATCGCGGCCACCGGGATGCCGAGGCGCCGTGCCTCCTTGATCGCAATGTCCTCCTTGTTGGTGTCGATCACGAACAGGAGGTCGGGAAGGCCGCCCATGTCCTTGATGCCGCCGAGCGCGCGATCCAGCTTCTCCTTCTCGCGCGTGAGCGTCAGGCGCTCCTTCTTGGTGTAGCCGTGCCCCTCTCCCGAGGCGAGCAGCTCGTCGAGCTTGCGCAGCCGCTTGATCGATTCCGAGATCGTCTTCCAGTTGGTCAGCGTGCCGCCGAGCCAGCGCGAGTTCACGTAGTACTGCGCCGAGCGCTTGGCGGCGTCGGCGATCGCGTCCTGGGCCTGGCGCTTGGTGCCGACGAACAGGATGCGCCCGCCCTTGGCGACCGTGTCGCTCACGGCCTGCAGCGCACGGTGCATCAGCGGGACGGTCTGGGCGAGATCCAGGATGTGGATGTTGTTGCGGGCGCCGAAGATGTACTCCGCCATCTTCGGGTTCCAGCGGTGGGCCTGATGGCCGAAATGTACGCCAGCTTCCAAGAGCTGGCGCATCGAATAGTCGGGCAGCGCCATGTCGGTTCTCCGGTTCGAGCCGCCGCGGATCTCTGGGTTCCGGTCGCGCTTTCGCGCGCCGGGACCACCGGATGGCTCGTGAGCCTCTGATCCGCGTGTGGAATGGCGCGGCTTATAGCGGTCCGCCGGATGCGACGCAAGGCGCCTGGGCCGCTTCGGGTCGCTCAGATGTCCCAGGACCGCCCGGCGCCGAAGGTCGCCTGGATCGGCCGGCACTGGCGGATGCAGAGCGCGGGCTGGGAGTTCTGCGATACCGTCAGCCGCGAGACCCCGGCGGCGCCATGGGGCGCGGAGGCGAGGGTCTGCCCGATCGCGCCTCCGGCCGCCAGCGTTACCATGCCGGCGAGCAGCAGGGCCCCGACCAGGCCGGCGCGCGGCAGCAGCAGGCAGAGCCCGGCCGCCACCTCGATCGCCCCGACGGTGAGGCGGGCCGATCCGCCGAGGCCGAGCAGTTCGAAGGCCTGCACCATCCCGTCGAGCCCGGCAAGCTTGGCGAGGCCCGCCGACAGGACGACCAGCCCCAGGCCCGCTTGCAGCCCGTAGAGTGCGATGGCCGGCATGGGAGCATCCCTTCGTCTGCGCTGGCTGGCGCGCCCGCGGCGCGTCGACGAGGAGGACCCTAGCCCCGCTGCATTTCATCAGCATTTCACCGGATGGCCGCCTTCGTTTCCGCTGTGTCACCGGGAGCGGCCGAACGGCCCGCAGGGCGCCGCCGATCATCGGCGCGGCAACGCCTGCGACACAGACGATACAAAACCCGGGCGCCGCGACACACGAAAGAAACACGGCCTCCGGAGAGTCCCGTCGATGTCGACGTCCAGCTCCGCCAATCCGGCCGCCGCGCCGGTGTCCTCCGTCCCGTCCGAGCCGGCGGACTCGCGCCCGCAGGGCGAGGAGCGCTATGCCCTCGCCATCGCCTCGCTCAACTACGGCGTGTTCGACTGGAACGTCGAGGCTGACACGATCTATTACTCGCCGGAGTTGCGCATCATCCTGGGCCTCTCGGCGGCCGAGCTCGCCACGCCCGCGAACTGGATCGAGCGCATCCACCCCGACGACCGCGCGCTCTACCGGCGCAAGCTGGTCGAGCATTTCCGCGGCGACACCCCGCGCTTCGAGTGCGAGTACCGCTATCGCACGGCCGAGGGCACGTGGCGCTGGGCGCGCCAGCACGGCATCGCCCAGCGCGGCCCCGACGGCCGCGCCCGCCGCATGGTCGGCGCCTCCACCGACGTCACCGAGATCAAGAAGCGCGACCAGGAGCTCGAGACCGCCAAGGCCGCGGCCGCCGCCGCACACCGCCCCGGCACCTCGGGCGACCTGACCTGGGTCCAGAACGTCGAGCGCTACGCGCTCGCGCTCGAGTCCATCAACGAGGGCGTCTACGACGCCGACCTCGATGCCGACACGGTCTATTTCTCACCGTGGCTGCGCGTGATGCTCGGCATGGCACCCGACGACCCGGCGCGCACCGACATCGCCGACTTCATTCATCCGGACGATCGGCCGCAGTACCGCGAGGCGATCGTCGCCCATTTCCGCGGCGAGTCCCCGCGCTTCCAGTGCGAGTTCCGCTACCGCTCGGCGGACGGCAGCTGGCGCTGGGCACGCCAGCACGGCATCGCGATCCGCGGTCCCGGCGGTCGAGCGCGCCGGATCGTCGGCGCCATGGGCGACATCACCGAGGAGCGCGAGCGCGCGCGCCAGCTCCAGAACGCCAAGGCCGAGGCCTCGGCGGCGCATCGCGACGTCGCGCGCGCCCATGAGGTCATGCAGACCATCCTGGAGAACATGCATGACGGGGTGATGCTGCTCGACCGCAACTTCCGGCTGCGTTTCGCCAATCGCCAGCTGATCGAGTTCCAGCAGTATCCGCCGGAGTTGATGCGTCCCGGCACGCCCGGCCAGGAGCTGCTGCGCTTCCAGATCCGCCGCGGCGATTTCGGCCCCTATGACGACATCGAGCGCAAGGTCGAGGAGCGCATCGCGGTCGTGACGAGGCCCGGCGGAACCCGGTTCGCGCGACGCACCGTCACGGGCCGTCATATCGAGTTCACTTTCACGCCCTTGGACGACGGCGGCCTGCTCGCCATCTGCCGCGACGTGACCGAGCTCAAGGAGCGCGAGGCGGCGCTCGCCGCCGCCAAGGAGGCCGCGGAAGCCGCGCGCGACGACGTCGAGCGCACCCGCGGCATCATGCAGACCGTGCTCGACAACATGAGCGACGGCGTGATGCTGTTCGACGAGGAATTCCGCTGGAAGTTCGTCAACCAGCAGCTCATGCGCTTCCAGCGCTTCACGCCCGACGTCGCCTATCCGGGCGCCTCCGGCACCGACATCATCCGCTTCCAGGTCGAGCGCGGCGACTTCGGCCCCGTCGACGACGTGGAGCGGACCGTGAAGGAGGTGGCGGCGCGCATGCGCAAGCCGGGCGGCAACCGCTACGAGCGCCGCACCGCCGGCGGGCGCTTCATCGAGTTCAACTTCAAGCCGCTCGCCGACGGCGGCCTGCTCGGCGTCTACCGCGACATCACCGAGCTCAAGGACCGCGAGGAGGCGCTCGCGAGCGCCAAGGAGGCGGCCGAGGACGCGCGCGACGCAGCCGAGCGCGACCGCGCGGACGCCGAGGCCGCGAACCAGGCCAAGTCGACCTTCCTCGCCACCATGAGCCACGAGATCCGCACGCCCATGAACGGCGTGCTCGGCATGATGGACGTGCTGCAGCGCCAGGGCCTCAACGAAGCGCAACGCCGCACCGTCGAGACCATGCGCGATTCGGCGCAGTCGCTCCTGCGCATCATCGACGACGTGCTCGACTTCTCCAAGATCGAGGCCGGCCGGCTGGAGCTCGAGGAGACCGCGTTCTCGCTCTCGGGCCTGATCGACGGCGTCGCCAGCACCTTCCGGCGCCAGACCGTGACCAAGGGCCTCTCGCTCGACGTCGAGATCGACCCGGGCTCCGACGACGCGCTGGTCGGCGACCCGACGCGCGTGCGCCAGATCCTGTTCAACCTCCTCGGCAATGCCGTGAAGTTCACCGAGCGCGGCG
>PQAH01000252.1 GCA_003105195.1 Bradyrhizobiaceae bacterium
TGGTGGTCGGTCCGGGCCGCGAGGACGTCGCGGCCGAGGCGCGCCGTCTCGCGCCCGAGGCCGAGGTGTTCGTGCAGGCGGACCGGCGCGGCACCGCGCATGCGGTGCTGCAGGCGCGCGCGGCGCTCGCACGCGGCGCCGACGACGTGCTCGTGATCTTCGGCGACACGCCGCTGGTCGGTCCGCAGACGCTCGCCCGCCTGCGCGGGGCGCTCGCCGAAGGCGCGGCGATCGCGGTGCTCGGCTTCCGGCCCGCCGACCCGACCGGCTATGGCCGGCTGATCACCGATGCCGAGGGCCTGGTCGCGATCCGCGAGGAGAAGGACGCGAGCCGCGCCGAGCGCGCGATCGCGTTCTGCAATGGCGGCCTGATGGCGCTCGCGGGAGCCCCGGCCCTGGAGATCCTGGACAGGATCGGCGATCGCAATGCCAACAAGGAGTTCTACCTCACCGACGCGGTGGCGATCGCCCGCGCCATGGGGCTCAAGGCGGTCGCGCTCGAGACCACGGAGGACGAAGTGCGCGGGATCAACACGCAGGCGCAGCTCGCCGAAGCCGAGGCCGCGATGCAGCGGCGCCTGCGCGCCGCGGCGCTCGAGGCCGGCGTCACCATGGTGGCGCCCGAGACCGTGTTCCTCGCGGCCGACACGCGGCTCGCGCCCGATGTCACCATCGAGCCTTACGTGGTGTTCGGTCCCGGCGTGACCGTCGAGGCGGGCGCCGTGATCCACGCCTTCTCGCATCTCGAGGGCGCCCATGTCGGGGCGGGCGCCTCGGTCGGACCCTATGCGCGGCTGCGCCCCGGCACGCGCCTCGGGCCGAAGACCCGGATCGGCAATTTCGTCGAGGTGAAGGCCGCCGAGATCGAGGCCGGCGCCAAGGCCAACCACCTGAGCTACATCGGCGACGCCCGCGTCGGCGCCGGCGCCAATGTCGGCGCCGGCACCATCACGTGCAACTACGACGGCACCGCCAAGCACAGGACCGACATCGGCGCCGGCGCCTTCATCGGCTCCAACTCGGCGCTGGTCGCCCCCGTCGCCATCGGCGACAACGCCTATGTGGGCTCGGGCTCGGTGATCACCGACGACGTGCCCTCCGGCGCGCTGGCGCTCGGGCGCGGCCGCCAGGTCGTCAAGGAAGGCTGGGCGCGCAAGGGCGAGGCCGGCAAGAAGGGCTGAGGGCGCGGCTGCGCCGGAGATTTGTCATAAGGCGCAATGGATTGTGATTTCCGTCGCGATCTTAGCGACGTTTAAACCGGTGGTCCGGTAGATCACGGGGGCCAGGGGAGGAGCGTTTCCGAGCATGTGCGGTATCGTCGGGATCCTGGGGCGCGAGCCGGTCGCGGGCCAGCTCGTGGATGCGCTCAAGCGCCTGGAATACCGCGGCTACGATTCCGCCGGCGTCGCCACGCTCGAGCACGGCCACCTGGCGCGGCGCCGCGCCGAGGGCAAGCTGAAGAACCTGGAGCAGCGGCTCGCGCGCGAGCCCCTCGACGGCATCATCGGCATCGGCCACACCCGCTGGGCGACCCACGGGCGGCCGAACGAGGTGAACGCCCATCCGCACGCGACCGAGCGCGTGGCGGTGGTCCACAACGGCATCATCGAGAACTTCCGCGAGCTGCGCGACGAGCTGGAAGCGGCCGGCGCGAAGTTCGCGACCGAGACCGACACCGAGGTGGTGGCGCACCTCGTCTCCGTCGAGCTCGCGAAGGGCCACACCCCCGCCGAGGCGGTCGCGGCCGCGCTGCCGCGCCTGCGCGGCGCCTTCGCGCTCGCCTTCCTGTTCGACGGCGAGGACGACCTGCTGATCGGCGCGCGCAAGGGCTCGCCGCTCGCGGTCGGCTACGGCAAGGGCGAGATGTATCTCGGCTCCGACGCCATCGCGCTCGCCCCGTTCACGGACACGATCAGCTATCTCGAGGACGGCGACTGGGTGGTGCTCGATCGCAAGAGCGCCGAGGTGCACGACGCCACCGGCCGCCGCGTCGCGCGGCCCGTCGTCAAGTCGAGCGCCTCCGCGCTCCTCGTCGACAAGGGCAATCACCGGCATTTCATGGCCAAGGAGATCCACGAGCAGCCCGAGGTGGTCGGCCACACGCTGGCGCACTATCTCGACATGGGCGCGGAGCGCGTGCGCCTGCCTGACGCGCTGCCGTTCGACTTCCGGCGCATCGACCGCATCGCGATCTCTGCCTGCGGCACCGCCTATTTCGCGGGGCTGGTCGCCAAGTACTGGTTCGAGCGTTTCGCCCGCCTGGTGGTCGAGATCGACGTCGCCTCCGAGTTCCGTTACCGCGAGGCGCCGCTCAAGCCGGGCGACCTCGCGGTGTTCATCTCGCAGTCCGGCGAGACCGCCGACACGCTGGCGACGCTGCGCTACGCCAGGGAGCACGAGCAGCACGTGCTCTCGATCGTGAACGTGCCGAGCTCGACCATCGCGCGCGAGAGCGACGCCGTGATGCCGACGCTCGCCGGCCCCGAGATCGGCGTCGCCTCCACCAAGGCCTTCACGTGCCAGCTCGCGGCGCTCGCCTGCCTCGCGATCGCGGCCGGGCGCGCCCGCGGCGTGCTCTCCGAGGACGACGAGCGCAAGCTCGTGCGCGCCCTGATCGAGGTGCCGCGCCACATGGCGGCGGCGCTCGCCCTCGAGCCCGAGATCGAGCGGCTCGCGCGCGACCTCGCCAAGTGTCGCGACGTCCTCTATCTGGGCCGCGGGACCTCGTTCCCGCTCGCGCTGGAAGGCGCGCTCAAGCTCAAGGAGATCTCCTACATCCACGCCGAGGGCTATGCGGCGGGCGAGCTCAAGCACGGCCCGATCGCGCTGATCGACGAGACCATGCCGGTGATCGTCATCGCGCCGCACGACCGGGTGTTCGAGAAGACCGTCTCCAACATGCAGGAGGTCGCGGCCCGCGGCGGCAGGATCATCCTGGTGACCGACGCCCGGGGCGCCGCCGAGGCGACCGTCGACTCCATGGTCACCCTGACGCTGCCCGAGATGTCCGCGACCGTGACGCCGCTGGTCTATGCGATCCCCGTGCAGCTGATCGCCTATCACACGGCCGTCGTCATGGGGACGGATGTCGACCAGCCGCGCAACCTTGCGAAATCCGTCACCGTCGAATAGCGGTAGTGCGGCGCGCGAATTCGCACCTATATGCAAGGGGATCGCGTTTTCCCCGAGATGGGCCGGATGACCACCCCAGAGACATCGAACGGCGACTCCTCGGCCCCCCTGGCCATGGCCGAGGCGGCGGACCCCGTCGTGCACCAGAGCGTCGGCGGGCGCATCCGCACCTGGTTCCTCACCGGCGTGATCGTCGCGGGTCCGGTCGCCATCACGTTCTGGCTGATCTGGTCCTTCGTGAACTGGGTGGACGACCTGGTGCGCCCGTTCATCCCGGTGATGTACCGCCCCGAGACCTACTTGCCGGTCAATGTCCCGGGCCTTGGTTTAATTATCGCATTCATCTCATTGACATTGCTCGGATTTCTTACCGCGAACCTGGTCGGGCGCACGCTCGTCGAGGCGGGCGAGATGCTGCTCGAGCGGATGCCCATCGTGCGGCCCCTCTACCGCGGCCTGAAGCAGGTGTTCGAGACCCTGTTCTCCAAGTCGGGCTCGAGCTTCCGCAAGGTCGCGCTGGTCGAGTTCCCGGCTCCCGGCATGTGGTCGCTGGTGTTCATCTCCACGCCGCCCGGGGCGGACATCGAGCATCGCCTGCCGAGCGAGGAGGAGCACGTCTCGGTATTCCTGCCCTGCACGCCCAATCCCACGACCGGCTTCTTCTTCTATGTGCCGCGCAGCGAGGTGATCGAGCTCGACATCCCGGTCGAGGACGCGGCCAAGCTGATCATGACGGCCGGCATGATCCAGCCCGGCGGCAACGGCCAGAAGCGGCTCGCCGCGCTCGCCGAAGCCGCCCGTCTCGCGCGCACGGTGCGCCGCACGCCGACTGCCGCGGAGTAGGTCACCCCGCCCGCAAGAGCCGGATCGCCTCGTCGCGCTCGAACAGATAGAGCAGGTGGCGCAGCGCCTCGCCGCGCTCCGAGGTCAGGCTCGGGTCGCGCGCGAGCGTCAGCTGCGCGTCCTTGCGCGCCGGCTCGAGCAGCGCGCCGTGCACCTCGATGCGCGCCACCCGGAAGCCCGGCATGCCGCTCTGGCGCACCCCCAGCACGTCGCCTTCGCCGCGCAAGCGGAGGTCCTCCTCGGCGATCCGGAAGCCGTCCTCGGTCTCGCGCATGATGGCGATGCGCGCCTTGGCGGTCTCGCCCAGCGGCGCGCGATAGAGCAGCAGGCAGGTGGAGCGCGCGCGCCCGCGGCCGATGCGCCCGCGCAGCTGGTGCAGCTGCGCGAGCCCGAAGCGCTCGGCATGCTCGATCACCATCACGGTCGCCTCCGGCACGTCGACGCCGACCTCGATCACGGTGGTCGCGACCAGGAGCCGCGTCTCGCCGGCCGCGAAGCGCGCCATGGCGGCGTCCTTCTCGGCGCCGCGCAGGCGGCCGTGCACCAGGTCGACGTCGCTGCCGAAGCGGGCGCGCAACGCCTCGAACCGGTCCTGCGCGGCCGCGAGATCGCCGGTCTCGGACTCCTCGATCAGCGGGCAGACCCAGTAGGCCCGCTCGCCCCGCGCGACCGCGCGGCCGACCGCCTCGACCACCTCCGCGAGCCGGTCGAGCGGCACCGCGCGCGTGTCCACGGGCTGCCGACCGGCCGGCTTCTCGCGCAGCTGCGAGACGTCCATGTCGCCGAAATAGGCGAGCACCAGCGTACGCGGGATCGGCGTCGCGGTGAGCACCAGCACGTCGACGGCCGCGCCTTTCTGCGCCAGCGCCAGGCGCTGGTGCACGCCGAAGCGGTGCTGCTCGTCGACGATCGCGAGCGCGAGGTCGCGGAACGCGACCTCCTCCTGGAACAGCGCGTGGGTGCCGATCAGGAGATCGATCTCGCCCGCCGCGAGGCGATCGAGCAGGTCGGCGCGCTCGCGGCCGCGCTCGCGGCCGGTCAAGAGCGCGACCCGCAGTCCCGCCGTATCCGCGAGCGGGCCGATGGTCTTCAGGTGCTGGCGCGCCAGGATCTCGGTCGGCGCCATCAGCGCGGCCTGCCGCCCGGCCTCGATCACGGCGGCGGCCGCCAGCAGCGCCACCACGGTCTTGCCCGAGCCGACGTCGCCCTGCAGCAGCCGCAGCATGCGCAGCGGGCGGCCGAGATCCGCGACGATCTCCGCGTCGGCGCGCGCCTGCGAGGCGGTCAGCGAATAGGGCAGGGCCTCGACGATCGCCTGCCGCAGGCGGCCGTCGCCGGCGGTCGCCTGGCCGGCCGGGCGCCGCATATGGGCGCGCACCAGCGCCAGCGCGAGCTGGCCCGCCAGCAGCTCGTCATAGGCGAGGCGCGACCAGGCCGCGCCCTCGGGCCGCAGCTCGGCCGGATCGCCCGGATGATGCAGGCCGTCGAGCGCCGCCGTGAACGACGGCCATTTGTGCGCCGATAGCCAGGCCGCGTCCTGCCATTCCGGCAGCTCGGGCACCTTGGCGAGCCCGGCCTGCACGGCCTTGCGCACCTGGTTGACGCCGAGCCCTTCGGTCAGCGGATAGACCGGCTCGACGAGCGGCAGGCTCGCCAGGTCGGCCTCCGACACCACGCGGTCCGGGTGCACCATCTGGCGCATGCCATCATAGAGCGCGATGATGCCCGACACGTACCGGGTCTCGCCGACCGGCAGCAGCTTCTCGAGGTAGTCGCGCCGGGCGTTGAAGAAGGTGAGGATGAGGTCGCCGGTCTCGTCGCTGGCGTGGATCTGGTAGGGCGCGCGCGGCCGGTTCGGCGGCGGCGGGCGGTGGCGGTCGACGGTGACGCGCACGGTCGCGACCGTGTCGGGCACGGTCTCGGCGAGCTTCGGGCGCGCCCGCCGGTCGACGACGCCCGTCGGCAGGTGGAACAGGAGATCGATCACCCGCGCGCCGTCCTCGCGGCCGAGCAGGCGGCGGAACAGCCTCTCGAGCTTCGGCCCGATGCCCGGGAGGCTCGGGAGCGAGGCGAACAGGGGGTCGAGCCGCGACGGACGCATGAGGTGACTCTGGTTTCGCTCGATGCTGACGGCGTGGCCGGCGAGGCGCAAGCCGGCGCCGGCACGACACCCGCAATGCACCGAAAGTGATCCGCGCGCCGCTGACATCGGGAGCCACACTCGCTATATCAGCCGCGCCCGGCCCGTCCGGGCTTTCGGCGTTACGGGGCTAGGTTGCGGGGCTTGGCGGCATGGGCGGAACCACACGATCGAGCGAGGGGTTGGACACGCGCCGGCGCCGGCTGCTGTTCCGCTGCTGGCATCGCGGCATCCGGGAGATGGACCTGATCATGGGCCGCTTCGCGGACGCCGAGATCGCCTCCCTGACCGACGGCGAGCTCGCCGAGCTCGAGCGCCTGACCGAGGTCCCGGACCGCGATCTCCTCGCCTGGATCACGCGCGAATATCCCGCGCCCGAAAGCTACGACACGGCCCTGTTCCGGCGCCTGCAGAGCTTCCACCTCGGCGATCGGCGCGCGTGATGGCGAAGCCGGCCACGAGATCTCCCGCCGACCGGATCGCGCCCGGGCGCGCGCTGACGCTGGCGAGCGTCGCCGACGGCGCCGAGGGCCTCGTCCTCGGCGATCTCGCGCGCGCGGTCGCGGCGCGCGCCGACGCCCCGGCGACCAGCCTGGTGGTGATCTGCCGCGACGGGCCGCGCATGGCGCAGCTCGCCCGCGCGCTCGCCTTCTTCGCGCCCGACCTCGCGGTCTCCGAGTTCCCGGCCTGGGACTGCCAGCCCTACGACCGCGTCTCGCCGCATGCCGGCGTGGTCGCGCAGCGCATGACCGCGCTCTCCCGCCTCTCGCGCCTGAAGGGCCGTGACCGCCCCTCGGTGCTGCTCACCACGGTCAACGCCGCGCTCCAGCGCGTGCCCGCGCGCGAGCTGGTCGCCACGCAGTCGTTCTCGGCCGCGCCCGGCCACATGATCGCCATGGAGAGCGTGGTCGAGTGGCTCGAGCTCAACGGCTACACGCGCGCCTCCACGGTGCGCGAGGCCGGCGAGTACGCGGTGCGCGGCGGCATCATCGATCTCTTTCCGCCCGGCATCGGCGACCCGGTCCGCCTCGACTTCTTCGGCGACACCCTGGAATCGATCCGCAGCTTCGACGCCGAGAGCCAGCGCACTTCGGGCCAGATGCGCGCGCTCGACCTGGTGCCGGTCGCCGAGTTCCAGCTCACCAGCGAGACCATCCGCCGGTTCCGCAGCGGCTACGTCGAGGCCTTCGGGGTCGCGACCGACGATGCGCTCTACGCGGCCGTCAGCGAAGGCCGGCGCTTCCCCGGCATGGAGCACTGGCTGCCGCTGTTCCACGCGCGGCTCGACACCCTGTTCGACTATCTCGACAACACGCCGGTGGTGCTCGAGCCGCTCGCCGAGGACGCCGCCGGCGAGCGCCTGGCGCAGATCGCCGACTACTACGAGGCGCGCCGGCAGCCGCTCGACGGCGGCGGCGCGCCCTACAAGCCGCTGCCGCCCGACCGGCTCTATCTCGACCCGGCCGCGTGGCGCGCGCGGCTCGACCGCTCCGCGCTCGTGCGCCTCACGCCCTTCGCGCTCCCCGACGCGACCGCGGACGCGATCGACGTCGGCACGCGCCAGGGCCGCACCTTCGCGGCCGAGCGCGTCGAGACCGAGGCGAACGTCTTCGACGCGGTCACGCGCCACGTGCAGGGCCTGCAGCGCGACGGCAAGCGGGTGGTCATCGCGATGTGGAGCGAGGGCTCGCGCGAGCGCATGCGCCACGTGCTCGCCGACCACGGGCTCCCCAACCTCGCCGATGTCGCCGACTTCCCGGAGGCGCGGAGCCGGCCGGAGCCGGACGTGGCGCTGGCGGTGCTCGGCCTCGAGACCGGCTTCGAGGCCGCCGATCTCGCGGTCGTCGGCGAGCAGGACATCCTCGGCGACCGCCTGGTGCGGCGGCGCCGGCCGGCGCGCAAGGCCGAGGATTTCATCGCCGAGGCGACCAGCCTTTCGCTCGGCGACCTCGTGGTGCATGTCGACCACGGCATCGGCCGCTTCGCGGGGCTCAAGACCATCGAGGCCGCGGGCGCGCCCCACGATTGCCTGGAGCTGCACTATCACGGCGGCGACCGGCTGTTCCTGCCGGTGGAGAACATCGAGCTCCTGTCGCGCTACGGCTCCGAGGAGGCGACCGTCGAGCTCGACCGCCTGGGCGGCGCCGGCTGGCAGACCCGCAAGGCGAGGCTCAAGAGCCGCATCCGCGAGATCGCGGGCGAGCTGATCAAGATCGCGGCCGAGCGGCAGCTGCGCGAGGCGCCGCGGCTCGCGGTCGGCCACGGCCTCTACGACGAGTTCTGCGCCGGCTTCCCCTACGAGGAGACCGAGGACCAGGAGGCGGCGATCAACGCCACCCTCGACGACCTCGGCTCGGGCCGCCCCATGGACCGCCTGGTGTGCGGCGACGTCGGCTTCGGCAAGACCGAGGTGGCGCTGCGCGCCGCCTTCGTTGCCGCCATGAACGGCAAGCAGGTGGCCGTGGTGGTGCCGACCACGCTGCTCGCGCGCCAGCACACCCGGACCTTCGCGGAGCGCTTCCGCGGCTTCCCGGTGCATGTCGGGCAGGCCTCGCGCCTGCTCTCGTCCCAGGAGCTCGCGCGGGTGAAGCAGGGGCTCGCCGACGGCACCGTCGACATCGTGATCGGCACCCACGCGCTGCTCGGCAAGGCGATCAGGTTCAAGGATCTCGGCCTCATCATCGTCGACGAGGAGCAGCACTTCGGCGTCGCCCACAAGGAGAAGCTCAAGAAGCTGCGCGCCGAGGTGCACGTGCTCACGCTCACTGCGACGCCGATTCCGCGCACCCTGCAGCTCGCCATGACCGGCGTGCGCGACCTCTCGATCATCGCCTCGCCGCCGGTCGACCGGCTCGCGGTGCGCACCTTCGTCAGCCCGTTCGACCCGCTCACCATCCGCGAGGCGCTGCTGCGCGAGCGCTACCGCGGCGGCCAGGCCTTCTATGTCTGCCCGCGCATCGAGGACCTCGCCGGCGCCAGGGAGTTCCTCGACAAGACCGTGCCCGAGGTCCGCGTCGCGGTGGCCCACGGGCAGATGGCGGCGGGCGTGCTCGACGACATCATGACGGCCTTCTACGACGGCAAGTACGACGTGCTGCTGTCGACCACGATCGTCGAATCCGGCCTCGACATCCCGAACGCCAACACGCTGATCGTGCACCGCGCCGACCGCTTCGGCCTCGCCCAGCTCTACCAGCTGCGCGGCCGGGTGGGGCGCGCGAAGACCCGCGCCTATGCGCTGCTGACCCTGCCGGCCGAGAAGGGGATCACCCCGCAGGCCGAGCAGCGGCTCAAGGTGCTGCAGTCCCTCGACACGCTGGGGGCGGGCTTCCAGCTCGCCTCCCACGACCTCGACATCCGCGGCGCCGGCAACCTCCTGGGCGAGGAGCAGTCCGGCCACATCAAGGAGGTCGGCTTCGAGCTCTACCAGCAGATGCTGGAGGAGGCCGTGATGAGCCTGAAGGCCGGTATCGCCGAGCCGGTCGCCGACCGCTGGTCGCCGCAGATCACCATCGGCACGCCGGTGCTGATCCCGGAGGACTACGTGGCCGACCTCTCGGTGCGCCTCGGCCTCTACCGGCGCCTCGCCGGGATCGAGGAGGAGAGCGAGATCGACGGCTTCGCGGCCGAGCTCGTCGACCGCTTCGGCCCGGCGCCCGAGGAGGTCGATCACCTTCTGAAGATCGTCGCCATCAAGGCGCTCTGCCGCCGCGCCAATGTCGAGAAGATCGACACAGGCCCCAAGGGCGCAGTGATCTCCTTCCGCGACAGCTCCTTCGCCAATCCGGAAGGGCTGGTCGCCTTCATCCGCGAGCAGGGGGCGGACGCGCGCGTGCGCCCCGACATGAAGGTCGTGTTCTTCGCCGACTGGGCGAAGCCCGCGCAGCGCCTGAAGGGCACCACCGCGATCCTGCGCCGCCTCGTCCAGATCGCCGAGCGCGCCAAGGCCGCGTGAGCGCGGGCGAGCCGGGCCGATCGTGACCACATGGCTAGGTGCCGGCGAGGTCGGGCGGCGCGATCTTCGCCTCCAAGAGGAAGTCGCCGAAGGCTCGGAGAAACGCGTCTGGCTGCTCCTCGAACGGGGCGTGCCCCGCCGCCGTGATCACCACAAGTTTCGCGAATGGAATCAGCTTTTCGTAAGCTGCGCCAAAGCGCGGCGGCACCAGTCCGTCGTTCTCTCCCCACAGCAGCAGTGTCGGCACATCGATGCGGTGCAGCCACTTCGCAAGATCTGGATTGAGAAAGCGCGGGTAGCCGAGGCGCACAACGATGCTCCGATTGCGTGCCAATGTGCGCGCATCGGCCTTCGCCAGTCCGTCCAGGCGCCGAGAGATTCGTGCGGGGTCGTAGTAGAAGCGGCGCGCGTTCTCCTCCGGGCTCATGCGGAAAACATCGTCTATCGCGACGCCGTCGGCGGCGATCCCGACCGCACACACCAGGGTCAGGCTGGCAAGCCGCGCCGTGTTGCGGATGGCAAGTTCCGCGGCGGCCCAGCCGCCGAGCGACGTACCCATCAGGTGGACGCCGTCAAGCTTCAAAGCCTGCATCATATCGAGGTAGAAGAACGCAAGATCGCCGGTGCGATCGAGCCAGGCCGGATCATCGGAGGCGCCGAACCCGGGATGCTCGGGCGCGATGACGTCAAAGTCCTGCGACAGGCGTTCCAGGAACGGCAGCCATCCGACATGGCCGCTCGCACCGTGCAAGAAGACGAGCGGCGGTCCCTTGCCGCCGCGCATCAGCCGGATGCGGGTTCCGCGCACCTCGATCGTGTGATCGGTGTACGGCATCGCTCAATGCTCGTCGGCCGTCATACGAGGTGCCGGGCAAGGCAGCGCATCGCCCGGTACCGCTTCAGATGCGCGACCGCGCTACTTCGGGATCGGAGTCCATTTTCCTCCCTGGAACTTCACGAAGCGGAGCGGCAGCAGCACGACGTTGCCGTGATCGAATCCCATCTTACCGACCACGCCCTGGAAGTCCTTGATCTCCTTCAGGCCCTTGATGATGCCTTCCCTGCTATAGCCTCCGCGCTTGATCGCTTCTGCATAGAGCTTCACGGCGTCATAGAAGTACGGGCCGTAGAGATCGGACTCACGATTGTATTTCTTGCGATAGCGCTCGAGATAAGCCTTCACCTGCGGCTCGGCGACATCCCAGCTCGGAGAGCCGCTGATGAAGCCTTCGGCTGCCGGACCGGCGATCTCGGCGAAGGAGTTGTTCTGGATCGAGCCGTGGCTGATGAACTGCGTCTTGATGCCGAGTTCGGCCGCTTGGCGCACGATCAGACCTCCTTCCGCATAGTAGGCGTAAGTCACCGTGACGGGCGGATTGGTTGCGCCGATCCGCGTCATCTGGGAACGGAAGTCGCGGCCGCCTTTCTCGATCACCTCTTCGGCGAGGATCGTCCCGCCCATCTTCTTGAATTCTTCGATGAAGATCGAGCTCAGCGTCTTTCCATAAGAGCTGTTCTCGTAGACGATCGCCGCGGTCTTGTGGCCGAGCTTCTTGATGATGTACTCGGCGATCTCCTTCTCCTCGTCGTCCGCGAGCGGATAGTTCGAAAAGACGGTCGGACCGCCCTTGCGGATTTCCGGCGTGATCGCGCCGACGCAGATCATCGGCACGCCGGTCTCGCGCGAAAGCGGAAACTGCGGGACGATGACGCCCGTCATCGTGGAAATCATCGCGGGAATCTTCTCGACATCGACAAGCCGGCGGAATTCGGCCACACCGTCGCGCGGGGAGTTCTTGCTGTCGCCATGGACGAGCTTGATCGGCCGGCCGTTGATGCCGCCCGCCGCGTTGATCTCTTCTTCCGCGAGCAGTGCGCCGCGATTGAAGTCGGCGCCGTAGTCGGCGGTCGTGCCGGTCATCGGCAGGATGATTCCGATGCGGTAGGGCTCGCCCTGTGCGGGTTGCTGAGCCGACGCGGAACCCGTCATTCCAAATAGGCCGGCGAGAGCCAGCGTGCCCAAGAGGGCCATCATCTGTCTCATGTTACGCTCCCTTCCCGTTGCTCTGCATTATCGCTCTTCAGATAGACCTGCCGCA